>CAWWCC010000382.1:0-1503 GCA_963935315.1 uncultured Planctomycetaceae bacterium | reverse complement strand
AGATAGGAGTCCGTCTCGTGGGCTCGGAGATGTGTATAAGAGACAGTCGCCCAACTTGCAAGTGGCTCATCTATTTGACACGCTCCCCAATGCCAACCAAGACACCGTGCTCAATACGATTGCCAGGCAGCGCTACGGCGTGCAGGCCATGCCTGATGTGCGAAATGCCTGGACCGCTTTTAGTGATGCCTTTCGGGAGTTTCCGTACAACGCGAATGTACTCTACTTTGCACCCCACCAAATGGGACCCGCCAATCTGCTTTACGGCGAGCCCACTGGCTACCGAGCCACCATGGTAGGTATCCCATACGACAGCATGGATACTTGGCGAGGGAGTTTCTCAGCCGAAGTATTGGCCCAGCAGTTTGAAAAAATGGCCACACAATGGCAAGCTGGCCTGAACCATTTTGAGCGAGTCGTCAAAGCAACCTCAGATGAGCAACACAGCGTCGCGCTGGCCGATTTCGTTCTGGCCCGCGCCGCACAATTACATTTTGCCAGCACTGCCAATCAAATTCGCTTTGTACTGACTCGTGACCTCTTGCGAGAAACAGATCTCGAAGCAAACAAAGAACAAGAACTCCGCAAACAACTCCATCAACTTCTTGATCACGAGATTCAGTTAGCCCGTGAGTATTTCACACTCGTCCAGCAAGACTCTCGCATCGGATTCGAGGCTTCGAATCACTACTTCTACGTGCCACTGGATCTCATCGAGAAAGTAATCAACTGCGATTTCCTGAAGCGGAAATCGTTAGAGTCTTGATTTTGATGCGTTACGCGTCGCTACATGCACCCTACAGATTTATAGAAGAGAACGATTAGGATGGGTGCCAGCACCCATCCTGCGATTGAATAGTTGCTCCAGGTCGTTTATCCGAGTTCATTCCTAACTTATCACACATCTATGGAATCTCTACTTTCTTGCACGATGTAAATCCTCAATCGTTTTGGCGGCTCCGGCGCGCAACATATCCAACTCCGTGGCGCACTCAAAAAACTGCACACCGTGATCGATCCAGTATTTGACCGAATCGTGGTCGCTAGCCGGGATGCCCCGCGCTGCGCCATTCTGCTCGGCTGCGTCAAAGACCTTCTGGACAAGCTCGCGGAAATCTTTGTCTTTGTAATCCCCCGGATTGCCATAGTCGAGACTTAGATCACTCGTTCCCACCAGGCAAATGTCCAACCCTGGCAGTGAAACAATCTGGTCGATATTTTCTACGCCCTGCCGCGTTTTGATATGGGCCACGATAAATGTGTTCATCATTCATCTGATCGTACCACTGGCGTTTGTTGGTGTGCTTGACGTAGGCACTGTTGCCGTATCCTGTCGCGCTGGCTCGGGTGCCAAGGGGTGGGTATTTCATGAAACTTTTCAGTTGTTCCAGATCCTGGAGGCTTTCAGTAGGTGGCAACTGAATACCCAACACGCCGGCTTCCAGAAGCCGTGCTGTCTCTGTCTCTTATACACATCTCCGAGCCCACGAGACGGACTCCTAT
>CAWWCC010000381.1:0-1519 GCA_963935315.1 uncultured Planctomycetaceae bacterium | reverse complement strand
CACAAGGAGTATCGTCGGCAGCGTCAGATGTGTATAAGAGACAGTTATTAAGTAGGATGAGATGGAGCAGGTTTATTGTGACCAAACAGGGTGTTGCCGTAGCAGATGCATAAAAAAGATTCAAAATAGTAGTAGAGAGACGACTATGAAGCCTATGGATTGTAGAAAAACAACCCGGAGTTGGTGCATCCTTCCTTGCCTTCTCGCACTGATGGTATTCGTCAGTTCGGCGAGAACGGGGGTGTCTGAAGAAACGCTCGACCTGCCTCTTCCTCGTACTTCGACCAATGCCGCGCTTCATTATCAACGCGCAATATTATTTCTTGTAGCTGTTGATCCCGTCCATAGAGATCTTCTTCGTAAGCCAATTTGGGAAATTGTGACTCCCACTTCGAGTCCAGCAGATCTTGCGAAGGTAGATCGTTTGTTGATTGCTTCTCGTCATGCAATTCGGTCCTCCCTGATCGGGGCCAATCAATTGCATGCTGATTTTGGTCTCGACATTCGCCAATACATGCTCACTGCTGTCTTGCCCCACACGCAAATGATGGTTGACCTGGCCAAGTTGAACGCCTTGCATGGTGTGCAGAAAGAAGCGGCTGGCGATTGGACGTCTGCTGCTGAGATTTATCTAGCAATAATCCGCATGGGTCGTCACATGACACATCAAACGACTCTGGATGAAGTATTAGCCGGCATCGAAATACTCGAAACGGCTTACTACGCTCTTGGACGTTGGGCTACCCACTGTTCCGATGAGTCATTGATTAATAGATTGCTGGATTTAGCAAAGGTCTCTTCTGGAAATCTGATTGAACCAGCGCGCACACTTTTGTCAGAGGCTAGTATCTCGCAAATGCGACTCGATGCTATGCAAGATGCCTACCCGGATGGCCCCTGGGCCGAAATGGTGCTGGAGGTGCTTCACGAAGAAATGCCCAATGTGGGACCTGTCGATTTAAGAAAACACGCCATCGCTGCTGCGATCAAACATGGGGTACCTAAAAGTGCTTTTGACAATAAGGATGCTCTGGGGCGTCACCTGAAAAAACTGCGTTCGACGCATATTGCTTTGACTCGAGAATCGGCCATATGTCTTACGCAATCAGCACCAGAATCGATTCTGCAGGGAGAAACAATTTATCAAAAATACAAGTCGAAACTACCAGACACAGAGAGAGCCAGTAAATTAAATCCAGCCAGGCTGGCGTCACTCTTTGCAGTTCATAAGGCAGAGTTGACTCTCACGAAAGTTATTTTGGCGATTTCAGCAACCAAGACGGCCCAGGGATTTCCAGCGGACCTGGGTAGTGTGGCTGAAAAACTGGGGGGAACGCTACCGAAAAGTCCCTACGATGGTTCGGCCCTGGTCTATGAGTCTCTTGAGAATGGCAAAGGGTTTTCGCTGACTGTTTCGGGAACGACAATTGGAAAAGAGAAGTTGCCTGAGATCGAGTTCAAGCATCTTCCGAGTGCTTCTTCGCCCTGTCTCTTATACACATCTCCGAGCCCACGAGAC
>CAWWCC010000380.1:0-1587 GCA_963935315.1 uncultured Planctomycetaceae bacterium | reverse complement strand
TCGAGCAAGCAGCCCAGTACTACGAAAATGTTCTGGGGATCGGACCTTTTGTATTCCCCAAGATCCACTACAAGGAAATCACTTACTTAGGACAACCGAGCGACGGCTATTGGGAAATGGCCTTTGCTCGCATGGGCCCTCTCGAGCTGGAATTGTCCTGTCCGCTACAAACACCGAGCATTTACGAAGACTTCTTGAATGAACATGGGGAAGGATTGCACCATTTGGGATTCGACATCGACGATCTCGATGCGACCATCGCGCAGGCAGAGTCGTTGGGTATCGGAGTGCTGATGAGCGGACGAACCGATCAAGGTGGTTTCGCCCATCTGGACACTCGAAAAGTGGGCGGCACGATCTTTGAAGCGATCCAACGTCCGGCACCGAGGGTATGACAGGATGGCTCAGTTCCACGTGGTAGTCACCGACGATCGGTATCAAGGTCAATACGATATTGAAAGATCCGTGTTGCAATCGGTTGACGCAGAGTTGGTTATCCACGATTTGACATCGGAAGATCAGGCAATGGGCGTGCTGCGGGAGGCCGACGCGGTCTTGGCCAACCTGTTTCCTGTAGGTGCCCCACTGATTGCCTGCATGAATCGCTGCCAGATCATCTCGAGGTATGGTGTTGGATACGACAATGTGGATGTGGGCGCTGCGACTGAAAAAGGAATTTGGGTTGCCAACGTGCCCGATTACGCGGTCGAAGATGTTTCAGATCACGCCATGGCATTGTTAATGGCCAGCGTACGAAAAATCCCGTATCTAGATCGTGGTATTCGAAATGGCCGCTGGAACTGGGCACATAATCAGCCCGTGTATCGTGTGAAAGACCGAGTGCTAGGGTTGATTGGATTTGGAGCAATTGCCAAAGCCATGCGGCGGAAGGTATCTGGCTTGGGGCTGTCCCGCGTACTCGGCTACGACCCTTACGTCGATGCGTCAACCTGGAAAGAGCACCAGGTTGAGTCCGTCACACTCGAGGAGTTGCTGCGCGCGTCAGACTTCATTTCGGTCCATGCTCCGCTGACCGAAGCAACGAAAAACATGATTGGCGCAGAACAATTAGAAATCATGAAAAATGAAGCCATCTTGATCAACACGTCGCGGGGCCATTTGTTGGATGAGCAAAAAGTTGCGCAGGCTTTGTCAGACGGTAAGATTGCCTATGCCGGGTTGGACGTATTCCAAAAAGAACCGATCCCTCAGGACAGTCCTCTGCGCGGCTTAGAAAATGTCGTCCTCTCTGACCACGCAGGCTGGTACAGTGAGGAAGCGAAGGTGGAGCTGAAGACCAAGACGGCCACCAATATCGCCAACGTATTGCAAGGCAATCGCCCGAGCTATCCTGTGAACCAAATTTAAGCAGGGATGCGTCGAGAAAACTTGTGCTAGGATTCATAGCAACGACAAAACGGTGACTACTTTCCTGGCCGCTAAGGCATGAGCACCGCCTTGATATCGTTGCCCTTTGCCGCAACCATGCGAAGAAACGCATCGACACCTTCATCCAGCGGAAAACTCTGCACCCATTCTGTCTCTTATACACATCTCCGCGCCCACGAGACGGACTCCTATCTCGTA
>CAWWCC010000379.1:0-1600 GCA_963935315.1 uncultured Planctomycetaceae bacterium | reverse complement strand
CACAAGGAGTATCGTCGGCAGCGTCAGATGTGTATAAGAGACAGTTCGAATACGTTTACGCATCTAAACTACCTTGGAGTTCCGAGATGAACGTCGCAGAAACCATCGCTTTGCAACAAGAGCGTACTGTCCGTTGGCATGTTCAGCCTCCAGCGATCGAAGATTCTGAAACCATGCCGGAGTTCCTGGCACTTGTCGAAAAGAACCATCTCGAAAATTTCAACCTCTGGCACGAGGAAGACATAGCCCGATGTGACGATTTGGGTGCCGAAAGAGTTCGCCAGGCTAAACGGACCATCGACAAACACAATCAACAACGCAACGACTACATTGAATCGATAGACCAATACATGGTCGAGATGTTAGAACCGGCTGAGCAAGGTTGTCCTTTGAACTCTGAAACCCCTGGTATGATGATTGATCGATTGTCGATCCTTGCTCTGAAAGAATACCACATGCGTGAAGAAGCAGAGCGCAAAGATGCCAGCGACTCTCATCGAGGTTCTTGTTTGGCAAAGCATCAAGTTGTCCAGCGGCAAATAGACGATTTGTCAGCCGCTCTTTCGGCACTGCTCGAAGAAGTGCAAGCAGGAACGCGAAGCTTCCGCGTTTATTTCCAATTTAAAATGTACAACGACTCCCAACTCAATCCTCAGCTTCGACGCGCGGCCTGAATAGTATCTATATCTATGCAGATTCTCATTCTAAAACCGAGTTCCCTGGGAGATATTATTTGCGCACTCCCTGTGGCGCAGTCCATACGCGAACAATGCCCCGAAGCCGTGATATCGTGGGTCGTTAAAGAGCGGTTTGCTGAAATTGTACGTCGCTGCCCAACAGTCAATGGTGAGATTCTAGTTTTCGACCACAAAAAAGGCCTACGTGGGTTACCACGCCTCTTCAGGACGATACGTGATGTAGGAAAACATTCGTACGATGTGGTGTTAGACTTTCAGGGGCTGTTGCGTACAGGACTCATGGCATGGCGGGCAAAAGCGCCTCTCAAAGTCGGTAGTGTCTTTGCCCGTGAAGGAAGCCGATTCGCATACAATCACGTAGTGCCTGCTCCCGTCGGTGGTCGCAACACGCATGCTATCGAAAAACTCCTGCAATTTTTACCTGCGCTAGGACTGGAGCCTCAATTGCTTGGCCCCATTGATATTGTGGGCGAATCCCCTGATGAACTGGACCCTCGACTGGTCGACACAAAACCTATCGTTATCGTGCCCAATAGCCGTGGGGTACACAAAGAGTGGAAGTATTTCCCCGACCTAACGGCCGGCATTATCGAACAGCACCCTGAAAGTGTGGTGGTCTGGGACAGTCATCTTGAGTGGGATGATCCCGTAATCAGTGATCTTTCGCGCTTTATCAACCTGACTTCGCAAACCTCCCTCCTCCAAATGGTGGAACTACTTCGTCGAGCTCAATTGGTAATTGCCAATGACAGTGGCCCCCTGCATATTGCTGCTGCACTGGGGCGCCCAACTTTGGGGCTGTTTGGTCCTACCTCTCCCGATCGATTTGGACCTTATCCGCTTGATCACCCTCGAAACAACGTGTTGATGGCACCAGGAGGTGATCTCACGTGCTTGTCATG
>CAWWCC010000378.1:0-1608 GCA_963935315.1 uncultured Planctomycetaceae bacterium | reverse complement strand
TACGAGATAGGAGTCCGTCTCGTGGGCTAGGAGATGTGTATAAGAGACAGCAAGTGGTCGTGTTCGAGTTGGTAGGGATCCACTTTGTCCCCCTGGTATTTCCAATTTCCTGAGCTGCTTTCGATAAGCTTGCCACCCACATGCGATTTTCCAGACGAGCCCGCTGCGTATTCTGTGACCCGGTTCGACGAACCATTGATGTGGCGACATTGGCTCAGCATCGTGGTGCCATCTGCATACGTGTACTCAACACAATGATGGTCATAGATCTGGCCATGATCCTTACCCTTACGTACCTGACGACCTCCCATGCCATTTGCTGAGATCGGAAAGGCAGCTTTGAGCCAGTTGCTCACGTCAATATTATGGATATGTTGCTCCACAATGTGATCGCCACAAAGCCAATTGAAGTAGTACCAGTTGTTCACCTGGTACTCCATTTCGGTCGGCTTATGGCCATTCGCCTTTTCAAAATCAGAGCGAGTACGAACCCAAACTCCTCCTGAATTCCAATAGACGCGCGTGAGCAGAATGTCACCGATCGCACCCTCTTGCAATCGTTGGATGGTCTCGATGTAGCCTGGATCGTGTCTTCGCTGAAGACCCACACCTACGGCCAGTCCTCTGGCTTTGGCTGCCTTACCAGCAGCAAGCACTTTGCGAATGCCCACGGCATCCACGGCGACAGGTTTTTCCATAAAGACGTGTTTATTTGCCGCGATTGCTGCCTCGAATTGCGGAGGTCGAAAACCGGGAGGTGTGGTTAGCAGGACCACGTCCACCCCACTGTCGATGGCCTTTTGATAAGCATCGAATCCTGCAAATTGACGTTCTGCAGGAACCTGAATACGCTCGGACAACGGCCCCATTTTCGACTCGTCGTATTGATCACCCAAATCACGTTCGATCCGGGGCAGTATCTTTTTGACCTGACTTTCAAATACATCGGCAACTGCCCACAGTGTCACCTTGCCTTCGGTACGCAGGGCCTGCAGTGCCGCACCTCGTCCACGACCACCACATCCAATCAAGGCAATTTTAAGTTGATCGTCTCCAGCCACATGTGCCGAACGGGCCAGGTCTACGCCCGTTGCCATTGCCGCTCCTCCCACCATGAGCGCCGTAGAAGTCTTGACGAAATCACGCCGTGACGTAGAACCGTTTGGTGATGCATTGCTGATCGGATTAGACATAACAAGAAATCTCCATCTATCGAAACTTAAATATTTTGTCGTTGGGTGTTCTCTTCTGCGTCCAAGCAATCATTCTATCATCTTAGCTTCTTCTAATTCCAGGATAGCTACCGGTAGGCGAACATCAGCAGCACTGCGAGCGCCACGGCCTTCGTCCAGCCGATCCGCAACATCTTCACGGATCCGCTCAATATCCGCATCCCAGACTTTTTTCCGCTCCGTTTCATCCATGGATTTCCAGGGGCGAAGTATCCGAAAACCAACGCCCGTCGATTCGTATTCTGTAAACCACCAGGGGCTTTTGGGAAGATTTGGATCCGAAAGGTTCCACTCGGGGTCTGCCGACTTATGACGGGCTGCGCTGCGCAATTGCTGTCTCTTATACACATCTGACGCTGCCGACGATACTCCTTGT
>CAWWCC010000377.1:0-1662 GCA_963935315.1 uncultured Planctomycetaceae bacterium | reverse complement strand
TTTGGCACTTGCCAAACCAAAAAAGTGGAAAAATTTTCGGTAAAAAATACGAAAGTGGCTCGACAAAGCATGCCCGCGCTATTCAATGCGGCCGGTTATGACCCTTTTTGGCCCTGCAAAATAGGCAACTCTTTTGATGCCGCCAACAAGCTTTTCCAGATACGGTACGACAAAACGTGTCGAGATGGTCATGTCGAAAGCGGAAGGACATTCTGCCGACCCTTTGCGACCTGGCAAGCATCGAAGTCCCTGATTCGGTTGAAGGTAAAAGTTTCCGATCAAACCCGGAAGGGAAAAAGAGCGCGTACGTAACGAATTAAACGGTGTCTATGCTGGCGGAACCAAGCCTGGCATCCGCACTGTCAAGCAAGATGGTTGAAAATTAATTAAGTACGATGTCTTGGAGGGGAGTGTCCGCGAAACACAACTCTTTAATCTGCGGGAGAATCCACAGGAACTTTTACGTGAACACCACGCGCCAGAAGTCATCGCAAAAACGGGCAATAACCCTCAGGCACACGAACGTAATCTCGCAGAAGATCCTCGTTTCCAACAAAAACGTCGTGAGCTTGAAGCATTATTAGTCTCAGAACAACAGCGATTCGACGATCCCTACAAGCTTTGGGATCAGCAATAAGAAATAACCACACTGCAAGGGAACCCAGACACTCTTGCACGACCTGTGGTTCTCCTAACCGGGAAGTTCCTACAGGCTACTTCCAGGCAAACTGGGACCCAGTCAGTCGTTCACATGCCTCCACATATTTTGCTCGAGTACCTGCAACGACGTCGGGTGGCAGCATGGGAGGATTGCTGTTCTTATCCCAGCCACTTTGCGACAACCAATCACGGACAAATTGCTTATCGAAAGAAGACTGGCTGCGTCCTGGCTCATACTCGTCGGCAGGCCAAAATCGAGAACTGTCGGGTGTCATCACTTCGTCGATCAGAATGAGTTCGCCATCAATCTGCCCAAACTCAAACTTGGTGTCTGCCAACAAAATACCATTCGCATTTGCATGCTCAGCGCCCCGTTCATAAATCATGATACTCCGGCGACGTAGTTCTTCAGCTAAACCTGGATCCACTCTCTGGCACATTTCGTCAAATGAGATATTTTCATCGTGGTCGCCAATCTCTGCCTTGGTGGCCGGTGTGAAAATTGGTTCGGGTAGTCGGTCACTTTCCCGCAAGCCAGCCGGAAGACGGACGCCACAAACCTTGCCCGACTCTTGATATTCCTTCCAACCAGAACCGGCTAAATAGCCACGTACAACACACTCGATGGGAACCACTTCTGTTTTCCGCACGAGTACTGCCCGTCCAGCCAATACCTCAAGATCAATTTCTGACGGTAAATCAAAGTCTTTTACGTCGGTTAAAAGCAGGTGATCGGATTCGCCAAGAAAATCAAACCAGAAATTACTGACCTGAGTTAACACGCGACCCTTATCAGGAATACCCGTAGGCAAAACCCAGTCGAAGGCACTGATACGATCACTACTCACGATCAAAAGCTGGTCACCCAGATCGTATACGTCGCGGACTTTGCCCCGCTGTAAGGGAAATTGAGAGAGGTTTGTTTCTAAGAGCGGAGTGCTGAGCATTTTTAATTGAATGTGTCTAACGGGTGTCCGTAGTGACCAGTATACAGCGGAAAGG
>CAWWCC010000376.1:0-1671 GCA_963935315.1 uncultured Planctomycetaceae bacterium | reverse complement strand
ACACAAGGAGTATCGTCGGCAGCGTCAGATGTGTATAAGAGACAGGCGCTGTTGTCAGCCGTTATGCGGGACGTGTGCATTTGTGGCAAGTGGCATCTCGTGTGAATACGGGCGAATTGCTCTCACTCGAAGAAGAGCAACGTTTGCATTTGGTAGCACAAGCCTTGGAAATCGTAAGACAAATCGATCCCCGCACCCCAACCGCCGTTTCTTTCGATCAACCATGGGCAGAATATCTGGTACACCAAGACGAAGATCTAGCTCCCCTGCACTACGCCGACGCTTTGGTGCGAGCCGACCTAGGAGTGTCTGGTTTTGGCCTGGAAATCAACGCCGGTTTCCACCCAAATGGCAGCAGCCACAGACCTGCCTTTGAGTTGGGACGCATGCTTGATCAGTGGAGTGTCTGGGGTTTACCTCTCATGATCCACTTGTCTACAGCTAGTGTTTCTACAATTGACGAACAAGCCAGCAAACACATCGAAGCCGACCTGGCATTTGGCCAGGTGGAGTCTCCGTCCAATGCCTCTGGCAAAGATGCCAACAATTTTGATGCGCAGTATCGATGGGCCGCTGAAGTATTACCCCTCTTACTAGCTCGCAGTACCGTTCAGGTAATCCTCTGGAACCAGCTCACCGATAGTCTACCGCATGAATTCCCACACGCTGGGCTATTCGACAGCGCCGATCAGGCCAAGCCCACACTCCAGTTGATGCGAGATCTTCAAAAGACCTGCTTGATGTAGGGAGAAGTGACGAGAAGATTCATGCTACTTCTGACTGCGCGTTGAAGAACGTTTTTCACTGCCGACTCACCTCGGCTTAGCTGCATTGTATCCTCTTACTGCATCTTCACGGCAGGCAAAGTTTGGCATGGCCTGACCCAATCGGCAGACATGCAGCGCATCGACACAAGAAGGAGAGAGGCCGCAGAGACGGAGGGATCCTTCGTGTTGCAAAACGCGTTTCTGTAACATGACCAATTGACCTATCAATTGGCTGGGAAGAAAAACGACTTCGTCCATCTCGAGAACCAAACGATGAATAAAGTGTTTGTTCATCAGGGTCCACAAACGATCAGCAAGATCGTTCATCTGCTCGTGGTCTGGATGGAGTCTCACAAATAACCAACCGGGGCCCCTGTCTACAATCTCCAATTCTGCAATATCACGTAGCTTTGTCATGGTTTGGACTCCAGTTCCCAAAAAAGTAGTTGCCTATGAAATCTGATGCAACTCACTCCCCACTACTAGCATTCTAAACCCGCTCACTCAAAAACAACAAGCGAAGTCTCCACCTGCATTTCTACGTAACAAATCTAAATCTGTTCGAAACTCACCCGCTTTACGCCAATTGCCCAGGAGGTCTGCACCCTCCGATCGAGTTGCCAGCGGTCACAGAGTTTCTAAAAAGGCCCCTCCCTATATGGCACGTATGGGGCTTGCACCCAGAAGGCATTGGCATGTTGCTTGGAGTCGAGTGCCAAAGCTACAAGGCAATATCCAGGTTTGTGCTGGTCTATTCCTGGACCATGTCTTGAATGGTTTCTTTGGCTACGGAGAGCGCTTCGGACAGTTTGGCCGGGTTTTTTCCGCCAGCTTGTGCCATGTCAGGACGACCACCGCCACCCCCTGTCTCTTATACACATCTCCGAGCCCACGAGACGGACTC
>CAWWCC010000375.1:0-1731 GCA_963935315.1 uncultured Planctomycetaceae bacterium | reverse complement strand
GGCTGGCAAATAAATATCCAACAGGACAACTTCATCTTGTGGTGCAATTTCCACGATCCCTGCCTCTGCAGGTAGCA
Source organism: uncultured Planctomycetaceae bacterium (assembly GCA_963935315.1). Lineage (GTDB taxonomy): Bacteria > Planctomycetota > Planctomycetia > Pirellulales > Lacipirellulaceae > Bythopirellula. Next base: position 1,654 of record CAWWCC010000375.1, on the reverse strand, counting down.
AGAGCGTTTCAGCTGCCGAGAGTGTCGCCCCCAATATGTTGGCTTCTCCTTCCATCAATACAATTAAATGAAATCTGTCATCGCCACCGACAGCTTGAGGGTTTTTCCACGTGCAACGGTCTAGAATAAACTTATCGCAAGCGACCAACTGCTCGCGTCCCGGAAATTTTGTGGCTTGCGGGCTTTGGACGGAAACTGGGCCTCGTGAAAAATTGATGACACGCAGTGATTCTTCAATATGCAATTGACGTGGATTGCCCGAGGAGTCGGTGCGATTCCAATCGAAGAGCCTAAAGGTCGTATCACTGGCCTGTTGGATTTCAGCAATGACAAGTCCAGCACCGAGCGCATGTATCGTACCGGCCTCGATAAAAACACAGTCTCCCACCTGAGGTTCGAAACTGTGCAGACAGTCTTCGCAAGTTCCAGCCTGCAAAGCATTGCGTAAATCCTGTTGGCTAAGTCCAGGCTGCAAACCAGCATAAATCTTACTGCCCGGTTCGGCATCAAGCACAACCCAGGCCTCCGTTTTCCCTAGGTCAGGGGGGGCCAGTTGTGCTCCCTGCTGATCGTTTGGATGTACCTGAACAGAGAGCTTGCGGTTGCAATCCAAGAATTTAAACAGCAACGGAAATCGACTGCACCCGGCATGCTGACCTAATAAGTCGGAGCTGCACTCGGACACCAATTGCTGGAGCGTTCGACCTGCCAAGGGACCGTCTTGGACAACGCTCTGATCTTCATCATGATCGACGAGTTCCCAACTCTCAGCGTAGTCATCGCCTGGGCCCAGGGATTTGCCAAGCGTTGTCGCCAGCCGGCGGCCGCCCCACAAGTATCGACGGAATAATGGCTTAAACCGGAGTGGGGAATTGCAAGGAACACTCATGAAAGACGACCTGTTCTCGTACACAAAAAGGTCAAAAACTGCCAATTCGCAAATTTAGCAACGACGAGTTTAGGGTATGTCTTCGGTCAGTCCTGGAGAGTTGATAAATAGGAGCGAGGACGTCCATATTTCTCGTGAGTCGACTCCGGATCCCGAAGTCAACTGCATGCGAGAACATTGTACAGGCATCAATCCGTTGCTACGATACGACTTAAGCCGCGAATCTCCCACTTAAACCGCTCCTAGTCCCCTGCCCTGCTCTCCATGCCCGAAACCGACCACGATGACTGGCTCAGCAAGACAAAAATGTCTTTCTCAGAGCATCTCGAAGAATTGCGAACAGCGCTGTTCAAATCGCTCATCGCTCTCGTCGTTGGCACTTTACTAGGACTCCTATTTGGTCGGTCGGTGGTCGATTATATTCAGACCCCACTCCGTGACTCGCTAGAAAGTTTTTATCGCGGTCAGGCCCACGAACAGAATCTACAGCGCCTCGAAGAAAAAAAACAGGCCGGTGAGCCCGTGCCAGAAGATCCAGCTCAAGCGGCAGAAAAATTAGCGGACGAGGGATTGGTCCCCTTGAGTTTTTATGTCAATCGATACGAACTGGCACAAGCTCTTGGCCAACCATTGCCGGATACGGATGTCCCTGCATTTGCTACAACACGCAAAGAATTAATACATTTGCGTCTCTATCAACCACTGGAACAGGACCCGCGACTTAAACTAATCAGTCTCTCAGGACATGAACCATTTATGGTGTAC
>CAWWCC010000374.1:0-1791 GCA_963935315.1 uncultured Planctomycetaceae bacterium | reverse complement strand
GTGTAATCTGCTCGTACTTGCGTGCCCAATATCCATCAACCCAATCGGTTATTGCTGTAAGTACAAAGAGGACCATACTCGTCAGGTACCAACCGAGTGACAAAAAAACAAAAAGCACAATCGATAGGAAAATCCGTGAGATGGTTACCTGATTTGGCACATTCATCAAATTGGTGCTGCCTGTAGTCGTCGATGGGTTGGGCATGGCTGCGCTTCTAGTTCCGGGATTCAGGGCTTCGGGTTTTGACCTGAGACCTTTATTCTTTACAAGCCACGCCTATCAAGTCGTAGTCTTGGCGGGCTACAATTTCGCATGGTACAATAGCACCAGGTTTGAGGCCATTGCCAGAGGTCTCATTGCCGGTTACATAAACGACTCCATCCACGTCCGGTGCGTCCGCATAGGACCGCCCTATCCAGGCGTTTGCTTCTCCAGGGACAGCAGAGTCGATAAGGACGTCCAACTTTCGGCCAATTTGGGAATCGTTCCATGCGAAGGCAATTTCCTGCTGTATGGCCATGAGACGTTCGCGACGTTCTTCTTTCACCTCGTCCGGGATTTGATCAGGCAATTTGGCTGCTGGGGTGTCGGGTTCATAAGAGTAGGTGAAAACACCCAATCGTTCGAATTTTTGTTCGCGTACAAATTCGACCAGCTCTTCAAATTGCTCATCGGTTTCGCCCGGAAAGCCTGTGATAAAGGTCGTGCGCATGACCAGATTCGGTATGCGTTTACGCAGTTTCGAGAGTAATTCCCTGGTGTCCTGATGGTTAACCCGTCGCTGCATGCGCTTGAGCATTTGGTCATTGGCATGCTGCAACGGCATGTCAATATAGGGGAGAATTCGTTTGCTTTTAGCAAGAACATCAATGAGTTCGTCACTGACGTACATGGGGTAGAAGTACATGAGTCGAATCCAGTCAATTCCTTCCACCTTATCTAATTCTCTTAGCAACTCAGCCAGTTTCGTTTCACCGTAGAGATCCATCCCGTAATAAGTGGTGTCTTGTGCCACAATCACAAGTTCACGAACGCCATCAGCGGCTAGCTCACGTGCTTCGGCAAGGACCTCCTCCATGGGCTTTGTGGCATGCTTGCCTCGCATTTTGGGGATGGCACAAAAAGTACAAAGCCGGTCGCAGCCCTCAGAGATCTTTAAAAAAGCAAAGTGCTTAGGAGTGATTCGTAACCGAGACGTATCGGGTAGTGGATGGGTTGGGGCAGGTTGAAAAAGTGTACGTTGCTCGTCGAGTCCGCCAATAAGACGATCGGCAACCTTGGTAACTTCTTCGCGGGCGAAAACCCCTACCAGATGGTCAATTTCGGGACGATCTTCAAGCAGGGTTTCCTGCTGACGTTCTGCCAGGCAACCTGAAACAATGACACCACGTAAATCGCCACGACTTTTCAAAGCGAGCATTTCATCGATCACCGCAAACGATTCCTGTCTGGCTTGTTCAATGAAGCCACAGGTGTTCACAATGGCAAAGTCAGCACCCTGTGGGTCATCAACAAGCTCGTAGCCATCGAGTTGCAGCATTCCCAGCATGCGTTCACTGTCGACAAGATTCTTGGGGCAACCAAGACTGACAAAGGCATATTTGCCTTTCTGCTCGGCTTGTTCAAGTTGGATGGTGTAGGTATTAGGCACAGCGTCAGAACTTGGGACAGCGTATTACTACGTTTAGGGATACAGCGTTTAGCATCATAGCATCGCAAGAAACACGCATAGTTATTCTCTTACCTGTCTCTTATACACATCTGACGCTGCCGACGATACTCCTTGTGTA
>CAWWCC010000373.1:0-1793 GCA_963935315.1 uncultured Planctomycetaceae bacterium | reverse complement strand
CAAGGAGTATCGTCGGCAGCGTCAGATGTGTATAAGAGACAGGGATGAAATATGGGTCAAGCGAATGATCAAAACAAGAAAAGGCAGGGCACGATGCATAGGATTCCCAGGTGATCAGCAATAGTTGAGAACATAAAACGTATTCCTATTGTAAAGTGGGAGCCACCAGTTTGAGGAGTGTGCATCGCGAAATGCGAACATGAGCTCTTAAAAACTTAGTTCGATGATGTGGGATTCCAATCGACTTCCGACATCTTGGCCAGGGCCAGCATCAACGCGTGGGTTCCCTTCCGGCTGTGGCCCTGGGCTGCCAACTCCTGGTAGAGTCCTTCGGCAAGCTCAAGGCCCGGAAGCTTAAGGTTCATCTGACGCGATTCTGCCAACGCGATACCCATGTCCTTGATGAAGTGCTCGACATAGAACCCAGGATCAAAATTGCCAGCAATAACCCTCGGTCCAAGATTGGAGAGCGACCAGCTGCCAGCCGCACCACTGGCAACCGACTGCATCACCTTGTCCAGGTCAAGACCAGCGCGGTAGCCGTAGAGCAAACCCTCACAGACGCCGACCATCCCCGAGGCAATCAAGGTTTGATTGACCATTTTGGTATGTTGTCCTGCGCCGGGACCTCCTTGCCAGACCCAAGTGGACCCCATGGCCTCCCAACAGGGCGCCAGCGCCTCCACCGTTTGTTGATCACCACCGATCATAATGGATAGCGCCCCATTTCGTGCGCCGACGTCACCCCCGGAGACAGGGGCGTCAACGCTGGAAACATTCCGCTCGGCTGCCGCTTGGGAGATTTCAACCGCCAGCGAGGGATCGCTGGTAGTCATGTCAACAAAAACATTGCCGGCCTGGCTCCCTGCGAGAACCCCTTGTGGACCAAGGACCACTTCACGCACGTCACTGGGAAAGCCTACGATCGAAAAGACAATATCGGATTGCTCCGCAACTTCCCGTGGAGATTCTGCCCAAGAGGCGCCGCGCTCAAGGAGGGGTTCTGCCTTGGACCGCGTACGAGAAAATACCGTGGCCGTGTAACCGGCCTCGATCAAATGCCCGCACATACTGGCTCCCATGACGCCGGTTCCAATCCAACCAATACGCGTTCCTGAGGGTTGATAAGTCATGTGAACTGAATTCTCCTGTTTGGGGCACCTTGGTAACCGCTCCATGGCGGAAATGCGAACCATTATAAAACCTTCGCCCTCGCAACCGTAGTAGGTGCGAGAGATTCTCTACAATTTTTTTGCACCCATCCTAGTACTCCTATTGGTTCCTTGTCCCGGTTGCACTTTGACACTAGGTATCTCCGATTGTACGATGGTCCGTTTGAGTTTGTAGCTCTGGAGCCATCACATGGTTGAGGACACGGGCCGTTCGTTTCCCTGCCTTGCATTCCACGTAAAGGACCCGTTTAGGTTGCCTCTTCGTTCACCGCAAAGTTTCATGTCTTTGCTAGCCAGGTCTGTCAGATTATCCGCATAGCGAGCATTTCATGCGTCTTCACAGCTATTATTTAACGAGCATCTCGCTTCTTGGGAACTTGATAACGCTCAGTGTATGTTCTTCTGTCTATGGCGAATTACCCACGTTTGTCGATTCCAAGGAAGCAGGGCCCGACTATGCCGTGCAGGGGGAGTATGTTGGGAAGGTCGGTGGTCAACAAAAAATTGCCGCGCAAGTCATCGCTCTGGGAAAAGGCAAGTTCGAAGGAATTCTCTATTTGGGCGGACTGCCTGGGGCCTGTCTCTTATACACATCTGACGCTGCCGACGATACTCCTTGTG
>CAWWCC010000372.1:0-1799 GCA_963935315.1 uncultured Planctomycetaceae bacterium | reverse complement strand
GACATTTGCAGCCTTCCCCTTGTAGTGCCAGCGCTTCTCGTGGTACTTAAAAACAAAGGCCACCTTGTTACCGGGGCAGACGCCGATATAACGATCTACACGCCACACGAAAACAAAGAGATCATGTTTGAGATGCCACGTATGGTGATCAAATCGGGTCGGATGATAGTAGAAAATGGCGAAATCCGAAGCACTCCCATCGGCAAAACGCTTCATGTGCAGCCTGCGTATGATTTAGAACTCGAAACAGACATTCAGAACTGGTTCGAAAAGTATTATTCCATCCGTTGGCGAAATTATCCGGTGGATTCCAGTTATTTGCACGATCCAGAAATTGTCGGCTGTGGCTAAGTTGCCACGGTGTTGCCCAGGTAATACTCGGCAATTCCAAGGGTGAGAATTATTTGTCGGCCTGAGCCTGCCATTCAGGTGAGACGGAGAACCCTGCTGCCGCCAACGCTGCCAGGTACTGTGTGGGTGTGTTGAGATTGTTAAGTGATACCAATTCGGGGTCGGCTATGCGGAGTTGGTCGATAGGAATTGCGATACTGTCTAATTTTTCCAGGAGATAGAAGGGGCGCAGACGATCTGCCGCGAGCAATTCGCGAATCGAAGGCAAAACCGAAGTACGATAACAAGCCGCCAATGGATGGTAAAACGATTCTTCCTGGGGAATGACGAGATCATGATTGCCAATTTGCTGAAACAGATATTCGATAAATGCAGGTTGCAGCAGAGGTACGTCACAACTAGTGGCGTAGACGATTTCTGTCTTAGAGGTGATTGCCTGCAGGCCGGCAGCGAGTCCCTCGAGGGGACCACGATCCGCTCGCTTGTCTTCAGCAAGCCTCACTGCAGCAGGCAAAGAAGGCAATTCCTGGCCCGGAGCACTCACGACAACAATCTGCTCATGGGGAACGATTTCGGAGACAAGCCGCACCACGCGCTGGAGCATCTTCTCTTCGCCAAAAGGCAAAAGCGCTTTGGGAGAACCCATTCGCGTAGATTTACCACCACAAAGGACAATTGCACCGCGATTCATGGCAGAAAAATATTTGGGATTGATGGTAGTTGGATAGGTTCACCTTATATCCTATCCAAGAACCCCCCAATCAATGAACCCCTGTAGGGAACGCCCTCTGTGGCGTTCCGAGCGTGCCTATCCCAAACTCCCCAAGCCCCTTTTCCTCAAAGAGAATGAGTATCGATCAGTATGGCACTAGCACTTACCTACCAAGGCCAAACGACCATTCCTGTCGAAATCGAAGGGCTTACCCCCACGTGGGCTCGAGATAAGTCTCTGGCCGAGATTCGGGAATTCGAGATTTTTCATGGCAATCAGAAATTGCCCTTGGGTGAAATGTTTGACATCGAGGGCAATGCGAGCGACCTGCAATTTGATTTTCATGGCGATCTTTCTGGAGTGCATTGGATTGGTGCGCATATGTCCGAGGGTGAGATTCACATTCACGGTCCAGGTGGCAGGCATATTGGCAGTGAGATGCGTGGTGGTAGGATTGAAGTTGCCGGTGACGCGGGTGGTTGGGCCGGCGCCGAAATGAGTGGCGGTCTCCTGCATATCCATGGACATGCTGGACATCTTGTCGGGGCGGCTTACCGAGGTTCAGTCAAGGGGATGACGGGCGGAACCATTCTGGTAGATGGGGATGTGGGTAATGAAGTTGGGCTCACCATGCGACGCGGTTTGATTGCTGTGGGAGGAAGTGCGGGGGATATGCTGGGCTTCAATATGATCTGTCTCTTATACACATCTGACGCTGCCGACGATACTCCTTGTG
>CAWWCC010000371.1:0-1814 GCA_963935315.1 uncultured Planctomycetaceae bacterium | reverse complement strand
TTGCTACGAGCAGAAGGTTGGCGAGTTAATCACAAGCAAGTCGCACGGCTGTGGCGACAGGAAGGACTGCCAAAACGCAGGCGCCTGTGGCTCAATGACGGCTCGTGTATGCGTCTGCGTCCGTAGTACCAAGATCACGTATGGAGCTACGACTTCGTTCTGGATCGGACCAGTGAAGGCCGCTCATTTCAAATGCTCACGCTGATCGATCGGGAACTGTTCGATACGATACTTGAAGCCAAGGTGCTCAGCGAGCGATGGAGAAGGCATTGCAACACCGTTCGTCCACACAGCTAGGGTATCGTCCACCAGGACCAGAATCGAACCAGCCCAAAAGAGAGTAAAACCGTAACTTAAAAATGGTTTCACCCGTGGAGGCGGGGCAGACATATTATGAGTATTGTACTGCTATGCTAGGTAATGCAACTCATAATGCTTTTAGCCATACGTCTTCCGCATAGTCGCCAAAACCTGTCCTCCATATCGGCTGTAAACGAAGACTATCAAGGAACTTGTTGCGCAGATAGTGCGGTTGCTGGTATTCTGCAAAGAGGGCCCATTTCGTGGTAGGATGGCCCCCCCGCTGTCGCTTAGGATCGTTCTGGGTATGTTTCGATTCAGTTGTTGATTCCTGCTTCCGAAAATGTGACGTTTTTATGATTGTCAAATCTCCGATTATCGAAGCTTGTTCGCTAACCAAGACTTATGCCGATTTACGACGTGGGCAATTTGTCGCGCTCGATAATTTAAGTTTCGAGGCTCACGAAGGCGAAGTCTTTGGGCTTTTAGGACCCAACGGAGCCGGTAAAACGACCGCCTTGAGAATTCTGAGCACCATCTTGCAGCCTACCCATGGTACGGCCCAGGTGACAGGTTTTGATTGCGTGACCCAACCTTCGTTGGTAAGACACAAAATAGGTTTCATGTCGGCCAATACGGCCGTGTATGACCGAATGACGGCCTGGGAAATGGTGGAGTATTTTGGGCGTCTCTACGGAATGGAAGAAGAGTGTCTCCGGGAACGGATGGAACAGCTTTTTGATCGCCTGCAGATGCAGGGTATTCGAGATTTGTTGGGTGCAAAAATGTCGACGGGCATGAAGCAGAAAGTTTCAATTGCCCGAGCGATCGTTCATGATCCGCCCGTTTTGATCTTCGATGAAGCGACCAGTGGATTGGATGTGCTGGTGGCTCGGGCACTTCTTGATACCGTCTCAGAATTGCGTGACCAGGGCAAGTGTATTGTTTTTTCGACTCACATCATGCGTGAGGCTGAAAGACTTTGTGATCGTGTTGCGATTATGCACGAGGGCAGGATATTGGCAGAAGGAACGTTGGAAGATTTGCGCCAGCAACATGGTCAGCAGTGCCTGGAAGATATTTTCTTTGCATTAATTCGCCAGCAAGATCCAGAAACAGCAACAGCCTAAGCTTTTAAGCGATTTCAATATGAAATGGAAAAATGTCAAGCTGATTTACACTCGCGAAATGCGTGATCAGCTGCGCGATCGTCGGACATTGTTTCTGATTGCTGTCTTGCCCCTACTGCTGTATCCGTTGTTGGGGATGAGTTTTGTGCAAATCGCACAATTCTTGCGTAATACGGCAGCAAAAGTTCTGGTCGTGGGGGCTGAAGAATTAGGGCAGCATGATTGGCTTCCGCCTTTGCTTAACGAAAAGGAATTTGATGTAGGGCTCTTTTACAACAATCCTCCCGACCGTGACAATTTAGAAATTGTAAGTAGCGAAGAAATTGCAGAAGTATTGGCCTGTCTCTTATACACATCTCCGAGCCCACGAGACGGACTCCTATC
>CAWWCC010000370.1:0-1835 GCA_963935315.1 uncultured Planctomycetaceae bacterium | reverse complement strand
GGTGTACCTCAACAAGATCACATCGCCGTCACCTCCCAGTAGCTGAGCCAGGGTGCGGGCGCCCAACTGCCCGCCATGATAATTGTCGGTAGCGACAAAGCTGACCGTGTCCTCCTTGCTATCCAAAGCACTGTCGATCACCACCGTCGGAATCCCTGCTTTCCTGGCGTCGGCCACATAGGGTACCAGGGCCGTGCGATCAATTGGGGCTAGCACGAGTCCGTCGACCTGCTGGGTCACGTAGTTCTGCACAATGTTGATTTGTCCTTCGCGGTCATTCATCGTGAGTGGACCATTCCAGTAAATCTCGACGTTTCCCGCTTCGTCGGCCGCCTGCCGCGCGCCGGCCCGCACCGATTCCCAGACGATGTCGGTCGTGGCCATCGGAATGACGGCAATCCGGTAGTGCTTGCTGCCTTTGCCGGACGAAGAATCTTCAGCAGGCGAATTGGTCGAGTGGACGCCACAGCTCAACAAGGTGGCTAAGGTCAACAAGCATAGGATGCACACTAAGTCGTGAGATCGTAGCACTTTAGCGTATTTCATCATCGATTGGTGTCCTGGGTCTGTGGTTATCGGGTTGTGGCAGTTGAGGTGCCAAATTTTTTTCTCGTCACTACTGGGGAGGCTCTCTGGGGGTAATCACCGACCTCACGATGGTGCAACTCCATGGCTTTCAAGACATTACATCTAGCCAGCGAAATAAATCTCGGTTGATGGCTGAATATCAACAGCATCTCTCGGATAGATATTGCTCCAGTTTCCGGCATTTACTTGACTAGACTGGCCAAACCTGTTTCAATGGTCTTAGCATTCTAGTTGATAATTTTCTTGTATGCTCGCCTAATCCTATAATCCTAATCTACTGGTATTTTTCATCCTGGCCCTGGCCTCATGTCAATGGCCTAATGTTATCGCCTAATATAATAATCTAGGCATCAGTTCGGGTAACGCTGCCCGAGGCTGGGCCATCCTACGTCAAGAGAATCTTACAAAACAAGTGCCCGACACGGGGATGGCTTGCCTATTCAAAGGAGACATGTCCAATGATGCGTTGGAAGTTGATGATTTTTACGTTCGTCGTCGTTGTATCAGCGTTCTCTGCTCTCACGGTTTATGCAGGACCTTATGTGGACGCCGTTCTGGCCGATAATCCGTCCGGGTATTGGCGATTGGAGGAGGGTGGTGGCACGGCAGTGGACAGTGCAACTACCATGGGCGGGGCAAATGATGGGACCTTCGTTGGCGCAATCTCTACCACAACTGGGGCCATCCCTTCAGAGACTTCGAACATTGCGTTCCAAAGCACAGGTCAAAACGACTACGTTCAAATCCTGGACACCTTTACTAACGGTGCCATGAGCGCAACCGAATTCACCATCGAACAGTGGTTGAAGCCCGATAATTCGTATGCGATTACCCAAGGCAACTCGGTGGTGCGAGGCTTCTTCTTCGGTCCGACCCCCTCAACCTGCTGCCATTCGCAAGGCACCCTGCATTTTGGTAACGACACTCTTGCTGGTATCGATGGATTAACCGGGTCGAATATTATCACTACCCCGTCGGGGACGGGGCTTGACCCCTTCAATTGGACGCATGTCGTGTTTACTGCCAAATCGGATGGTGCTGGCGGTACGGACATGGCATTGTACTTCAACGGGGAGCAGAAGGCTGCGGGAAATACCCCAGGGAATGTCCCTGACGACAACGCGGGTGAAGACATCCAAATCGGCACGCTTGCCTTGGGGCCAGAAGAAAATCCCTATTCCAGTCTGGTGCAGGGATTCAAAGGCGGCATCGACGAAGTGGCCTATTACAATTACGCCCTGTCAGGA
>CAWWCC010000369.1:0-1861 GCA_963935315.1 uncultured Planctomycetaceae bacterium | reverse complement strand
AATCCCAGACGACAAAGAAACTGGCGATTTATCTCCCCATTCTCTTGCTTCCAGCACAATTCAATGGCGACGTTTCCGTGATGCCTTTGGGGCTTTTTGGTCGTTGCGAATTCTGGGCCAGATTAATCAAAATGCTGAGGTGCGCAAATGGCCCATGCGACTCCATTGGTCGGGATTTATCATTCAGGAATCATTACCGACGGATCAGCAGATTGCTGAATTAGAGCAACAGATGGCAACGTTACTACGCCGCTTTGTGTGAATCGTCTTCGCCGGGAAATTTAAGCTGAAACAATCCGAAGATTTCGTCTCGCGACAGACCAAGCTTACCCGTAGGTGCGGATGGGTCGAAGACAGCATTGAACAATTCTCGCTTTTCTTCAAGCACAGCATTAATACGTTCTTCGATTGTCCCTGTAGCCAAAAAGCGTGTCACGGTGACGGGACCACTTGCTCCAATACGATGGGCTCGATTAATTGCCTGATCTTCCACTGCAGGGTTCCACCAACGATCAAACAGGAACACATACCCTGCAAATTGCAGGTTGAGGCCAACACTTCCTGCTCCATAGCTCATCAACAAGACATGTTTGTCACGATCATTTCGAAAGGTTTCGATTATTTCATCACGATGTTTTGAATGGACTTTACCATGGTATTCTAAGGGACCGAATTGCTGCAATTGATCGCTTAGCTGCTCGATTGTGTTTACCCATTGACTAAAAACGATCGCTTTGCGACCACTGGCAACACATTCTTCCAGGTCCGCTTGCAGACGATCGAGCTTGGCACTTGTGCCTGTGGCCGGGTCAAAATTACATATTTGCTTGAGTCGCAGGACCAACTCAAAGACATGTTGGATAGTTAGCTCACGACCTATACTGTTGAGTTGCACGATGCCTTCTTCTTCAGCCATTTGGTAGGATTGGCGCTGTTCGGTAGAGAGCAGTACATTGGCATCGCGAAACATCTTGGGTGGTAGATCTATTTCTACCTGATCTTTACTCCGACGAATAACATAATCACCAACGGATTGGCGTATCGCGGGAATTTTCATTTGAGGACGCAGACAGCCGGGTGAAACAAACTGAAATATTCCAACCAGGTCTTCTGCGCTGTTTTCGATGGGAGTGCCTGTGAGTGCCCAACTACGGTGACGGGGCAGATTGCATACCACTTCATTGGTGGTACTCAGACGATTTTTAATTCGCTGCGATTCATCGACAATTACCAGGTCAAAAAGTCGTGAGGTCGAAGTTACTTGTTCGGAATCACGAACCAAAGATTCATAATTAACTAAGAGAATGCCTTCGAGTGCGTTTTCCCAAAGCCAATTACGATGCGCCTGCTTGCCCTCAATCACAGTTACAGGTAATTCCGGAGCCCAGAGAGTGATTTCGCGCTGCCAGTTGGTGACCAGGGGCTTGGGGCAGACGATTAAAGTACGCCTTAGATGCCCTTGATGCGTCAAGAGCCTCATGGCCACGATCGCTTGCATCGTCTTACCCAATCCCATTTCATCGGCCAGGACTGCTTCATGCCGAGGATAGAGAAAGGCGATACCATCCATTTGATAGGGAAAAGGTCGAAATGGGAACTCCAGCGACTCATTAGAAAAAACATTTTCCAGCGGTGGTTGCAGCATGTAAAACAAACGATCTTCCAGCTTTACCACATCGCTGGGAGGGCGTATGCGGGTACGCCGTATTGGATCTTGCTGGGGGGTTGGCTGTGAGGGAGCTGGTGGAGCTTGAGGTGGGCGTGGGGGCAGCGTTTGGATGGGTGTTTTTGACTGCAACGCTGTGTTGCCTTCTGCAAAGACGCAACCGACAGTTTTCACGGATGGCGTTTCCAATGGGAC
>CAWWCC010000368.1:0-1864 GCA_963935315.1 uncultured Planctomycetaceae bacterium | reverse complement strand
GGTGTGGGTGCTGTAGCAGTTTGCAAAAGCCAGTCGGCGTCGGTTAACGGGTTGCTGGTGTCAGGTCAAGTTGCCAGTTTTTCATTTGATCCAGTTTTTGACTGTGGGTCATGTTAAATTGCAGTGGTGTCAGTGTGATGTGGCCAGCTCGGAGGGCAGACAAGTCGGTTTCGGTGTTGGTCGGTGGGTCCGGGGCCAGGCCTGTGGCCCAATAGTACTTGCGACCACGTGGGTCTTTTCTTTTCTCAAAATCTTCGCCCCAGGGTGCAATCGCAACGGGCACAACATGAATCTCAGCTTGGTGATCAAGGGCACTACTAGGAATATTTAAATTGTACAAATGATTTGCTGAATCTTTTTGGTTGAGGATTTGCTGAATAATCGTTGCTCCTTGATTGGCTGCCAGGTCGTAGCGCGCTGCGTTGTCGTATTCCAAAGAGACCGCGACGCTAGTGATACCAAAAAAGGCTCCTTCAATGGCTGCAGCCACCGTGCCTGAGTACAGGACATTAATTCCGGCATTCAGGCCGCTATTGATGCCGCTGACAACCAATTCAGGCCGTTTGGGGCACAACTCGGCGACTGCCAACTTCACGCAATCGGCCGGACTTCCTTCAACTGCCCAGCCACGACGCTGGCCGGTGTCGTCGAAGACTTCACGGGCCATCAGGGGGGTCAGGTAGGTGATGGAGTGGCCTACGCCGCTCTGCTCGGTGAGCGGAGCAACGACGGTCACGTCTCCCATCATACGCAACTGCCGTTCCAAGGCCGCCAAACCGGGTGCGTAGATGCCATCATCATTCGTAAGTAGGATTTGCACGTCGTAAATGCCCTTCAGATAGGGGTTTCCGTTGAGGTCCCAGATTACCATCATAGTCGCAGGTGTGGTGAATCGGCAACTTTGTGTTGCATATTTGAAACACTGGATGGGGTGTCCGGGAGCAGATATTGACGGATCTATGAAATCCTATTTCCCCAAAAAATGGCTCCTCGTTCCTGTGTTCCTCGCACCTTCTTTGAGAATTCTTCGTACTCCGAGTTCACCGCCCCTAGCTCCTAGCTCCTCGCTCGTCTTATAATCTCAAGTTTCCCCCCATCTGGAGAGCCTTGATGACCATGACGGCAACTCCGCCTGCCGCTGCTACTCGACGAACGGCCCAAGAACGTGTGTTGGTGCTCGACTTCGGTTCGCAATACGCCCAGCTCATAGCCCGCCGAGTACGTGAGCAGAACGTATACTGCGAAATTGTCCGTCACAATATAACTGCCGAGCGGCTCCGCGAGCTTGCGCCGCTAGGCATTATCCTCTCTGGCGGTCCTGCCAGTGTCTACGAGGAGAATGCGCCCCAATGCGATCCGGAGATTTTCTCGCTGGGATTGCCCGTTCTTGGTATCTGCTATGGGATGCAACTTGCCTGCCAGGCATTAGGTGGCAAAGTGGATAATGCCCCCTCACGCGAATACGGTAGAGCAGCATGCACGATCAATGATACGCAAGGATTATTTGCGGGTGTAAATTCCCAAATCGAAGTCTGGATGAGCCATGGTGACCAGGTGGCCAATATTGCAGACTCATTTGAGATGCTCGCCAGTACAGATACCTGTCCGTTTGCTGCGGTTAAACATAAACAGTTGCCAATATTTGGTTTGCAGTTTCATCCGGAAGTCACGCATACACCCGAAGGCGACAAGGTACTCGCGAATTTCCTGCATCAAGTATGTGGTGCACATGGCACTTGGAAATTAGGCGATTTCGCTGCCGAAACCATCGAACAGATTCGAGAGAAGGTGGGATCGGACCGTGTTCTCTGCGGCCTTTCAGCTGTCTCTTATACACATCTGACGCTGCCGACGATACTCCTTG
>CAWWCC010000367.1:0-1866 GCA_963935315.1 uncultured Planctomycetaceae bacterium | reverse complement strand
ACCAAACTGCAATGCAATTCGGTTGCCTTGAAGGCCTGCTGTCAATAGAAGGCGACCGTAGTCAATTACCAATTCCAATTCAGCACCACTACCTTCCTTACTTTCATGGGCTGGCAGTTTTAATTGTGTCCCCCCCGAAAGGTGGAAGTTCATGTCTCCTAAGACAATGTGCGTCCTGAATTTAGGAAGTGCTAATAACGTGTCACCAGCAGAAAGTGCACTACGTGGTGGTAATCGAACCCACTGGTTTTCCTTATCATCAAGCCACAACAAAATATCATTGTTGCCCAGATAATTTCCAAGTTGAATTGGCTCTTGTGAATCTGGGGCGGTCGGTGTATCGCTGGATCCTACCTCCAGCACGCCGCCTAAGACTTCCTCGGCACCAGGATCAGCATCTAGCGTATTTGCCCGAGAGTCCGGCAAGGCTGTTTCTATCTCCAGATCGATCTTCGGAGAATCTCCATGCACACTTGCCGTGATGTCAGAATCTGCTGCGCCCAAATCATCACTCACGGCAGGCATACCTACTTCCAATTCGCCACCATCGAAAGATTTCGGGATGGCCGATGCACCCGTGTCTCCCAACTCAGCGTCTGGTTGTTGTGCGTTGTTCGAATTTTGGCTCGCTTGCTCCTCAATTGTTCGCCCTTCCTCTCCTTCTACCCCAGTCACCGTCGACATATCACCAGATACTGGAACAGATCCTAAAAGGTCAGCACCCGGATTGAACGGGGGGGCTTCTCCACCCGCGGGCACAGTAGAATGGGACGTCTCTGGAGGAGAACTTTCTGCCAATTCCTCAATAACGACTTCCCCTTCAAATTGAATCGCTTCGCTATTGGCTATTTTACTGGGAACTTGGGATGGAAAAATTTCTGGGTACATCAACCATCCTACAAACGCTACGAAAAGAATCGCCGCTGTTGCAAGTACTAAACGCTTGTTGCGTCCACGGGATTTAGAAGCTGCGCGTAAATAATCGGGGATTTCTGAGTTGCCAACGGCAGCAGGCGCACCAGCACTAGCGGGAGAAGGAGTCGCTGCCGGAGTAGCGGAAAGGGGAGAGGATGCCGAAACTGCAGGGGGAGATACCGTGTCAGCTGGAACTGGTTGAGCTGCCTGATGCATCTCATGGGCTGGCTCAATGCGTAACTTCTGCCCCTTCTCTAAGTCGGCGGGAAGCTGATAGATTCTTTGTTTAAGGTTGTTGTCAATTTCTGCCGGTTCGCCCAGTACCATGGTGAGCACATGGTGGCAAGAAACCACTTCGGCAAGATGCATGTCTGCATCGCCACTAGGTTCCAGGCACAAACGTTCGAAATCCGCCACATCCCCTGACGGCAAGGTATTGTCCAGATACTCAGCAACCGCATTGACATCAGCGACACTCACACCTCCGAGGACATCATCGGAATCTTCCCCCGCATCAATCGTAGGCGCACCCAAGCGCAAGCGACGTACGGCATCCCGTGACCGATGGATGAGCTCTGTTGCAAAATCACTGGCTTCGATTTTTTTACCCAGTTCTTCGTGATCGGTAGGCTCCAGAATATCGTCCATGTATGCCAGTAATGTTCTCAAGGTCAATCGCATCTTTTTTCCTCGAACCAAATAGATTTGCGCCTAGTACCACTAGGGAAAAAGGGGCACCAAATTACACCACCTACAGGAAGAGTGGCTAAATTTGCGCAGCTTCGTGCAAAAAAATATAAAAGTCGCAAAAAAACAGGTTCCTCTGTCGAAATAGCCGAAGACTACCCCAGCAGCAGCGGATCGAATCTGCTTGCAAACTGTTGAAAATAGATGCGGATGAGATAGGGTCTGTCTCTTATACACATCTCCGAGCCCACGAGACGGACTCCT
>CAWWCC010000366.1:0-1899 GCA_963935315.1 uncultured Planctomycetaceae bacterium | reverse complement strand
GAGATAGGAGTCCGTCTCGTGGGCTCGGAGATGAGTATAAGAGACAGGAAGAAATGACCCAGCTTAACGAGCGGTTCCTTGATATCATGATTTGGTAATCTTTCGGAAGGTAGCGGGAGAACGATCGTTACTTTGGTCGATCATCAAGGATTCACGCACAGCGAACGTAGCAAGCATTTTGTTTCCAATCTCTGATTAGTCAGTTATTATAGTGGGATGAACTACCGCACTCTTTCCCGGAATATTGGTTTCACGCTAGTCGAGCTATTGGTAGTCATCGCAATCATTGGCGTACTTGTCGCACTTTTGCTGCCTGCCATCCAAGCGGCCCGAGAAGCGGGGCGTCGTGCGCAATGCCTTAATAATCTGAAGCAGAATTCTCTGGCGGTACTTTTGTACGAAGAAACTCGAGGGTACCTGCCCCCCGCTATCATCAGTGATGAGCTGCCCGTCTGGCAAACTTCGATTCTGCCATTTATCGAACAAGAAAATCTGAAAGGCATCATCGATGGTCTAGCAGGCTCAAGTCTTTACAGCCTCGACGAAACGATTCGCCACATCGAAGTCAACTCGTACATTTGTCCGACACGAGGTCCACGATCGATTATCTCGATACCAGGCCCCAGCACGTGGGCAGGGGCTCCCAGTGACTATGCCGGCAATCTGGGTGATGTTGGTCGTCTGCAATACCCGGATGAACCGCTAGAGAATGTGATGTTCAGTACATGCTGGTCTGTACGACGACCGCCGAGTGTCAACGACTTGCGACCGACCGGTACCATTGTTTCCTTGCACAAGCGATACGACAGCGCAGGGCAACTGTGTGATGAATGCCAGGGCTGCAATACCGAAACCTGGACCAATGCGTTGGAATTACGCCAGATAACCGATGGAACGAGTAAAACCCTTTTGACAGGCGAGAAGCATATTCCGCGGGAGGATCTTGGCACGACCGGGCAAGATCTGGCCAATTATGTCGTGTATGCAGATACGGCTTACTGGCAGGGAGAGGGCTCTTGGAACCAGTGCCGTGGCGGTGGGCCAGGGTTTGGAATTGCCCAGTCCCCTGAGGAGCCCGCATCCAAAGTAACTTTGCAAGGAATTGCCCGACAGGTTTACGTCTTTGGCAGCTACCATCCTGGCGTTTGTAACTTTGCCTATACGGACGGCTCAGTCGACGCATTGCAAGTCGATATCGACGAGTATGCATTGGGGCGGCTATGTAATCGTGAAGATGGCGCAATCGCGATAGCCAGGTAGCCGAAAGAAGCCATTCGTCTGGACACTTGAAAAAAGAATTGCCTGGAACCGGTTTCAAAATACGTTTGTAGCCGGCGATTGCAACAAGAGTCGATTTTTCATCCTGGCTTTATAGGCTCTCGTAGCGACCCCCGGCATTCGATCAGGCTAGAAGTTCATGAACGACATTTCCATGAACGTCCGTGAGTCGGAAGTAGCGTCCCTGGTCCTTAGACACGCTTGACTCCAGTTCTTGAATCCCCCCTCACTCAATTCATTCCCGGCGCACCTGGTGCCTTCCAGGGAGTGACCCAATTGCGGGTGCTTGGTTAGACTCTTATTCATAGGTGCGAATTTTGTAGAATCTTACAGGTGTAGACCAATTTACGATTACAATTCTGCGTTGCATGACTGCCCCATCCGCGAGTCGCTGTCTTCAAATCATTTAAAGTACTCTAATCCAAAGTCGCAAAATGAAAATTACCAAGTACGATCTCTTTAAAGTCCCACCACGCTGGCTCTTTCTCAAGGTTCAGACGGACGAAGGAATATTCGGCTGGGGAGAACCTATTGTGGAAGGGAGAGCGGATACGGTCAGCATGGCTGTCCAGGAAATGATGGAGTTTCTCATCGGCAAAGACCCCAGGGACATTGAACAGC
>CAWWCC010000365.1:0-1906 GCA_963935315.1 uncultured Planctomycetaceae bacterium | reverse complement strand
AACGTCGCTGCGTCCAGCTGCCGAAGCAAACTGAGGCGAAACCCCTCCCCCAAAAGCACCTCCACTGGCCCCCACTTGAACGCTAGGAATCCAAGCTCGATATTTTTCATTCTTCATACGAAAGCATGCTGCTTCGCGACGGGCAATCACTTGTGCAATCTCGGGACGACCTTGCCAGGCCATGGCTACCAAAGCATCGCTTTCAATCTCAGCATCAATAAAGTCAATGGGCAACACATGCTCTTCGACGGGTGCCAGTTGTACCTGGGGTGGCAATCGCAACAATCTGGCCAGTTGGGTGCTGCGTAAAACGGTCATACGTTGGGCTTCGGCCACACGACGCTGCCTTTTCGAAAGATCCGTCCGAGCGCGATTGACTTCGGTTTTTGAACTGTACCCTTCACGTTCATATTGCGTGACACGATCTACCATCTCCTGAGACAAATCCCGAGTAGAAATTGCATTGGCAAGCATGCCATGTGCTTCGACCAGACTATGATAACTCAGGGCAATCTCAGCGAGCGAGTCATTGGTTGCCACACGTTCTGCTGCTCCGTGAGCAGCAACTTCCTGGCAAGATGCGAGTGGGCCGAACCAAGCATCGGCTAGAGATAAATTTACGAAGAGTCGAGGCGGCCCCCCTGCGCCTGCAGCCAGTGGGGCTGCTCCCAATCCTAGTCCCCCTCCATAAAATAGCGAATTGCGTTCAGCCTCGATCACATTGCCAACGGTTTCTTGCAATCGACCATCGTGTTTGTTGTATCCCACACCCAATCGAAGAGAAGGAAGCCAAAGTGTTTTTGCCTTCAGATGCCTGGCTTGAGCCTGAAACAACCTGGTACGGGCAATACGAACCTGCAAGTTGTCGGCACCTGCCAAACCTAATGCATTGGCCAGGTCAATGGCATAAACGCCCTCTTGTATCGTGGGTGTAGTAGGTAAAGCTTCAGTCGTGTCTGACAGGGCGACCGATGGAGTCTGTAGAACCTCCGTTTCGTCTACAAAAGAAGCTTGCGTCACCTCGGGTATTTGCTCAGGCACCAAAAAAGGATCCTGTGTCTTAGTTACCTTGCTGCCCGTCGACAGGCAACCTGCCCAGAGCAATACGGACAGCATCGTCGCCAGCTGCCCTGCAAGTTGTGGTTGGGTGCACTTCATTCGATCCTTCCTTGATCGCAATTCATTGCGGCCAGATTACCAGCCGACTAATTCAAAGCCTGTCGCGCTGAGGGGTTGTCCGTTTTTTATCTTCCTTGCATCTTTGACCACGACTTGATCTCCTGCATGCAAACCCCGGGATATCCCCAGCAGATCTCCAACTTCGATGGAAACTTCTACAGGTACCAGCAAACAGAAGCCGTCCTGCACCAGAGCCACCGACTGGCGATTACCATCCTGCAAGAGTGCCGCCCTGGGAATGACGGGCAGAGCTTGGGACTTTAGCGTGATGGTTGCTAATCCATAGTTACCAGCCTGTAAGGGTCGCTTGCCTGTGCGTGGATCCACTGGGTTCGAATAATCTATCTCGGCACGCATCATGCGAGTCTTTTCGTGATATGTCCCTGCCAAACGCGACAATTGCCCCTGGTACGGTCGCTCAGGCATATCATCCGTGACAAATTCAGTGGCGCACCCTGGAGCCAACTGACTGGCAATATCTGTGGTAGCAAAAAGCACAGCTCTCACTTTATCTACTTTGGCAACGGTCAACAAAGGCTGCATTTCCATACTCGAACCAGTCGGCCGCACCAAATTGCCCACATCAACATTGCGTTCTGCGACCACACCCGCAAAAGGAGCCTTGATTTCCAAATAACCGGCCATCGTTTGTGTGCGTTCCAATTGTGCCTGCCCAACGGCCAATTCAGATTCACCTTTTTTTAATTTGGCTTCAATCACATGCAAT
>CAWWCC010000364.1:0-1937 GCA_963935315.1 uncultured Planctomycetaceae bacterium | reverse complement strand
ACAAGGAGTATCGTCGGCAGCGTCAGATGTGTATAAGAGACAGGGTTGCTGGCAAGCATCTTCGATGACGGCCCATCCTCGTTCACGTGCCAGCCCCATGATCTTGTCCATTCTGGCCAGACCACCATGCAAATGAGAAACTAGGATTGCTTTCACTCTGGGGCGACGCATCTGGACTAATTGCTCATGATCTAGACACCATGTTTCAGGTGCCACATCAATCAAAACGGGTCTGGCACCAAGTGTCTCAATAGCTCGAAAATTACCCGGAAAATCATAGGCCGCAATCACAACTTCATCGCCGGGCACCACCCCACAACCACGCAAAGCGAGTTCGATACCAATCGTCCCTGACGAGCAGAGCAGGGCATACTCGCGATCAAATGCCTGACACAACTCACGAACCAATTGCAGGCTCTCGGGCCCATCGTAAAGTCCCCATGTCCCATCGGAATACGACTTTTCTAATGCCGCACGGATTGCTTCGTCAGCAATTGGCCAGGGGTAGGGACCAGGTGTTTCTCGCATGGGCCGTTCAATCGTGGGAGGGAAACAAGTTGCAAGCTCCCTCACAGCAGGCGTCTACTACGTAATAAAGGGGTAAAGAAGGGGGGTGACTTTGCAGTCACCCTCCGTCAAAATAAGTCCTGTACAGATTTTAGCCGTTTCTGATGGATTCTTGCCACCATCCCAACGAACCCAAATCAATAATCCTTTATGGCAACAACCCATTTCCTCATGATTGGTGGTTTTCTTGGTGCCGGCAAGACGACAGCAATCGCCCGACTGGCCCGGCATTATACCGAACAAGGTCTCCGTGTCGGTATCGTCACCAATGACCAGGCCTTTGGTCTGGTTGACACCCACTCCCTACGGGCCAAAGGTTTTGATGTCCGCGAAGTGCCTGGAGCTTGCTTTTGCTGTAAATTCGAGGAACTTGTCGAGACCGCTGCTCAACTGGGAGCCGAGCATCAACCGGACATACTGCTCACTGAGCCTGTAGGTAGTTGTACCGATCTGGTGGCCACGGTACTGCGTCCGCTGCAATATCTTTTTGGCGATCGTTACGCATTGGGCCCTTTAGCAGTACTCTGCAAACCCGAACATGGTCAAAAAATTCTTGGTGGACATTCCAGTGGATTTTCTCCCCAAGCGGCTTATATCTTTTTAAAGCAACTCGAAGAAGCCGATCTACTCGTGCTCAATAAAATCGATCGCCTTTCCGTAACCCAACAAGATGAACTCCTTAACCTGCTTTCCACACGCTTTCCGTCTAAGCGCATCTTCGCCACCAGCAGTGTGACAGGAGCTGGCTATCCAGAATTGATCGAAGCCTTGAATAATTCCCCTCAATCGAAAGATGGTACTCTCGAACTCGATTACGATACTTACACGGCTGGCGAAGCGGCTCTGGGATGGCTCAATGCTTCTACAAAATTTACCAGTTCCACAAACGGGTGGTCGATGGACACACTTGCAGTCGCATTGGTACATGATTTCCAAAAGGTATTGACCGATGCCCATATGGAACCAGGTCATGTCAAGGTTCTCGCCTCAGCAGATTCGGCAATGTCCATTGCCAATTGGGTTGCATCCGAAGAACCTGTCGAACTTTCGGTGGCTGCCAATCTGGATGTTTCTTCCGCAGATGTACTCATCAATGTGCGGGTTCATGGCAATCCCGACACATTGGCCAAACTTGTAAAGCAATCTCTTGAGACGGTAGCCAATCAACAACAATTAGATCTTCAGATCTCTAACTGGCAACACTTTCAGCCTGGTGCTCCTGAACCGGTTCATCGGTTTGCGACTCCGACTGGCTAAACCAAGTTCCCCAAATCTTTACCCACGACGTAGCAGTAGGCCGGACCAAGCGCAGCGCCGTTCCGGCAGCGTCAGTAGAAACTACTTTCCACTCATTCCGCTGCCGGAGCGGC
>CAWWCC010000363.1:0-1942 GCA_963935315.1 uncultured Planctomycetaceae bacterium | reverse complement strand
GTCCAGGAAATGATGGAGTTTCTCATCGGCAAAGACCCCAGGGACATTGAACAGCATTGGAATACTCTCTATCGAGGCGGTTTTTACCGTGGCGGTCCTGTCTTCATGAGTGCACTATCAGGCATTGATCAGGCGCTATGGGATATCAAGGGCAAATCGTTTGGCGTGCCTATCTATGAGCTGATGGGGGGCAAAACTCGCGAAAAGATCAAAGTTTATTCCTGGATCCACGGTGAGACTTCCCAAGAAATTGTCCAAGCGGCAAAACAAGCCCGGCAAGAAGGATTTTCTGCGGTGAAGATGATTGGTTCGAACGAGATGCAAATTGTAGATACGTATCAAAAAATTGAGTGGGTATTAGAACGTGTTGCCGCCATCAGAGATGCTCTTGGTTACTCCGTTGATATTGGAATCGACTTTCACGGGAGAGTTCACAAGCCAATGGCGAAGGTTCTGGCGAAAGAACTAGAAGCTTACCATCCCATGTTTATCGAAGAACCCGTGTTGCCTGAGAATAATGAGGCTTTAAAAGAAATTGCTGGTCTCACGTCCATACCAATTGCTACGGGCGAACGCATGTTTAGCCGTTGGCAATTCAAAGAATTATTGTCTAGCGGCGCAATCGACATCATTCAGCCGGATCTCTCACACGCTGGCGGCATTACAGAGTGCAAGAAAATAATCTCCATGGCGGAAGCCTACGATATTGCTGCTGCCCCCCATTGTCCTCTAGGCCCGATTGCCTTGGCAGCTAGCCTTCAAGTCGATGCCTCTTGCTACAATGCGTTCATTCAGGAACAAAGTCTGGGCATTCAGTACAATCAAGAGAATGATCTCTTGGACTACCTCTCCGAGAAGTCTGTTTTCCAATACATAGACGGCTATGTGGATATCCCCACGGGCCCCGGATTGGGGATTGAAATCGATGAAGACTACGTCCGAGAAAGAGCTGCCAAAAGCCACCAGTGGAGAAGTCCCCTTTGGAGACACAATGATGGCAGTGTCGCCGAATGGTAGAGCGAACTTGACCCGCAACAATTGGCATGCCCCCATAAGTACGTTTGAGCCATACGTACTGAATAGGCATGGAGGCACATTCCCAGCAGGTATTTCGGCTGAACGCCCTTTTTGTTGCATGTTGTTTCGTGCTGACATGGGTGCAGAGTACGCACACGGATCAGATCCCCCATTCCCTATAACTGGTTGAAATTGGTTGTGCTTTGGGCCATTATTAATACTGTTTGTGAACAAAAAGTATCAGTAATTGGTGGATTCAGGGAGATTGAAACGGGTTGATCTCTTAAACTTAGATACATTCCGGTAAGAAACGTGGGGACCTCGCGAGTGTTCGTCGAGTTGCTGTCGTTCCTTCATGATTATCATGTAGTAGTCAGAGAGAGATATGGCAGTTCGAGCAGAGACACTACCTACCCATGAATTCTGGATTCGCTGCAAAGGGTATTTTTCAGATACGGCAGCCCACCAGTCATCTTGGCTATCTTGTAAGAATGGTTGCATCCGCGAGATTCGTTCTTCTCCTCCTGATGGCGCCGACGCGATCGTGATGGAGGACGAACCAGGCTACCTGGTTCCACTACTCGCAGACACACACGTCCACTACTACATGGAGCCTTGGCCACTCGATCCCTCTAATCGAATGACACCAGGTGCGAAGCCTCTCGAAGAAGAGGTCCGTGATGCGATCGGAAGAGTTCAGAATGCCCTGGCTGCCGGGGTAGGCTTTCTGCGTGACATGGGCGATCCTTATGGAATCAATTTGGCTGTGAAACGTGAATTTGCCGAGAACGGTTTACCGGCTCCCGAGTTACTGGTTCCCGGCCCAGCCATGCACAGACCCAAAAAATATGGCCGTTATTTGGGTGTCATGCGTGAAACGGTCGACGACATCAAACAGACCATCGACCAACTGGTAGATGAGCAG
>CAWWCC010000362.1:0-1959 GCA_963935315.1 uncultured Planctomycetaceae bacterium | reverse complement strand
TGGCAGGGATGCGCGATATCCCTTTGCGTGGGGTCATCGTCCGTAAGGAGGCCAAAGAGCACGGTACGGGCAAGCAGGTAGAGGGTCCCTACCAGGAAGGCGAAGAAATAGTGATCGTCGAAGATGTGGTAACGACCGGCGGTTCGTCCCTGCGAGCAATTGAGCAATGTGAAGCAGTAGGTCTTAAGGTCCATCGAGTGCTAGCGATCATCGATCGCATGGAGGGTGGTCGAGAAGCTTTTGCAGACAGAGGTTACGAATTGACCACGTTGGTGACGATAAAAGACTTTGGGCTCTCATGATAGCAGTCCAGTTCTTTATCCCACGAGCTGGATGTCCGCGCAGCGGACGGGTGAGTCTGGATATTTTATCTGTTTCTCTCCATACTCTCACCAATTGCTTCTATGGAAACTTCGCTGCATCGACAACTAAAAGAGTACTACGCGGCTGATGAGGGCCAACAGGAAGTTGCTCTGCAGGGCTACCGTATCGATGCCATGTGCAATGGTGCGCTCATAGAAATTCAACATGGGTCGCTCGTCGCTATTCGTGACAAGATAGCAGATTTGCTCGAATTGCACCGAGTGATTGTCGTTAAGCCGATAGTTGCTCTCAAACAACTCGTGAAACTCGACAAGCGTGCTGGCAATGTTTTGGAGCGCAGAAAAAGTCCCAAGCGCGGTAAACTTCTCGACGTTTTTGATGAATTGGTCTATTTCACGCGCGTCTTTCCCCATCCGCGGTTGGTGTTGGAGGTGGCTTTGGTTGAGGTGGAAGAGCTGCGATATCCAGGGCATGGCAAGCGTCGCCGGCGTCGAAAAAATGATTTCCAGGTAGAAGACCAATTGCTTACCCAAATTATAGAAACGCACCGTTTTCGAACATTGGCGGATCTTCGCAAGCTATTGCCAAGTGGATTGCCTGGTAAGTTCCATACGGGACATTTAGCGGATCGGTTACAAGTAGAGCGTTATGTAGCTCAGCGCATGGCATACTGCATGCGGGAAACCGGGGCGATTCATGCTGTGGGGAAAAAGGGCAATGCTCTTCTCTATAGCCGAAGACGCAACTCGGCAGCATGAAACCCAGTAGGGCGTACCCCTATTAGCAAGGCGATGAACCTGCTACCTTTTTAGGGAGATTTATGGCCTATTAGTCTATTCCCAGAACCGAAATCCTCCCCAGACCATGCGGGAAGGAGGCCTTTGGAATAGGCCTAGCCTGTTCTTCTACAACTCCCTAGAAAATCGACATGAGCAACTCCGTTGAATCTGCTTACACATCGCCGCTGCAAAAGCTCATGGGCGTGCAGATAGTTGGCACTGGCAGCTTTGTGCCTGAGAATGTTGTGACGAACGAAGACCTCGCTTCCTTAGGATGTGATGCAGAGTGGATTGTCAAACGAACGGGTATTCGTGAACGACGGCACGCACCTCCCGGGATGTGTACAAGTGACATGGCTGTGGTCGCCTCCAAGCGTGCTCTGGAAGCCGCCGGTGTGGATCGCCAAGAGGTCGATCTTCTACTGCTTGCGACTTTTACGCCCGATCGCTTGATGCCGGCCGCCGCAACGAAAGTCCAGGATGAACTCGGTTTGCAATGTGGAGCCATGGATCTGGTTGCTGCCTGCTCCGGCTTCCTCTATGCGTTAGTGACAGGAATGCAGTTTGTTGCAACAGGATGTAGTCGACGTGTGCTGGTAGTTGGTGCAGATACCAACTCACGCGTGCTTGATTCTACAGACAAGAAGATTTTCCCACTTTTTGGAGACGGTGCTGGGGCCGTTTTGTTGGCACCAGGCAGCCCCGAACAGGGCGCATTATCCTACACCCTTGGCTCAGATGGATCAGGTGTTGATTTGCTTTGTCGCAGATCGGGAGGTGTAGAAATGCCTTACGATCCAGAGCGTTGGTTTATGCATATGGATGGCCGTTCGGTTTTTAAATGGGCAGTGCGATT
>CAWWCC010000361.1:0-2016 GCA_963935315.1 uncultured Planctomycetaceae bacterium | reverse complement strand
TGCATTATTCTTGTTTGGGTATTTTGGACCCGAAGGGTGGGGGCTGGGGACAGCTTGGGGCGGCTGGTCGATGGTTTTTTGGGGTTTGGGTGTGCGTATGGTCTATGTGCTCCACATCACCTGGTTCGTTAACTCAGCAACGCATCTTTGGGGCTATCGCAACTACGAAACTTCAGACGATAGCCGTAATCTCTGGTGGGTAGGTATCCTGGCCTGGGGCGAGGGATGGCACAACAATCACCATGCTTACCAGCGGGTGGCCAGCCAGGGACATCGTTGGTGGGAGATCGATATGACTTATTGGGTCATCCTGCTGATGGAAAAGCTAGGTCTGGCCTGGGATGTGATCCGTCTGAAGGATGTCCGCAAAGCCCTGCCGCAGTAAAGGCAGGATTTCCATCATTAGCGTTGTGCTACATTGTAGCCATCATGCTCCACATGATGTTTGCAGGCAGCGGCTGTAGTCCGCTGGCCCATCCATTTCGTAGAATTCAACGATCCAGCAGGGGTAGCTGTGGATCAGCACTTCGCTCTGGCCCACCCTGCAACTCACCGTAGGCGGTAGAATTATCCTGGCCAGCCACAATACGGGCCGATTCCCGCTCTGCCACGCCGCCCAATTTGGCAAATTCCATGCCCATTTGCGCTTGCGAATCGGTGTTATATTGCTAGATTATAGGACTAAGTAGTAATTTAGTATCACTTGTTTGGTAGTAGGAAGACGTAGCCATAGGCCATTGAGTAAATGGGTCACGGAAAGAATGGGTCTTTGACTATTCAAGCCTAAAAAGAAGGACCTCTGACGATGGGGTTTTGAAACGGGCTTTGATTAGTGGACCTGGGTGGCTTACGCGTAGGTCGCGTAGCTGACCATCCGTCCGTGTAGAACCAGGCACGTAAGCCCGCAGTACAGAAGCAGGAAAAGATGTCGGTCACAAAAGAAAGAAAGCAAGAATTAATTGGTGAGTATGGACGCAGTGCCACAGATACAGGATCGCCAGAAGTGCAGATATCGATCCTGACCAGCCGCATTGCCGAAATGACTGAGCATCTGCAAGTTCACAAAAAGGACACTGGCAGCCAACGCGGTTTGATGCGTATGGTTAGTCGGCGTCGCCGTCTCTTGGATTATGTGAAACGCAAGAACCCGCAACTGTATCTTGATTTGTTGCGCCGTCTGGGTATTCGAAAGTAAATCGGGCGTACTTCACGCCAGATTGAGCTAACCCGATTGTTGGTTATTGCTCATTGCTCTCTTGTATTACGAGACGCATTCGGTTGGTCGTCATTTGTATTGAATGATGGTGTATTGAATGGTGACAACCGTGTTGATGGATGGCAATTGGTTTGATGAATTGCCTATCGCCTTGATTGAGAGAGTGTAGGGCACTTGGTCTGTATGGCAGCTTCCCACCTAATGTAGGAATTGGAAAATTGAAAAAAATACGAGTTGAAAAGCAAATTGGTAAAAGTACTTTCTCTTTTGAAACGGGTATCTTTGCGAAGCAGGCCGCTGGCAGTTGCCTCGTGCAATATGGCGATACAGTCGTGCTGAGTGCAGCCGCAACAGGTTCGCCCCGGCCAGGTATCGATTTCTTTCCGCTAATGTGCGATTACCGTGAACGTACCGCAGCCGCGGGCAAGTTCCCTGGTGGCTTCATGAAGCGCGAGGGACGACCCACGATGAAAGAAACGCTGACAGCGCGTCTCATCGACCGTCCTATTCGTCCCATGTTTCCCGAAGGATTCAACGACGAAGTCCAAATACAAAATTTTGTCATGTCGAGTGACCGCCAGACGGATGGTGATGTGCTTGCCATGAATGGAGCCTGTGCGGCATTGGGTATTTCGCCACTCCCGTTTTTAGGTCCTCTTGCCTCGGTCCGGATGGGCTATATCGGCGGCGAATTTGTTCCATTTCCGACACAGGATGATCTGGAATCGAGTACGCTTGACCTGATTATCTCAGGAACTGTCTCTTATACACATCTGACGCTGCCGACGATACTCCTTGTG
>CAWWCC010000360.1:0-2034 GCA_963935315.1 uncultured Planctomycetaceae bacterium | reverse complement strand
AATTGGCAATCAATCATTGTAAATAGCAGAAACGAGCCACACACCCCCTGCAGGAGGGTTTTTTATGGCGCCAGTCGCCTGCCTGCCGTGCCTGCATCAAGTCCAACCTTGGAAAATACCACTTGATTGACTTCGGTTCAATTCACTAACCACTCGAAAAACAGTGAATTCGCAGTAGGAAACTTCGTCAAGCCAACAGGCTCCCTACAGCCCCTATCTCTTGGGTGGCTGCTTAAGTTTACTCTTCCTGATCAAACCTTACACACCGCATGAAATAACGGATCCCCGCAAAAAAAGAGCGTTCACCATGAATCCAGAGTGAAACTGCAGGCCCAAACGCTTAAGCAGTCTCCGTGGGACTCCTGGGTGCAATTGGTGCCAGGGGCGCTGCGTCCTGGCTGTATTGCGTTTCAACTCATGCATGAATGGCCCATGGCAGAACTCCAATGAGCGAATTCACTAATTGGATATTTACCTCATCAATTGAAAAACCTCAGTGTCGACCTTTCTCATGGCAATGTACTTGCTGTATGCAGCAAGAATGGGAATAATGGAGGGTAGATAGGATTGATTTCGCAATAATTGTATCCCCTAAGATCGAGAAGGAGCGGCGCCTTGCTGACTGAAAGCGAAGTTTCGCGTAGTTGGAACCGACTATTTACTAACGGCGAGCAGACAGAAGACACCTTTGAAAGTGCCGAAAACTTGCTCGATAGCCTGAGACCAGAAAGCCCCCTACGGCTGCGACTTTCTCAGGAATTAGAAGAGTTGAGAAAAATCTTCGACGCTAGTGTGGGAGCCTAGATTTTAGCAACGTGTCTGTCACTGCTATTTCTTCACCTGTCTCCCACTGGTGTATCCTCATTAGCCCTTCACAGCTTTCCAGCAGTGGCTTTCTTGCGCTGGCCTCACTTGTTTGGTAGATGAGCGATTCTGCTGGAAAAACGCCAAGCGGTGACGAACAACGCCTCAGGGCGTTTTTCGCCACTATTTTATGCGCACAAAAAAACCCTGGCTTCTTAACCAGGGTTGAGTTCGGGTAATCTCGTAACGTGAGCTTTGGGACTCTGCTAATAGACAACATCAAAGCCAAAATTTGCTCCGTTGATAAATACATCCTGATTGCCAGCAGGCAGTATCCCCATATTGGGCAGCGAGTACTGAACCACTTGCGAAGCACGGGTAATGCTATCGATGTACATTGCCGTGTAGCCCAGGTTCAGCGCTATCGAACTCGTCAATTGATAACTAGCATCAGCTCGCAGTTCAAAGAGCGGAGAAAAATCATTCGCCTGGGTACCGTATGAAAATGTTGTCGGTTGACCATACAAGAATGAATTCAAGCCTCCCGGTACCAGGTTTTGGCCAACATCACCCTGTTGATCCAGATCCTGTACGTTGTAGCCAAAGACAAACCTGGTATCGAGAGCTACGTTCAATCTGCCACGTTGGGAACTCCACCTTGATCGAATCTGGGGACCCACGATTTGGTTTTCTGTTTTTGTATCCACTTGTGTCAGACCAAGAACATCTCCTTCACCTTGCAAGAAAAATCGGTCTCGGAGTCTTAGAAAACGCACTCCATAACCAATCTCCCAGTGATTGTTCTGCCTTTTTACCATCTTGTGCTGATTATCCAGGACATGGGTTTTCATGATTTCAATGCCCTGCAATTCTGTGGAATTGCGTACCAACAAGGTGTCAAATCGAATATTGAACAGGTGCAAATCCCCGAAATCGACGCCGTTACCTATCACCTCGTTGTCATCAATTTCGCCATTCCCATCGAGATCACCTGCGAGTACGAAGAAAACAGGAAGCCCATCACCATCAACATCATCTGCAATTCCATCGGATGTAGATGTATCTGCAATTCCATCGGATTCTGCAATTTCATCGGATGTAATGGGCCCGCCTGGTCCCAGGATGACCACACCGGCTGCAAGGCCCTCTTCGCTCTCTTCATTTGTGGTCTGGATCTGGTAATCACGCCAACCCAAAGTAAAGCCAGGTGATGTGGTAAAGTTCACATGG
>CAWWCC010000359.1:0-2080 GCA_963935315.1 uncultured Planctomycetaceae bacterium | reverse complement strand
TCGTGATGTTGTTCATCCACCACGAGCAAATCTCCATTGTTGAGCTGTACCGGAGTCCGGCGCGGTGCAATGCCGATGAATTTTCTCCAGAGCACTGCACCGTCCTTAGCGTTGAGTCCGAATAAAGCTCCATCGACTCGGACAGCCACGGATTGGTCATTGTTGGAGGTAGGTGGACCAGTTCTCTCAGCCAGAGTCAGGCTAGCAACCAGGGAGTTGGGGCGCTCTTCTGGAGTGGCTGATTTTGACTCCTGGACGAATTTAACAACGGCTGCTTCGCTGGAAGAAATTTCTTGCACCTTGGCAGCCAGGGGCTCGTTGTTGAGCAAGCCAGGGTTTTCTTCGATCAATTGCGTGTGGATTTCGTAAGCTTTGGCCGTGTCTTGTGCATCAATTGCAGCTTGCATGGCTTCAAGAGCCTCCGACAAGTTTTCGCTCTGTAAGCGGGACCGTACTACACGAGCAAGCGTTTCTCGGACTTCGTCCAAGAGGACTTCGTCACGAAACTTCTTGGTAATGTATTTCGTGTTGTTGCAGAGCGACAGAGATATGTTGGTTTTCTTGACCAGTTCATCGATTTCTATTGGATCTGTGGCTTTCTCGGCTTTGGTTGCCAGACCCTTGGCAATTTCTGGTAGCAGTGAAGCAAGCTCTCTTTCAGCGCTTTTAAATTGCTCCTCGTCTTCAATTACGTCGAGAACCTGCCTAGTCGTATCAAGTGCACGTACCGGATTGGCATCCGTTTTTGTTGCTTTCCAGATCTTCGCCATGCCAAGTTTGACTTTGGCTGTACTGAATTGGGGGTGGCCGGGAAAGGTCTCTACAAAATGTCCGTACTGTTTAATGGCTTGCTGGTAAGATCCTCCTTCATAAAAACTACTGGCTTCTGCCAGAACAACCTCGGCGTCTTCCTGGCCAATCAAGATATAGGTGACAGCACCTACAAAAAGTAAAAGGGCCAGCCCTGCCCCACCTATCAGCAGCAGAGGCGAATCCCATTCGTTTTTGTTGCCTTTCTTACCGCCCTTGCGACGTTTTGATTTTTTGCCTCCGCTCGTTCTAGCACTCCCGGATAAATTATCTTCGGCCTCACTTGCGGCCATGGATTCAGTAAGCATGGTGTCCGCAGCCAAGGGGTCTGATAGGACAGGCTCAGGATCCGTCGGAGTGAGGGTCGGTATTTCTTCTTCAGGTTCTGCCGGTTTGTCTTGATCGGCTGGAAGTTCTGGGATAGGTACCATTCCTAAAATGCTGGATTCTGCCAGAGCAGTTAACTTTAAAGTGGTTTCTAGAAGCTGCTTAGCCTGCCTGCGCGTGACATACTCTTTTTTAACTAAGTACTTCAGGATGGCTTTAGGGGTAATTCTCGAATCGCTTTGAGTGGCCTTATTGCGAAGTTGCTCCACAATATCCTTGGGGACCAGGTCGCGATGGTCGAGGATGTCCAGAAATTCGTTCGTATTCATTGCAGCGATGTTTACTATAAGTTTTGCGTTTATTTGACCCCGATTGGGGCCTTCTGAAAATTGCTCGTGCTTTCTAAAAATTCATTTCGTCGTCTTCGTAGCTCATAAGACGAATTTCTTCCATGCCGACGCCCGACCCGGCATCCAGTGCGGCGACGACAAACTCATGGCGGGAATCTCCGCTTGCTTGGACCAGTAATTTTGCCGAACCATCTTTGATGCTG
The DNA here is from genome assembly GCA_963935315.1 of uncultured Planctomycetaceae bacterium. Taxonomy (GTDB): domain Bacteria; phylum Planctomycetota; class Planctomycetia; order Pirellulales; family Lacipirellulaceae; genus Bythopirellula. Next base: position 390 of record CAWWCC010000359.1, on the reverse strand, counting down.
TCTTTGGCTTCTCGTAATCGAATCAACATGTCTTGAACGCTGGGAGCTTTTTGCTCTTCATCCCATTTAGGAGCACCAATCCAAAACACATTGTCCGCATCGATGCGGATGACCACCGAATCAACTTCTAGTTCATCTACCGTTTGTGTTGTGGTGGCTTCGTCGTCTTCAACAGGGGGCACTTCCAAAGATTTTTGTAAGGCAAAGGCTGCGGTGATCATGAAAAATATCAGCAGCAAAAACGTGACATCGACCATGGGTGTCAAATCCATGTCGTCTTCGGGATTGCCTTCACGCGAACTTGGCGTCAAAGCTTCCTTTTCGTCGAAATTGATTGCTCTTCTACCCCTGTCTCTTATACACATCTCCGAGCCCACGAGACGGACTCCT
>CAWWCC010000358.1:0-2090 GCA_963935315.1 uncultured Planctomycetaceae bacterium | reverse complement strand
TTTTCGAAAAGGGCCAGGGCATTCTAACCCTTGGCACCTGCCTGGAACCAGGGTAACTTATTGAGACTCCATCTCGCTTTTTTGAAGGGATTTTAAAGAAATATGTCCGGCAATCCAGGAAGTTCCTCCTCATTGTTTACTGTCGAAACGCCTACTGCCAAAACGACTCTCTCAAGTGTGCTACCCTGCTTAGTGGTATTAGCAAGCCTGGCAGGTTGCGAACAGGCCAAGTCCCATACTCATAAAAAAGTAGAGCATGCCGAAAAAGTATTCCAGGGAGAGTACCCAATCAAGATTTTATGCACCACCGGCCAGGTTGCTGAAATGCTCGCACGGGTTGGTGGCGACAAAGTGCACGTTGAAACCTTGATGGGGCCGGGGATTGATCCTCATCTCTATCGCCCCACTGCTTCGGACGTCGAAAAACTTGTGAATTCAGATGCCATCTTTTATAGCGGCTTACACCTGGAAGGCAGAATGGCCGACAAGCTGGTGCAGCTTGCTCGCAAAAAGGCTACCTATGCTGTTACCGAAGGCATCGTATCCCGCCAGGATAAACGGCTTCGAGAACCTCCCGAATTCGAAGGGCTTCACGACCCACATGTTTGGCACGATGTCGCCTTGTGGGCTGAATGCGCACACGACGTAGCTGCCATGCTGGGCAATCTGGATCCGGAACATGCGACACTTTACGACAACAACTCCCACACCTATATGGGAGAATTGGCTGAGCTTCATGAATACTGCAAATCCGAAATAGCCAAAATCCCCGCATCACAACGTGTCCTGGTGACAGCACACGACGCTTTTGGCTATTTTAGCGCCGCTTATGGAATTGAAGTTGCCGCTATGAAAGGCATTAGCTCGGAAGAAGAAAAGGACATCCAGCACCAGGACAGCATTCAGGCCCTGCTCATCGAACGAAAAATCCCTGCCGTTTTCGTCGAATCCACGATCGCTCATCGCACAGTCGATTCCTTGATCGAAACATGTAAAGCTGCTGGTTGGGACGTTGTTAATGGCGGCGAACTTTATGCGGATGCACTCGGGGAGAGTGGTAGTTCAGCGAGCAATTATACCGGCATGATCCGGCACAACGTCCAGACGATCGTCGAGGCGCTCTCCAGGTAACCTACAACACGCTTGAGCACCTTGGCTCTCCCATCCTACAGATCCCTTCCATGTCCTCCATTGCCTTAGAAATCCATGACATGACTGTGGCTTATCACCGCAGGCCCGTGCTATGGGATATTGATATGCAAATCCCGGAAGGCAAACTCGTGGGCATCGTAGGGCCCAATGGTGCTGGTAAAACAACGCTTATCAAAGCCGCCCTGGGGCTGGTTCCTCTGGCCAGTGGCAAGGTTGAAATCTATGCCAAGAGCTACCAGCAGCAGCGTCATTTGGTGGGATACGTTCCCCAGCGAGAATCAGTGGATTGGGATTTTCCGGTAACGGTACGAGATGTCGTACTTATGGGTACCTACGGCCATTTGGGATGGTTCAAACGTCCAGGTAAAAAACAGTACGAAATTGCCGATCGCTGCCTGCAGCAAGTAGGGATTTCTCAGCTCAGCAATCGCCAAATTCGTCAGCTTTCGGGAGGACAACAGCAACGTGTTTTTCTAGCGCGCGCACTAGCCCAAAATGCCCAGTTGTATTTTCTTGACGAACCTTTTGCAGGAGTGGATGCCGCTACCGAAGCTGCCATTTTTGAACTTCTGCAAACGTTGCGATCAACGAACAAAACAGTCCTGGTCGTTCATCACGACCTGCAAACCGTACGCGATTATTTCGACTATGTGATTCTACTGAATATGAGACTAGTTGCTTATGGTCCGACAGAAACCACCTTTACCAATGAGAATCTACAAAAGACCTATGGTGGCCGACTCACCATTTTGGACGAGGCCGCCGAAGCAATGCGACAGCGAGCCTCGAAATGATTGAGACCAGATCATGAGCGGCCTACCCATATTTGCCACCTTCTTTTTTGATGGGCTGAATCTCAGTCAAAAAGTAATGATTGGTACGGCCTTGCTAGGCCTGTCTCTTATACACATCTCCGAGCCCACGAGACGGACTCCTAT
>CAWWCC010000357.1:0-2100 GCA_963935315.1 uncultured Planctomycetaceae bacterium | reverse complement strand
TTCTTACCTGGCAGGCGAATTTCACAACCGTGGCATCCATCACACAGTCCATACCTGAACCAACAACTTTATTTATTACCGGTGGACTGACCCTGGGATTGTACCTCCCTTGCCGACGCTACCAAATTTTCATTTAGATTTTTATGAAAGGCTAAGCTAATGTCCCGAATGACAAGTTTTTTCGTACTGCAACCCATCGTGTTTGCTTCACTTGCCATGGCAGGTCCCTACGATTCCTATTTAACCACAGGAGTTGCGCCGACCAGCATCACTGCCTGGGCCAATGCGGTAGACGATTACTCTCCAACTGCTGAAGTCGTGGAATTTGATATGTTTGGTGGGGGTCCTCACAATGTACCCGCAAACGGCTTGGGACCCGCTGACGGGGTGACCGTTTCATTAGGTGACTTGGATACTGCTGCGATCAATTCTGGAACAGCACCCGGCTCAATTACTGTTCATTTTCAAGAAACTCTACTGGATGGCCCCGGCGCAGATTTTGCAGTATTTGAAAATGCTGGAGCATTTTTTAATAGCCATGATGTTAACTTTATATTTGCTGAGTTGGCATTTGTGGAGGTCTCATCCAATGGTTTGGATTATGCGCGTTTTCCTGCGATTTCGCTCAACATCGATGAAGACACCAATACGCCCGACCCCAATCACGATCAACTGCACGCTCCTTATGGACGTGCTTTCACAGGTGTTAACACGACCAATATAAAGAACCTCACCGGAGTCCACCCGGTACTCATAGGGACACCATTCGACTTGAATGAACTGAGTAATGATCCATTGGTAACACAGGGCACTGTGGATCTTATGGGAATTCGTCATATTCGATTCATCGATATTCCCGGTGATGGCTCTTTTACAGACTCATTAGGCAATCCGATATTCGATGCTTGGAAATCCGAAGAATCAGGTGGCTTTGATCTCGACGCAGTCGGTGCGATCAACATAGTGCCAGAACCCACAGCACTATTTTTATCAATAGCCGCACTCTGGATGTTCCAGATCGTAGAATCTGCAAGAAATGCGAGAATCCGTTCTAGAACAATTCACTCTTGAGTGTTCTGCTATAGCACATCCGTTCGTTATTGGGATGCTGGTTGCGAGATACACATAACAGGTAGCGTGACCAGCATCTCGCATTTCTTTGAGTTATCCCATGACACGCAACCTGAGACATGGTTCAATAAGTAATCGACTACGGTTTTCCACGTACAATGCCTCAAGCCCATTCAACATGTCAGACGACTCAGCTAGCCGGCAGCAAAATGCCAAAGCATGGGATGCGCTTGCCAAACGACGAGCCTCTCTGGCACAGCCCGCCCGTGATGTGGATTTCCGAAATCCTCTCCAGACCGTTGATCCTCTAGGATGGTTGGGACCCAGCATATCCGGCCAACGCGTCTTATGCTTAGCGGCAGGCGGAGGACGTCAGAGTGCGCTCTACGCAGCAGCAGGAGCTCGGGTGACTGTAGTGGATATCAGCTCAGAAATGCTCGCTCTAGATCGCACAGTGGCCAGTGAGCGAGGATTGGACGTTCGCACCATCCAAACGTCTATGGACTCCCTCACCATGTTCACACCCGCCGAATTCGACATTGTCCTGCAACCGGTTAGCACTTGCTATGTCGCTGACGTTGGATCTGTCTATGGGGAAGTGGCACGGGTGATTTGCCCCGATGGACTCTATATCAGCCAACACAAATCGCCTACCAGTCTACAAACTAGCCTGAAGCCAGATAGCTCAGGGTATCACCTCCAGGAAACTTACTACCGCGAGGGACCGCTCCCAGCGGCTGAACCTTCGCGTCTTCGCGAAACGGGCACGCACGAGTATCTTCACCGCTGGGAAGAATTATTAGGGGGTATGTGTCGGGCAGGATTTGTTATCGAGGATCTTGTGGAGCCCGTACATGCTAATGTTGAGGCTGGAGCGGGCACGTTTGGGCATCGTTCGCAGTACGTTGCGCCTTACGTGCGAGTGAAGGCACGCCGTTTGAATGCTGGCCAGATAGAATGCAGATCGCCGAACATCAGTCATGCGTTTCGTGTAGACGAATAGTATACGCACCCATTGGGTTTTCTACC
>CAWWCC010000356.1:0-2143 GCA_963935315.1 uncultured Planctomycetaceae bacterium | reverse complement strand
CGATCTTGCTTCGATCTTTCCAGATGTAAGCTACGTTTGCATGACGCAAAGTTTTCCGGTGGGCCCAAAGTACGGTTCCACCTCAAGGTGTAGTGTCAAGGAAATCTCTACTATGAGCAGTCTAAACACGCCCATGCCCGAAGTTGGGAATCCAGAAAAGGAGGCCGAATTCGATAAGTTGAAGCAAAGTATCCACTCCAAGTTAGTGGATAAGCTTGACCTTACGCATGTTGGTGAATTTGAAGGCGATGTGTTGCGTCGTGAAATACGCCTGGTCGTTGAACATCTTTGCGATACGGAAAATACATTTCTAAATCGCGCTGAGCGTGAGCGCTTAGTTGATGAAGTTCTGGACGAAACCTTTGGGTTGGGTCCGCTTGAGATATTGCTTAAAGATCCTGCAATTAGTGAAATCATGATTAATGGCCCCAAGGCCGTTTTTGTCGAAAACAGCGGGACACTCGAAAAAACCAAAGTTACTTTTCGTGATGACAAGCATTTGATGCAAATTATCGATCGTATCGTATCCAAAGTTGGCCGACGAGTCGATGAAGTTTGCCCGATGGTGGATGCCCGTTTGCAAGATGGTTCGCGTGTAAACGCTATCATACCTCCATTGGCATTGGACGGGCCAAGCGTTACGATTCGCCGTTTTGGATCGAATCCACTCAAGCTTGAAGACTTGCTCAACTACAAAAGCATGACACCCGAGATGGTGATGCTTCTTGAAGGAGCGATGAAGTCGAGACTGAATATAATTATTTCAGGGGGTACGGGTTCTGGTAAAACAACATTGCTGAATACTCTTTCGAGTTTTATATCCAACGAAGATCGTATTGTAACCATCGAGGACGCAGCTGAACTACAATTGCAACAAAGCCATATTGTCCGACTGGAGACTCGACCTCCCAATATTGAAGGGAAAGGCCGTATATCTGCAACAGACCTGGTGCGAAACTGCTTGCGTATGCGTCCAGACCGAATAATTATTGGCGAATGCCGTGGCGCTGAAACACTCGACATGTTGCAAGCTATGAATACGGGACACGATGGCTCCTTAACCACGTGCCATGCTAATACTCCACGCGATGCAATCGCTCGACTAGAAACCATGGTCATGATGGGTGGATATGATTTACCGATTCGAGCGATGCGTACACAAATTGCTAGTGCTGTCGATTTAATAGTACAGGTGAATCGCTTGTCAGGTGGGCCTCGCAAAGTAACTGCGATCACCGAAGTGATGGGTATGGAGCAAGACACAATCGTGATGCAAGACATCTTTACGTACAACCAGGAAGGTGTCGATGAGAATGGTCGTGCTGCCGGAAAATTTATATCGACTGGTATCCGTCCAAGCTTTATGCCACGTTTGGAATCACATGGCATACGTTTGCCAGCAAGTGCTTTCCGTGAGCGGATCATGCTCCGCGACTAATATTATGCTTGCCGGGTAATCAGAGGGGGACCCGGCGAGTTGTTCATGCTAGAGAATAAACATTCGTGTTATTTGGTGATTCAATAATGTTAACCACTGTAATGATCAGTATTGCCGTATTTATCGGCGTCGTAGCAGGCATTATGGCAGCAGCCATGTTTCTGCGCGATAAGTCGGTCTTGCAGATGGAAGACCGGCTAAGCACGCTGACGGGTAAAAATGAAAAGGTCGAGCCAGGAGGTCTCTCTAAGGTGGCCCAGATGCTGGCAAAAGAGAAAGAAGGAAAAAGTCCACTTGATGCTGTACTTGCAAAATGGTTCAACCTGACCTTGCTGTTTGAGCAGGCTCAAGTTGAACGGAACATGGTTGCATTTTTAGGCACAAGTATTGGTCTTGGCGTAGGAGCGGGGATGCTCTGCGGTTTTGCAGGTCTGAATCTCATTTTTGCCCCTATAATAGGAGTCATGTTTTCTGGCATTCCATTTTGCTGGCTGTTATTTCGCAGGAAACGACGGTTGGCAAAATTCGCGGCCCAATTGCCAGAAGCTCTCGAACTCGTAGCACGTGCTCTGCGGGCCGGTCATAGTCTGGCAGCAGGTTTTCATCTGGTTGGTCAAGAGGGATCCGATCCGGTAGCAGGTGAATTTAATCGCGTATTTCTGTCTCTTATACACATCTGACGCTGCCGACGATACTCCTTGTGTA
>CAWWCC010000355.1:0-2175 GCA_963935315.1 uncultured Planctomycetaceae bacterium | reverse complement strand
CGGGGACTCCTGGGAAATGTCGTATCCGCGGCGCTCCCTGGGCGCCGCGCCGCGTCGCCCTGGCGCTCAGGCATAAGCTTCATCGTGAAGCGCTCGCTACCAGCAACTGACCCAGATGTTGCCCGCAAGCAAGTTAATGTGCTCCTACCCCAGGGAGGGCGGTTTGCCGGATCCCGCAATCCAACAAACCAACGATGAAACTTCAAATGTTTCTTTTGGCTAAATCCATACAAATCAATAATGAAAATTAAGCAGCCAACTTAACGGACAAGCGTTCATCAATTGCGGCCACCAGGTGTTCGCTCAGCTCTGAATTGACACCCAGCAGCAAAATAGTATCTCCCGGAACCAACCGACTCGCCATGACTTCGGTAGCTGCCATTGCCTGACTGCAAACGACCACGTTTGCTAATGACAGCCCCGCATCGCGTGCACCAATAGCAATCTCGCGGCCACTCAAACCACAACTTACCAGCAATTCGGCGGTGCCGCACTCAACAACTCTCTTTCCAAATTGTCTGCCCACCACTAAATCGGTAGTGTCGCAAAGCACCACATGCCGTCCAATTGCTCGGAATCCTCTCAACACTTCCAGTGCAGAATCAATCCCCGCACTCGATTTGTCTTCGACCTGCAGTAACGTCACTCCCTGAACAGTAATCACGCGAGCGCAAGATAGTGACCGCTGCGAATCCGTGATCGATATTTTGCGAGTTGGCTCTAACATCATGGTATCGGTCCATTCCATAGTAGTTTTGTTACCTGTGCTAATAGCGAATAATGAGTTAGGCTGCTAGAGGGGTTCTTTCCACTCGAGTTGCCAGTAATTGCCGGGTCATGTCGACATCGCCATGGCCGCCTCCAAATGCCAGCTGGGGCCGAGGCTGGCTTCCTGAAATAACAACAACGTCCCCTGGCTCAGCTATGGCCACAGCACAAGCAATTGCCTGTGCACGATCAGCTACAATCTCTACGTGCGCTGTGGGCTTAGATCGTGAAGTATTCGCAGGAGGTAACACGCTAGTTGCAATTGCCAAATCTGCCATCAACTGGACAACCTGCGACTTCGCATACTCCTCGCTAGCAGTGCTTCTGGAATCTTGCTCCCCGAGCACACATATGACTCGACCTTGAGCCAATTGACGGGCGGTTCGTAAAGTCGTGCGCAATGCATCTGGGGTATTCGCCGCATCGACATAAACCGGAAATCCCTGGCCACAATCAACGCGTTCCATTCTTTCTGGAATCTTTGCCACCGACTCCAGCCCGGCAGCAATGCATTGCAAATCAATTCCATACGAAAGACTTAAAGCCGCAGCTGCCAGACAGTTTGCAATATGATGCTCTCCAACAATCGCGGTGCGAACCATAGCCGACTCGCTGCCTGCCTTAAGTAGCAAAAGCTGTCCATTCGCGTGTTGTTCAATCTTTTGAGCCGTAATTTCTGCCTGTTCGCCTATTCCATAAGTAAGCAACGGACCTGACACACACTCGAGCCATTGCATACTAATCGGATCATCGGCGTTTAGTATGGAAACTCCCGTAGGAGAAAGATATTCAAAAACACGCCGCTCTGTATCTCGATAAGACTGAACTGAGTTATGCCAATGCAGATGACCATCTGCAATATGGGTCACACAAACAGAATCCAGACTGACACCTGCTATCCTTGCCTGACTGAGCGACTGACTTGATACTTCCAACAGAGCATGCGTGCACCCTGCAGCTTCCATGCGTGCCAGACGTGAGGCAAGCGATGGGGCACTCGGAACTGGCCCTGCACCTGCACTATACGACATACCGTCATAACAGCCCAAACTACTGATCACTCCGCAATCTTTGCCTGCACGTGCAAAAATGGAAGCCAGCAAGGCGATGACTGTCGATTTGCCATGTGTCCCCGATACACCGATAACAGACATGGCCTTTGAGGGATGCCCCACCAGCGCCTGACAAAGCTGACCTAAGGCAACCCGACTATCGGGCACCAAGTAGGTGGGCACATCAAAGACAGGCACGGGTTGCTCACAAATAATGGCAGCAGCACCATGAGAAACTGCCCTGAGTGCGTGGATATGGCCATCCTCGGAGTCGCTTCCCTCTGCCATATCGGGCAGTGCAACGTAGACGTCACCGGGCTCCAATTGCCGCCAGTCGGTTGTGCAGGACCTAGCC
>CAWWCC010000354.1:0-2200 GCA_963935315.1 uncultured Planctomycetaceae bacterium | reverse complement strand
CACAAGGAGTATCGTCGGCAGCGTCAGATGTGTATAAGAGACAGGTCCTGCAGGATGCGTCACCTGGGCAGAGCGATTTGCCAATGAGCTTTTAAGTAACTTAACGGGACAAACAATGGACTTTCCCGAATTTCCAAACAGCCCTCCCTTGGGTGCTTCCCTCCAAATAGTTGATGCTCGCATAGAAGGCGATTTGGTCTGGCCAGCAGAAACACTCCAAGCCCTGGCAGATTACATCAAAACGTGTCAAGAACAGTAAAACACCATTGCAGCGCAAGTCCAATCTCACAAGAGAATACGACATGGCTCGCAATTTATTTAGAAGAATTCTGAAGAAAAAATAGACAAACGGCAGCAGAAAGCGCATCGTCATATCTGATGGGCCATTCTAACAATTTCGCCGAAAAAATGACCATCTGAGTCGAGAGACTTTCCGAAAGTGGCATTGCTGCCTTGGGGGGGTCTTTTCGACCTTTCTTCGCAGCGACTGGTTCGCTACGCGACTAACTATTACACGCGACCAGCATGAAGGTCGAAGGCCTGCATGTCAGCTGGCTGGTCCAGATTCTTCCCTACATAGAGGAACGCAATGCCTATCAACTCTTCGATCAATCTGCAGGCGCCTATGCCCAGGTCAATCGCGACATACGATCCATGCCGATTTCGGTGATCCAATGCTCCTCTTTTCCAGGAGCAGAAAGGAATGATTCCAAGACTGCTTATCGCAGCACCTATGCTGGATGTCATTATGACCAGGAAGCTCCCATCGACGCGAAGAATAACGGAGTGCTCTTCCTGAATAGCAATCTGCGTTATTCCGACATCCTGGATGGCCGTTCTCAGACTCTTCTGTTAGGAGAATTCCGACCTGATTTTGATGAACTTGGCTGGGTTAGTGGCACCCGTGCCAGCTTGCGCAACACTGGCACAATAAACGATCTTTAAATTCTGCGTGAACGCCGGATCAATAAAGAGCTACCACATCCAGGTCCTTTAGAAGTAGGCGGTTTTGCCAGCGCACACCCGGGCGGTATTAATTCAGTATTTGCAGATGGCTCCGTCCAGTTTATCTCTGAAGATATTGATGAAGATATCCTTCGCCAGATAGGTCATCGGTCTGATGGAAAACTACTCAAAGAATGTTTTTAAAGTCCGCAATTCAATTGCTGGACAACTCTACCAGCTTTCCGCGAAGCCAGGTGCTGCCAGGTGACTGCTCACTTTGCAGCACGGCTTTGGCCGGGTTAGCCACATCCGCATGACAAGCTACGGCAGTGAGATTTGCGATTTTCCCAGGAGTAATGCTGCCGACATCATGAGCGACTCCTAAAGCAGCAGCGCCCGCTAAGGTACCCAAAGACAGGATCTGAGTAGAATCAAGCTCGGGAAAATTTTTAAAAAGAAAACGCATCTCACCCAGCAAACCCAGATCGGGATTCGACGCACGACTGTCTGTTCCGAGCGCAACACGCACACCCGCAGCGAGCATCTCCGGAAGTGGATAGCGAGTGTGCCCGAAAAAATCGTGCGTACGTGGACAATACACGACCGCCATATGGTCTTTCTGCTCCGCCAAAAAGCGGATTTCATCCGGTTCGAGATAATTACCATGCACCACCAGTACCCGAGGAGCACGAGCTAGAATTTTCAAATAGTCGAGAGGCCGTGTCGAATGCGCAAGCGATTCTGCATCCCACATGCTGCGTTGCTGCAAAAGATCTCGGAGCGGCCCATCATTACTAGCAAGCAATTGCAATTCATCCCGAGATTCTGCCAGATGCATGGCAACCGGCAATTGTTTTACAACCGCCTGTTCCACTAGTTGCGATAGCAACTGAGGGTGTACCGTGTAGGGAGCATGTGGGCTAATCCCAACCATCCTATCTGCAGGACAATTTAATAACCGATTGGTCAGGTCGGCTAAAACGGATGCCTGGCGAGCAGACGAAAAGCCTATCACTTCCTGAAATGCAATCAGTTGTGGCAATCCATTTATGGGATAGTCCCTAGCAGCTGCAGTAGCAATTTCTCCAAGAGTGGTGACCCCAGCAGCAAGACTCTCCTGCAAACCTCGTTTGATCGCTGCCGCAGAATCTCTTCTCCTTCGATTGCGTGCGGCGATAACTTGCCGAATCCAGTCCGCCATCTGCATTCCGGGTTTGCCCAGAGGTATCTGCTGATCGCTAAACTCCAAATGGGT
>CAWWCC010000353.1:0-2210 GCA_963935315.1 uncultured Planctomycetaceae bacterium | reverse complement strand
TAACTTAGAACCAAACAGGAACGGCTGCTAGCCTACCGTTTTCACCCGCTCCTGCCATGGTATTCGCGACGAATCGCATGAAATACCGGGCTAGTCTTGAGATCGCCAGGTCGGCTTTTTACGGCGTGCTCGCGGATGTTTCGGCAAACTATTCTCCTGTTTTGGGAGAGGTTTCGGAATAACCATTACTGATTTAGCAAGAGGTTTTTTTGGGTCCTCAGGATTTTTCTGGGGAACAAAGCAAACATAGTCTCCGACCGTGAGATCCTTAAAGGCAAGTCTGCCCCGCACATCCTGAGGCTCAAAAAAATACTCCGCCCCCCCTGCTTCCGATGAGATAAATCCTATGGGTTTTTTTCTGGGCAATTTTGTGACAAAACCATAAGCCTTGGCAGGACGAATGCCAGCCGGTTTCGAATTGCCCGTACCATCACTGCGTCTTCCATCACTGCGTCTCCCTTCACTGCGTCTCCCTTCACTGCGTTCTGCACCACGATTTTTGTAAGCACTAGAATTCTTAAACTGCGAACGAGGTTCCGTTGCCCCAGTCAGCACCAGTTGAGCCCTAGGTTTTTCTGCCGCTTCATCCACTTCATACTGGACTGCCTGATCTACCTGAAGAGAACTGAATTCTGCATCAAGAACTGAACAATGAAAAAACAGGTCGGGACCGCCTGCTGTGGGTGTAATAAAGCCAAAGCCTTTTTCAGCCGAAATCGAGCTGATTTTCCCTGTGAACATAAATTACCCTTTGACCTCAGCTATCCCATGAGAACATGCACAACTCACTGCATCTAAAGAACCTGCTGGGTGGCGAAATCTGGCCCACCATTTCGAGTCGTACACACGGATTGAGTCTAATTGGCACCAGGCTGATTGGCAATCATAGATCCGGAAACCTTAGCACACCCACACAACCCTGAATTCGAATCTGCAGTAGGGTCTCCAAGAATTGCACTCTTTCTATCTGCAGCCCTATGCAGGTCCATTCCTACCGGGCATGCGTAAATCGAGAATTGCACAGCCAGGTCGTTACGTATCCATAATTCCCCTGAAATTCTTCTGCGGATGAATAGATGTCTGTTCTGTAGCCTACAGTTTTTAACAAAAAACATAACGATCGCTGGACCTCCATTTCGTCGTCAACAATAGCAATGGTAGGTTCCTCGCACATGGTCTATCCCCCTCTGCAAGTCAGATATTCCCATGGGCCAGGTAGGACACTAAAGGGTTTACCGACAAGCTCATCGGAAACGAACCCGGTAGTACGAACGAGGGCGGATTCACGTAGAGAATAACGGGGCCCGACGAATCGATTCTTGGAGTCGCTAGACAAATCTCCGTCCCGCATACACGGCAGCGCTGAACGCCAACTTTTGTCCCATAGCTCAGACATGGCCAACCGTCCGTAAGCTATTCCGCAATCTATGATTGATCACCGCGCTAGCTGCGCTGGGATCAAAATAGCAGGGATCAATTAAGCTGTGCTTATCCCCTGATATTGTGAACAATTTTTACCGAAAAATGCCCACATTCTTCCTGCCAAGGCCCCCTAAGACCTTGCTGATTAAGAATTATCTAAAAAAAGTACGGAGCCATCTGGAGCAGGGCTGGCACGACCACCGTTAAAACAAACTGCTGGCAAAGAGTTGATCTTGCCTGACATTCTCCAGGCCGTTTAAAACTTAAGCGGATACCCTGCCCTTTTTGTGAGAGATACACGATGTCTTATTTTCACTCAGCGTCTCGCCGTAGCTGGAGCTTGTTGTTCGGCTCGCTAGCCGCCCTGGCCCTGGTGCTTGCTAGCATTAAGTCATTAGGCGCAGAACAGCCCGATCACAAAAACTTAATCAAGCAAAAACCGGCACCAGCTGGCTTAGCAAACCATACCACGGATGATCAAGCCGCCGAGGTTGCCCGTCAGGTCTTAGAACTCCAACAACAACTTGGTGGCTCAATTATCGACCAGAGCCAGACGCTCGCTAAAAAGAATCAGCACACCAACAAAAAATCTCCTCAGGCCACTCGTGAAAAATCTAAATCTTCAAAAAAACCAAAATCTGCTGCTCGCACCAATAATCCTAATGCCAGGCATAAAAAAGTATCCGCTCTCCGCAATGCATCCTGGCAACTGGAGACCTCTGCACACAAATTGGAAAATCTCAACCTGTATCACCATGCAGACAACTTGAGAAAACTGGCGCAGCGAT
>CAWWCC010000352.1:0-2227 GCA_963935315.1 uncultured Planctomycetaceae bacterium | reverse complement strand
CTCCATCCAGCGACTCCTCGTTCTGGTAACCCCTCATCAAGGAAACCATGCCTGCCACCGTAGAAGCTCCCGAAGAAAATACGCACATGTCGAGTGCTGAAGCGGGCTTGATTACCAATCCGGCGTTTGGAATGGACGAAGAAGTGGCTCCTTCGGGTTGGTATTACGGGTGGTTGATGCTGGCATTGGCAATGTTGTTGATGATTAGCACTGCACCCGGCCAAACTTTTGGGCTGACATTCTTTAATAGTAGCTTTCGAAATGCGTTTGCTCTAAGTCAGTCGGGCCTTTCGGCCATTTATCTTGTGGCCACAGTCTTTGCTTCGTTATTTCTTCCTTATCTTGGTAGTTTAATCGATCGCTTTGGAATGAAGCGTTCTGTTCTGTTGGGTGTTTCGATGATGGCTTTAACTTGTGCATTTGCTTCCCAAGTGCAGGGAGTGGCCAGCTTACTCATGGCATTTATGCTCCTGCGGACCGTAGGCCCAGGGTGCATGACCTTACTAGCCAACAATACTCTTGCTCGATGGTTTGATCGTCGCCTGGGGTTGGCCAGTGGCATCATGCAAGTTGCCATGGCTGGGGCAATGGCCTCGGTTCCCGTCCTTGTGATTGCATTGATCGATACATTTGGCTGGAGAGGCGCTTATTTGACACTAGCGACATTTTTTGCTGCTGGTCTCTTGCCGCTGCTGATGCTGGTATACCGTGAGTCACCTGCTCAGGTGGGGCAATTTATAGACGGGATGCGTACGCAATGCCCCAGGCAATCGAAGCTGAACGGTAGTGGACTCGATATTCAGCAAGCGATGCGTCACAGGACCTATTGGATCATGCTGACCGCAGCAGCTGTCTGGGCTCTCATCGGTACAGGGTTGGTTTTTCACGTTGAAACCATTTTTCAGCACCAGGGGCTCGGTAATGCAGATTCAGCAAGAGCCTTAAGGTTTTTAGCACTGGGTATGGCTACGATGCAGATCCTTGGCGGATTGTTGGCCGACCGACTGGCAACACGCTATTTGCTAGTGACCTCGATTGGATTGATTGCCATAAGTTGTACCATTCTGGCATTGGGTAATGTTGCTTTATTCACTACGGGGTACGCCATTTATGGAGGTGCTCAAGGTTTGATGACAATTGTTGCCTGCACTGCCTGGCCACGTTTTTTTGGCCGTGCCCACCTGGGAAAAATACGCGGAACATCACTAACGGCAGCCATCGCCGGCAGCAGCGTGGGGCCGTTGATCATGGGGGTATCCACAGACTATCTGGATGGCTTTACCCCAGCACTTTGGTTATTTGCTGGAGGAGCAGTCGTGGTTGCCATCGCCTGTTTCTGGGTAGTCCCGCCCAGAATGGAACGAGAGGATTGAAGCAAAACCACGCACTGCTCGTTTTAGGCTGGTGTGAAAGAGATTGTGTTTCAATCCTTGATCATCCCTAGTTCAGATCGTACCTCATCGAGATCCGTTCTCATTCTAGAGAGCATTTCCTTCATGTCTTGACGTAACATGGCAACTTCGTTGCGCAGTTGCTTCAGTTCATTTTCGTCAGGAAGCCGCTTCGGATCATTACCGCTGGATGTAGGAGAGGCACTTGAAGGAACAGCCGCGGCAGAAGATTTTGAATGGGGTGCGAATTCATTAGCAGTTGCATTGCCGTGTTCTGCGCGGAGCTTCTCGAGTTCTTGGGGCTGGTGCAAGGCATGCGTCACGACAGCACCGCGCCCCGGAGGTGTGAGGTAAAGGAGCAATCCTTTCTGCTGCAAGCTTTCAACAATGGGCCGCAGTTCAGATATTCCGGCGATCTTTTCCATGCGTGCTGCGCGCCCTCGCAGTTCTCCCAGGGTTTGGGCTCCGCGCAACAATAACTCTGTCATAACGGCCAACTCCACCTTGTCGACACCTAACCATTCGTAGAGCAAATGCCGATGCTTATCAACTCGGCCACTACCTTCTACCTGAGCAGTTGCCCCTTTTGCCCGCAAGCTAGCGAGGGCTTCTTCCACCTGCCCCTCGTCCAAGTCCATTTGCGGAAAGCGATTGCTCTTTTGGTTGCAACCATTCATCAGCGTGTTCAGTGAGAGTGGATAGTTTTCGGGAGTCGTTTTTGCTTTTTCAGCCAGAACTCCCACCACGCGGCGTTCGTTTCTTGCCAAGGGTTGCCATGGTGCAGAATCCTGTCTCTTATACACATATCCGAGCCCACGAGACGGCCTCCTATCTCG
>CAWWCC010000351.1:0-2273 GCA_963935315.1 uncultured Planctomycetaceae bacterium | reverse complement strand
AGTGGTGCTGCAGAGTTGACCACCCTAGTTTCGAGTCTCTCAACATCCAATCACCTGGTAGCGAACTTTTTAAATACTTTGCAGCCAGTCGAAGCCAATCCTGTCGAAGCCAATCCAGACGAATCCGGTCCTGTCGAGCCACACAGCACGGCTTTGCCGAATGCTCAGCAGGGAGGGTGGACACCTCTTCCGCTGACTTCAGGTGATGAAGTACCAGCATTTACTATTCTGGAAAACGCGGACCAGTGGATGCGATTGGAAGAAACAGGCGGCACCGGCTGGAACTTTTCACACGTGGCCAATCCGGGCCTGGGAATTGATTCTGCTCTGAGCATAAACATCGATGGCTCGCCACGTGACTTGTATTTTGCCGATGAACCCGGTGGCCTGGGGATGTACCTGTGGGATGATGGCGTGAGTGTGCCGAATCTTCCCCACACGGGTGTGAAACCCACCTTTGCAATCTCCGGTAATATGTTGGTGGGCGATCTGATCCTGGAGGGACGAGAAGCACGAACGATGTTCATGCGGGAGCAAACCAACCTGAGCGCATCAGCAAGTACGACACTCTATTCCAGCCTGAATGGACTCAACGATGTCGATGGTGGGGCAGCGATCATTATGCACCCAGACCACAATCAGGATACGTATACTTTTCCCGGAGACCCGGTCGATCATAACAAGAGTGGCGCTTTGGAACTTATCGCCTACGGCCAAGGCACCGGGACCTTTACGAATGGCATTCGGATTAATAGTAAATTTGGACCCAATAATCTTGCCGAAAGGATGCTGATCAAAGATGGGTTGGTAAGCATTACTGGCAATCTTGTGGCAACGGGAACCATCACGCCAGGTTCGTCGCAGGAATTTAAACAGGACATCAGCAATCTCAGTTATAGCCAGGCGGCTGATCTGATTTTCAATCTCGATCCAGTAAGCTTCGTTTATTCGGTAGATCCAAGCCAGCCGCGTTTGGGATTTGTTGCCGAAGAAGTGCCCCTGGTATTTGGCAACTCCCAACGCAATGGCGTCGACGCCATGGGAATTACCTCCGCCCTCACGGTTGTGGTGCAGCAACAGCAGCAACAGCTGGCTCAGCTCAGCCAATGGGTCGACACTTTTATTACGGATGCCGTTCGTCCGTCAGCAAACCTGCCAGGCGATCTTGATCTCAATTTAGGTGCAACCACTTTCTTGACCTTTAACATGTTCACGACAGAGAGGTTTGCATCGCATTTCCATGGAGCTTTGTCTCAAGTTGAAGTCGGTTTCAATAATATTGTCACGACTACGCAGGAGAGACTTGCTCCCGCAATGAGCGAAGCATTCGCACACTATCGTTCTTCACATCTAAGTGAATTGCAAGAATTTGGGAATACCGTGTCGGAAGAATTTGACGAAAAATTGGCCGATCTTTGGGGTGAAAATGCGGACTGGCTTCGTGATCCAAGTTGGGACGGAGTTGTATGAGATTTACCAACCCTTACATTTTGAGACGAATCAGTAGCCTACGAAATGTGTCGCTTGGGGCTACCCTTGTCTTGATTGCTGCTTCGGCTGGCGTCTTGATTGCTTTGACTGATTTAGCTAGAGGGGCGACGATTGATGTGGGCACCCATTTCTTGTTGGCAAATACACCTGGTCAGGATATTTCCATACCCGTAACTGGAGGAGATATAGTCGCCGGTATCGACTTGTTTGCGCAAGTAGGCGACGGTGGTCCAGAATTAGTAAACGTAGCCTTGCCTGCAGGGACTGATGGTCCAGAAATCAGTTCCGTGAACATGACCTCTGGAACAATATTCGATGTGAGTTCGGCTGTCCAGACCGACCTTGATCGCTCGGGTGTCGTTCAAATGTTTTTCTCAACGGTAGCATTGAATCCACCACCAGGGCCATCGACTGTTTCAGCAAGTGGCTTAGTGGCCCAGATAACTCTAGACACCACCGGATTCACAACAGGGAATTTTGATCTACTCTTGTCCGGTGTTTTACCTGGATTGTCTGGTGGTCCTTTTGAGACAACTCTCTTGGGTACGGGGGGTGCTGCTGTGTCAACAACCGTGAACAATGGTTCTCTGATTGTGCTTTCCACTTCGGATGCCGATTTTAATGTTGACACCAAAGTGGATGGAGCCGACTTTCTCATTTGGCAACGCGGCTTTGGTGTTGGAACCACCTTTGCTCAAGGCGATGCCGATGGCGATGGGAACGTGGATGCCTACGATCTATCCATCTGGAATTTCCTCAATGGAAGCAATACAGGCTCTCTG
>CAWWCC010000350.1:0-2301 GCA_963935315.1 uncultured Planctomycetaceae bacterium | reverse complement strand
AGAATCGTTGTGTAAGAAATTGTCGTGTAAAAAATTTATGTTTGAGTTGACTGAAAGTACCTCTTGAGCAGATGTGAATTCTGTGCAACTTGTCTCAGATACGACTGCTCGTACCGAATTGAAGTACTTTTCCCCGCACAGGTCCGATATGGCACTATGCCCCGATGTGGCAGCTAAGCTCCGATGTGGCAGCTAGCCAGTGACGAGACTCTTAGCGAGTCTCGGCTGCCCCTGGCATTGCCACGCCGTGCTTTCAAAAGCTGCACACCCATTGCCATCGAACGAGGCCAGGGCGGTGAAAACCGGATAAGTTAAAAGTTTTGGTGGTTTCTGTTTTGGTGGTTTCTGTTTTGGTAGCGTCTGTATTGACTGTAGCTAGGCATTACATACCGCTTCGCTAAACGCAATTGGCTTTTTAGCAAATCTTTTCCACCACCCTACTATGCTACAAACTCTCAGAAGTTTGTCAATTTTTTTGTTGTAAAATTGGCTAAATTTCCCAGGGGGTGGAAGGCGACATGCAGTGCTCCAGAGTAGCTGGGCATTTCGAATTAAGCTTATTCCAGGGAAATCAAGCCAATCCTAAGGCACGGATTGGAGCGCGAAAATCGCTTTTTAGATCAAGCAGCTAGCCGCGGTTTTTAATTGATAAAATGTTGCCCTATTACTTCGTGTTATGGTAAGCTGGACCTACCCAATATTTTACTGCCCCCTTTTACTGGCCCCTTGGATTTCCAGGCGATAAATTCAGATTTTCCCGCTTGCAGTAGAAGATAGGACAACCCAGGCAGAATTATGGTAGCTTCCTACCTCATCAGAGAAGAGAAGAAGGATACAACACTCATGAGACGGCGACTTTCTGGTTTTACGCTGGTTGAGCTTCTGGTGGTGATCGCCATCATCGGTGTCTTGGTGGCCCTCCTCCTACCCGCCGTGCAGGCCGCACGCGAGGCAGCGCGCCGTACACAGTGCCAAAGTAATATTCGCCAGTGGGGCTTAGCCCTGCAAACGTACCACGACCAGCATAACCGATTCCCGGCTGGCGGAGAAAATGGTTGGACCGACGAGGAATTCATCGCTCAGGTTCCCTCCTTTGCTTACCCTAACAATTTTGGGGCGCTCAATCAGGGGACATGGGTCCTAAGGGTACTACCCAATATTGAATTGCAAACGATCCATGCAGAATATGAAGCTTTTGCAGATGGCTTGACGTTTCCCCAGTCTGGCAATCCTGTCACCAATTATGCTGGGTTCAAAGGTAGTGACTTTCCCCGTTTGCCGGTGGGTCGCTGTCCAAGCGATGATTTTGAGCCAGATCAGCCTCACTTTAACTATAGCGGCGTGATGGGTTCCCATTGCGCGAGCCCCTTAGGGTGCTCGTTTGCTCCACATGGCTCCAGTGGGACTCCCAATTGTTTTCGCCCCGATTTAGGCATCCATGAAACTGCCTGGTGGGCGCCGGGTGCTCCTGATGTCGAATACCCCTTGTATGGGATGTTTGCTCGTGTGGGATTTGTGGAAGTCAATATGAAGCATGTGACGGACGGAACCAGCAACACACTATTGGTGGCCGAGAAATTGCCCGGTCTAGAAGGGCATTCCCGTAGTGTTGCACCTGTAGTGGGGTGGTGGGCAGGCCTAAATGGTGGCGTCAGCCATATCACGACGATCATTCCTATCAATTTTCCCGGTGAGGACTTGGATGGCGGTAGTTGCGCGTCGTCCCCAGAAACACACCCTTGGAATTTCAACATATCTCAAGGTGTTCGATCGAATCATCCTGGTGGCGCGCATGCTGTGATGGTGGACGCGTCGGTGCATTTCTTTTCTGATAGTATTGATCAGGATACCCTTCTCTTGCTAGGCAATAAGGCAGACGGCTATGCTATCCAGGGAGATGTATTTTAATCCTTCCTGGAGCTAATTATCGCATGAATATTCCATCGGTTTCTTGTCAGAAAACTTGCCATCACCAATCCAGCAACCAGGGACGTGTCTGGCAAGCCACGTTCACATTGCTTTTAGTCTTCTTGCAGGCGGGTTGCAGTGATGGATTGATACAAGTGAAGGGACGTTTGCTACTCGATGGCAAACCACTTTCCAATGCCACGGTAACCTTTTACAAGACGGATCAGACGGGAGGACGGCCAGCCAGTGGCCTGACCCAAGCCGATGGCAGCTTCGAATTGACTTCGTTAGAGGTAAATGATGGACTGGCTGCCGGAGAATATACGGTAACCGTCTTGAAGCTGGCGACACCCGATCAGCTTGATGTGGAAATAGACGAAACGATGGATGCTC
>CAWWCC010000349.1:0-2324 GCA_963935315.1 uncultured Planctomycetaceae bacterium | reverse complement strand
TAGGAGTCCGTCTCGTGGGCTCGGAGATGTGTATAAGAGACAGACCCAATGTAGTTACCCCAGGCTTTGGACTTGCCAATTCATCCACCGAGGCGATCAGATGCAATCGTTCGCCAATCTCACGCTGCAAGTCGCTATTCCGCCACGGCCGATAAAAATTAGCAATCCACCCTAGGGTCAACAGCGTTGGAATAACGCACAAGACCACAAAGAGCACGCGGCAGACTCGGCGCTGGGTAGTTTCGTGAAGGGAAAACATGTTGGAAATGAATTTCTAAAACGAGCGCATGGGTTTGCAGGTACTACGGTCGTTCAAAGTTGTGCTGGGTGACTGCCCACATCAGGCAACTTACCGCTCTCTTGCCATTTCTAAAAAGGCTTGATGCCGCGATTGCATCTCAACAAGGCTATCACCACCGAACTTGTCGATCACTGCACGGGCTATCTCAAACGCAACTACGTTTTCGACGATAACACTGGCTGCCGAAATAGCACACACATCGCTGCGCTCATAGCTGGCTTCTTCGGCTTCTTTCGTATCAAGATTGATGGATGCCAATGGCTTGGCAAGCGTGCTGATCGGCTTTTTGGCAGCGCGTATTACAAGAGGTTGCCCATTGGTCATGCCGGCTTCCAAGCCACCCGCATTATTGGTAGTACGCTCATAGCCAAGCGTTGAAGTCTGCTGCTTACTTTTATCAAAATGGATTGGGTCGTGTACCTGCGATCCTGGGCGACGTGCTGCTTCGAAACCAAGACCGATTTCAACTCCTTTGATTGCCTGCACTGCCATGACAGCCTGGGCTAGCCGGCCATCAAGTTTTTGATCCCACTGGGCATGCGTTCCCAGTCCAAAGGGACAGCCGTCTACTCGTACTTCAACAATACCACCTAAAGTATCGCCGTCTTTACCAGCACGATCGATGAGTTCTTTGATGGCCGAATCGCGATCAAGATTCAATCCATACAACTCACTCTTATCCCGAATCGCCCTCAGCTCCTCGAGAGATCCATCAACGGGTTCGATACGTTCGGATCCCACTTCCAACACATAGCCAAACACACTGATATCAAATGCTGCCAGCAATTGTTTGGTAAGGGCTCCTGCAGCCACACGCACAGCCGTTTCACGAGCCGAAGCGCGTTCCAAAACACCCCGAATACTACCCAGATATTTCATAGCGCCTGTGAGATCGCCGTGACCAGGGCGCGGCCTGGGCAAGTCCTCCAGCCGTTCAAGTTTGTAATCGCGATTCACAACCTCTAAAGCGATTGGGCTCCCCAGGGTAACACCCTTCCAGATACCGCTACGCACATCGACCTTGTCCGTCTCTATCCGCTGCCGACCTCCGCGACCGTAGCCACCTTGACGGCGTTTCAATTCAACATCGATCGGGTCAGTATCCACAGCGACACCCGCAGGAAACCCGTCGACTAACGCCAACAAGGTTTTGCCATGCGACTCACCAGCAGTCCAATAACGGAGCATGTTTACGGCACTATTCGAAAGAGAAAGTGTATCGGCAACTTACAATAATGGTTCACCTGAATTCTAGATCACCCTCGCATACAGCCTGAGAACTACCGTGCGCAGATTCGTAGCAGGTGCTTTGCTCGAATCCAGACGACCAGGTCGTGAGAAAATGACGGCAAAAGACTAGAGTCCATCCGTCTCTGCCGCAAGGCGAAACAAGCATCCATTCTACAATGGCGAACCGTGGAAGGATAGGCAGTTACGCATATTGCTATCATAGGGACACACGTGGGGCTGGACAACGACCTCCGGACATTCGTAGTCTTGGGATACTGGAGTAGGAACGTATAAAGTATCCGGTCTAGTACCATGCGGTGCAAAACTGGTTTTAGAGCCACTCGCTACGGCGCACTAAGATGCTAGCGAAAGAAACGGATGTCTCTTAGATTAACCGAGCTCTCATACCCCATGTTTATTCCGCTAGCTACCAGTTTGCTATGAGATCGATTCTAGATAAGCTCATGAATTTTGCACAAATCCTCCTCTTTTTTCTTACTGCCCTGTTGTTTTTCTCACCTCTAGCGCTGACTGACAATCGTCCTAACATTCTGTTTATCCTGATTGACGATCAGGCGGTTGAATCTCTCGACGTGTATGGAGACCAATATTGCCATACGCTCAATATTGATCGCATTGCTCAACAGGGCATGCATCTGACAGATGCCCATCACATGGGTTCCTAGTCGGGTGCCGTATGCCTGCCTTCACGCACTATGATCATGACGGGATGGACTGTTTGGCACTTGCCAAACCAAAAAAGTGGAAAAATTTTCGGTAAAAAATACGAAAG
>CAWWCC010000348.1:0-2328 GCA_963935315.1 uncultured Planctomycetaceae bacterium | reverse complement strand
ATAGCTTAGATTTATAGCTTAGATTTATAGCTTAGATTTATAGCTTAAGTCTTTACTTTTTGGCGGCGATTTTTGCGCGGCCGACTGCAGGCCGGACGTTTGCCATGATTGGCTTTTTTAACTTTACGACCAGGCTTGGCCATGGGAGAACTCCTGCTTAGTGTAAGTAACTGGATGCGTCGGGCCTCATATTCTAACAACTTGGTAGCAGGCACGAAAGGGTGGTAAGGGACCTGTATTTTTGGGGGTAACGGTTTTCGCGTCCTTTTTTAGAGTTTTAAATCCCAGGCTTCCAACCAGGTGATGTTGACAGGCGTGAGGCCGAAATCTTTGATCAATCTCTCATGCATATCAGCCAGATGGCCTGCACCATAGAAAATGCCCACTTTGCGTTTGCCGGCTTGCAGTTCCTGCCGCAACACTTCCAGGGCACGCTTATTCCGCTCTGTGATTAAAGTGGACCCTTCGGGACCTGAAATGCTGGTGAGCAGGGATTCCATCGATTCAAATTGTTTAGCAAAAGCAATCTTTAGTTTACGTGGACGATCCTTGGCAAACATTGCCATCATGAAGTCTACATCCGTGGATTCGCCATCGGCCAACTGCTGGCTTTGGATGGCAGCTGCTTGCCCGGCCATACGGAAGTACATTTGTAAAAAGGATTCTTCCCGGGATTGCATTGATTCCTGAAATTCTTCAGGAGACATATCAGCATGCACAAAATTGGGACGCGTGTAGTCGACAATTTCTAACTGATGCTCAACTTCCAGCATAGATTTCATGCCGTTTTGAAGAGCTCCCAGCGGATGCGTATTGGGAGTACCTCGTCCTTGCTCAACCACAGTTCCTTCGGGTGCTACCAATTCATAAAGAAGAGCATCATAAGACCGAAAGCGCTTATTCAGCTTTTTGTAGTAGGCGCGATCTCCCACATGGATGGCACCTACTAAGTCAACATAGTCAGGAGAGTTGCTGAAGTCGGAGTTTTTATTCTTTGCTGGGATTCCAGCTGCGGGGATATAGCGGACAATGGCAACTTCGAGCGCTAATGGTTTGTTTTTTTTGTCTCGCCGCAGTCGGACCCAATCCTTCCCCAGATCGGTATTTGCCGCCCCCGCAGTTTTCTCAGGCTGCCTGGCGGGAGCTTTAGCAGGGGCAGCTGGAGCTGCCAGCAAGGCCTGTTGATGCACAGCTGCAGCCAAGAATGCTAGCGTCAGACATTGTATCCGTATTCGTTTAGGCTGAGGCCGAATGGGTCGTTTATTAGTTATCATGCGATTGAGCCTGATGGGCAAAAAATGGGGGTCGCCAATATATTTTATCCAATTCTTCTTCGAAGCAAAAGTTTCTTATCTGGCTATGGCCGGTCTAAAACGCGCGATGCTGGACGTGTTTGTCAGGTGATTATTCAATGAAGCCACATACCCCTCCCAGGGATGAAGTCACAGAGTCCCTTCCAGGGATACTGCAGGGATACTTCAACTTCCGCATAATAAAACGGGCTAGCAGAAGTATATCCCGCCAATAGGAATTGAACAAATTTGTCCCCAGCAGGCAGTGCCAGCATATGAAACCTTAGATGGGGGATTCAACCGGTAAATTCGGCAGACTTTACTGATCTTACTCAACCCGCAGGACTCGCATGCCCGATAAAACACATCACAACGGGTCCGAAAGTATGCCCTCTGTGGGCCCGGGCTCACGAAACAGCGTTCTTGATAGCGTGCGAACCTGCGGTGGTTAATAATTATGACTGACAACAAGTCGATGAAAGCAAGGCCTCTTGTCCAGTGTTTAGTAGCTTGCCTATTGGTCGGGCTACTGACAAAGCCGTCGATTGCACAAGACGTCTTCTTTGAGGGCAGCGAGCATGATTTGCGGTTTTTTGAACCAACCCATTTGGACTTTGATTGTCGACCGATTCGCAAGGATTGCGGGTATTTCTTTCGGTACGACAAGTTGAGTTGGGCCATCGTTGGCGAAACAACCACAGTTGGAGACAATTCTGTAATTGTTGATTCGGAGGTAATGTATCCGAGTAATCCCCCTGAGGTAGACCCTGAGGGAGAACAAGGTGCTCCCCCTGCGCCCTATCAAATCATTAATGGCTTGCAAGAAGTGCCCCCAGATGCCCAGTTTGGCTGGGGCGATCGCTATGAATTCGGGAATTTTAACAAGGGCAGTGGTTGGACAGTCGGAATCCTGGACGGGCCCGAAGTAAGCAAGCAAACGGTATTTGGATTTGGACCCTCACTCAATGGTTTTGGGAGTGTCCATGTGAACTTTACCACATCACCTGGCTTTACTTTGGGTTGGCGTGATTACCAG
>CAWWCC010000347.1:0-2340 GCA_963935315.1 uncultured Planctomycetaceae bacterium | reverse complement strand
GATAGGAGTCCGTCTCGTGGGCTCGGAGATGTGTATAAGAGACAGGTAGCTTACAGCTTGCTGGCCGTAGTAGTCTGCGTCTTTGATTTTCCGTCCATCAACGCGATTGAACATTCGCAGCACGCGGCAGCTGAGCAGGCGGGGATAGTAGGGTGTTGGTCGTTGAAACCCCTGCCGTTGAAGCTCCGCCATTAATTTGTCCGTGTTCGGGAAGGAGGCCACGACACGGTTACCCTGGCGTTTAAGTACCGGTTCAACGATGCCGGGTGGGCAAACAAGCATGGCGTTGACACCGTGCAACTTCATATCGGCGAAATCACGCGGTGTGTGTTCATGAAAGCCCGGGTAGTAATACATGCCCCACCATCGCCCCGGGTCGAGTCGAAACGGCAGCACGTTGACCGTCAGCGGCAATTCGGCGACCTGTCCGTTGGCAGGTTCGACGCGGATAACCGTGTGGTATTTCCCCGCGGCAGTCGAAGCAGGAATCGTTAGGCTGACCCAATATTGTTGACTCTCTGCCTGGGACACGTCGGTTGCTGCCCCTGGTTGGTCAATGAGCTTTGGTGCCTCCTGGTACCAGGGGTGCCAGTAGTTTCGCCAGAAACCGATACGGACAGGCCGTACCGTGATGGCATCTTGAATCACAGTATTTTTAGGCAACGGGGGTCCACTCTGCTGCCGCAGTGCCGGGGAGAAAACTTCGACATGACCAAGGTCTGCCAGGGCATAAATGGCGAACTGGACATGTCGCGTCTCGCCAGGAGCGATCGAAGTGTGCAGGTCGGTGATTCGCTCCTGGGTTTTCGGGCTGCTACGGCGAAAAATCTGCTCCGGACTGCGCTGGTAAAGTACAAAACCCCGGTGGCGGTCGTTTTTCGTGACCTGGGAAGGTGGTGGCTCCGGCGCGGGCGTGCGATCTGCTAGTTCTGTTTTTCCGACCATCAGCGTGCGGCGCCCGTCAGGATACGTGCGCTGAACAACACCGTCCGCCAGCCGGCGCTCTTGCAGTACTTCTGCAGCTGGCAGCAGATAGGAGATCAGGGCCAGCAGGAGAGCGGTGGCGGTAGTGGTGAGTTTGTGTGAGTGCGACACGACTATGACCTTAATTTACATTCAAAACATCTGCATACAATCCAACCCTGGAGCGACGCCAGTCCAAGGCCTGCTGCATCAAATTCGCAGAGTATCACTTCATGATGTCAGCAATCCTGATTTGCGCCAAGCTTCATTCCGTAGAGACTCAGTCGAGCTGGAAAAATCGGGTTTGGGCCCTGGGGGCTGACGTTCCACACGGTGTCACCTAGCCACTGGACAAGATAACTCTGCTGACTCTTTTGAAACCCTGTATGGTTTCCTCTTTGATGGTGATTGCCTGTAGAAAGCGGATGGATGCACGCGCAGCCCCGTCTTGTCGGGGTATTACTAGGTAAGGGCCAATCATTTCGGCAGGCGTTTGCTGACCATTGATCTCCAGTAGCAGTTCTTACCTTTTTTAGTTTTGTGGTTCGTATGTCTCGATCTCAAATGAGTTGCGCACGACCTGGCGAAGTTCTTCCCGTGAACCAATATCTCCCAGTGCCATGGCCTGAATTAATAGGTTTCCGATTGCTGTCGCTTCTACGGGGCCTGCCAACACGGTGCGGCCGGTAGCATTGGCCGTAAACTGGTTGAGCAATTTACTCTGGCTGCCACCACCAACTATGTGCAAACGGGTTATTTTTTGATCGGTCAGTTGTTCCAGCTCATTGAGATATTGATTATAGAGCTGGGCCAGGCTCTCCAATATGCAGCGAGCAAACTGCCCAGGTGTCTCGGGGGCAGGTTGAGAGTTTTCGAGACAATAGGCCACTATCTCAGCTGGCATGTCTTGGGGGCTGAGGAACCGCGGGTCATCAGGATCAATCTGGGAACGAAACGGCTCGGCCTCTGCGGCAAGACGATTGATCTCTGCATAATCCAATTCCAATCCTTGTCGCAACCAGGCACGTCGCGATTCCTGGAGCAGCCACAGGCCGACAATATTTTTCAGAAAACGAGTCGTGTTGGCCAAACCGACTTCATTGGTAAAATTATGCTCTCGTACCGCTTCATGAATCAAAGGCTGGGGCAACTCAACACCGATCAACGACCACGTACCCGAACTTAAGTAGGCCCATCCCTCTCCTTCAGCGGGCACGGCAGCAACCGCCGCTCCCGTATCGTGGGAACAAGTAGCCACCACATCAATATCTGCGAGCCCCGTCTCCGCACATAGCTCTTGTTGCAGAGGTCCCAGCTTGGAACCCGACTCTACAATTGGAGGAAAGATTTTTTCTGGCATATTGAATTGCTGGATCA
>CAWWCC010000346.1:0-2401 GCA_963935315.1 uncultured Planctomycetaceae bacterium | reverse complement strand
ATAGGAGTCCGTCTCGTGGGCTCGGAGATGTGTATAAGAGACAGGATTGGTACCACCCGAGTTGGGGCTTGGTGCTGAGCCAATGCTGAGTGTCTGTAGAAATTGTGTGGCAAAGATCGCTTCGGATTCTTTGAATCCTACAGTTTGCGAGTTGGCTACGTTGTTGCCCACAACGTCAATAGTGGTTTCAGCGGCTTGCAAGCCGGTTAAGGCAGTTGTTAAGGCGGATTGAAGACCCATGATTCACACTCCTAAATTAGGATTGGCTGTAAGTTTTTTCTATCAAGGTAAAGGGATGATTTCTTGGAGACTCTAGTATTTGTTTTGAGGATTGAGCGTATGTCTGTAGCGAAATTTTCTTGTTTTTAACGGTTGTATCTCCCTTCCCTGGCAAAGGGTGAAGGGTAGGTGGCTTGGGCTAATTTTCCGGTGGCCGAACTTCTCCCACATTGTTTAGACTCACTGTGACACGATTGGCGTATTCAAGTTTTTGTATCTGTGCAGTAATGGGGTCTCCCAGACGCTCGCTGTCGGCCAGTGTGTCCACAAAGCTGGTAGTACTGCCATGTGGTAGTTCTGCGACAAGCTTACGGTCGCCTTCACCCGTATTGTCGGTCCGGTAAACTTTTTTCGGCACGTCGGTTTCTGGTAAATTGTTCAGTCGAATGGCACCTTGGAAATTCACCAACGAAGAGGTCGAGACATTTTCGACTTCGACCCCAAATAATGCACCGGAGTCACTTTCCCAGACCACTTCGTAGGTGTAGGTGCCTGCAGCAATATCTCCTTCCCGAGGTGCTGCAGTTGCCGTTTGATCAACGGCCAACTCAAGCTTTGGTTGTCCATTTTCGATAGTCACCACGCGCACATTGCCTGACACGCGCTGCCCCTCATTGTTGAGAGCCACCACATCAGCTCCAATAAGATTGGTGGCGCTGGAGATGTTTTGTCCCAAGAGCACTGCATCGAGTGTTTCGGTTAGCTTTTCGGTAGCTCCGACTTCACGGATTTGACTGATTTGGGCCAGCAGCTCGTCATTTTCCAAAGGATTGAGAGGATCCTGGTTTTGTAATTCTGCAATCATCAGGTGCAGAAAGGAATCAAGATCGAGGTCATTGAGTGTGTTGGCACTGCCAAAAGCTTGATTGCTTGAAGCGGCCGGGTTAATACCTGGTAGTTGTGACATTTTAGTTTTTTTGAGGGGGGATGTTGAATATTGATAGCTGGGGACGAAATCTCATGTTGGACGACACTAAATCATCACATCGAGAGTACCGTCGATTGGTATTGTTTGAGGGAGAACGTCCGTGGTGGTTGGGTAAGATTGTTTTTGACTTTCAGGATTTTGTGTGGATGCGGCAGGATGCTGGTAGGGAGAATGATCGGACTCATGATTCGTTGCTTCTTTTTGGTCGTTTTGCGAATTGCCCTCGTCACGAACATCCACGTCAAATTTTTCAATGCTGATATCCTGCTCTGCCAGTCGCTGACGTAGGGCCGGCAAATTGTCTAAGATGAGATTGCGTGCTGTAGCAGTCTCGGTTTCTAATTGGGCGGTTAGGACGCCTTGTTTAATGGCAATCTCAATTCTTAGACTGCCAAGTTCGGGTGGGCTTAACCTCAAGTGAATTTGTCCATCTCGCTCCTGTGCCGCGCGAAATGCACCACTGACACGTTGGATAAAGCGTGTGCGGTCAACGGACGGTTGCGAATCTGCTTCTGTGGCCAATGATGGTTGCTCACTTGGTGGCGACGAGTTATTCACTTGATCGACTAATTGCGATCCACTTGCAGTTTCAGTTCCTGATGCAAGAGTGGGTGGTGTCGAAGGTTGGTTGGTCGCAGCAGAGCCAGTTGGTGGAGTATCGGGAGTATGTGCTGTGGGCTCGCCATCAGGTTTATGGTGAGACGCCTCTGGAGTTTGTGCCAATTCCTGATTGGAGTCGTTCTTTTTGGATCCCAACGTTTCGCCTGAGTGAGTTAGACCGGCTTTCTCGGTTTGGATCTCGTCATCTTCCTGCTGTGCAGTAGCAGACTGTGGAGCCGAATGAGCATCCCTTAAACCAGAAGCAAGTTTACCACCTGGATCGACAGCTTTCTGCACGACCTCATCGGCGGTGCCCGCCTGTTGTGAGACGTCTGTTGACGCTTCTTCCTCTGTGGTAGAAACCTGCGACGTTAAGTTCTCATCCGTTTCAACCTGCTGGGGCAGAGTTTGATCCGTGCTATTCTCGGGATTTTTATTGTTGAGTAGAATCAGCTCTCGTTGCGCTACCTCCGATTCGTCAGTGTTGTTGTCCGTACTTTCTGGAACCGACTCAAGGTTTGTCGGAATAGGGATCAGAGCATCCTCAATAGCCTTGAAGGCTTCAGAAGTAGCTGTGACTTCTGATGAGAGTGT
>CAWWCC010000345.1:0-2402 GCA_963935315.1 uncultured Planctomycetaceae bacterium | reverse complement strand
CACAAGGAGTATCGTCGGCAGCGTCAGATGTGTATAAGAGACAGACCCGGGCTCCATTGGCGTAGTCGTAGTCGATTGAGAAGTGGTCATAAATATTGCCATATTGCTTATCATTGCGAGAAATACGGCCGCCACTCCCATAAGCTGCCACTGGTGGTCCGCCAAAAGCCCAATTCACAGCGTCAATATTGTGGATCGCCTGCTCAGTAATGTGGTCTCCTGAAAGCCAGGCGAAATAGAGCCAGTTACGCATCTGGTATTCCATGCCATCAAATCCGCCCCACCTCTCCCAGTCTGCGGCGGTACCCCGTGTCCAAAGGGCTCCCCCGCAGTAATACTGATAAGCGCCTGTCAATTCACCAATTAACCCGTCGTGAATCTGTTGGATTGCAGCCTTGTACGAATTCTCACGTCGATACTGTGTTCCCGACACAATGGCCAGTCCTGTTTCTTTGGCAATTTTTCCTGATTCAAGAACATGATGGTAAGTGAACGGGTCGACGCATACGGGTTTTTCAACAAAAGAATGTTTGCCATTCATGAGGGCTTCGCGGAGTGTCAGATAGCGTAGCCCGGGAGGTGTCGTGTGTATTACATAGTCCACATCGGGATGGGCACACAGTTGCTTGTAGCTCTCTGGGCCAACGAATCGAGCGTCGGGCCGGACATCAAAGGCAGCTCCGATCCCGGTTTCCAGATTCGTGGCAGCTTGATCGAGTCGGTCCTTAGCCAAGTCGGCCATAGCGACTAATTTGACGTTGGCGGTTGCAGCGACCGCGTCCGTGACAGCACCGCTGCCTCGACCACCACATCCAACCAGGCCGATCCTGATGGATTCATCCCCGCCGGAAGCGGAGTGAACTGCTTTCGGAAACAAAGTGGCCCCGGTAACAGCAAGTGCAGAGGCAGGAACGGATTGTTTGATAAACTTGCGACGCGTCGATTGGTTTTCTGACTGCATGAGATAAACCCTTCTGCAGATTAAAAGGCGACAACTAGGTTAAGGAGAGTGCTAACTACTGAAAATTGGAAAAACAGCTGAACTTGCTGCCAACTATTTCGTCGAAACCTCATTCGGTGTAGAAATCCCATTCGGTTTAGAAATATCAGTTGTGGTTGAGATTTCTATCGGTTTGGTGCCGATTTGCCAACGCCAAATCCTAACACCTGTGATATCCCTCACGGTATCCTTCAAGGCGGGTTTTTTCAAGATGCATGCTGCAGTGGCCAGGGCGTCGCTTTGGATTGCCAGTGGTGCGGTGACGACGGCCATCATACGATTTGTGAGCGGCATTCCAGTGCGGGCATTGACCACATGGGAGTAACGAATCGAATCGATCTCTGCATATTGCACTGTGTCTCCAGAAATGGACACACCACAATTCGCCAACCGCATGCTACCCAGATGAGGTACATCAATCTTCCAGCCTGTGGTTCCAGGTGGAGCCTGGCTAACCACAAAATCGCCTCCAGCTTCAATGCATGCGGAATGGATTCCGTGTTTTTTAAGGACCTGCAAGGCTTGATCGACTATATATCCCTTTGCGACCGCTCCTAAGTCCAATTGGATACCTGTGCGTAAGACAAGTACTGTTCCGTTTTTTTCGTCAATCTTCATTTGATCAAAACCGACCCGGTTTAGTGCACTCTCAATCTCACCCTGCGAGGGGAGTGAATTCGTTTTTTTTGCTTGCTTCCATAAGTTGATGATGGGGCCCGCTGTAGGATCCCATACGCCATCCGTGCAATCGTATACTTCGTAGCTGTAGGATAAAACGTTCATTAAGTCCGGGCTGACACGCCTGGTGTAATTCGAAATCGGAATCTCTTCATTGCCCACCAGGCTATTCAATTCACTTTCTGGTACAAAATGACTGAGCTTTTGCACCAATTCAGATATTCGGAGAAACGCTGTTCGGCCTGCCTGGTGTGCAAGTTTTTTGTGCTGTGCCCATACGCTGATGCGAACAGGCATAGCCATGTGAATTTGTGTGAAGGTATAATCGGACAATGGTTGTGGGTGATCTACTGTTGCGTGATCCACTGTTGACGAGTCGCCCGACAGTTCTTCTTGATTAGATGGCGAGATGCTCCGAAGTGAAGAATCAGCCAGTGTGGCTTCTATCGATGGAATTTTAGCCTGCGGGAGAGTCAGAAGACACATTGTCTTTTGTTCGGCACTCTGGAATAGCCTCCCGGATTGGCTGACAATACCTGGTCCAGAAAAGAAAATTCCACAGACGCCAAGTATTCCACAGACACCAATCAATCGGATAGCATGGACGCGGAGACGACTTGAGTGACCAATCACGGGGATTCCCATTCGAAATGAACAAAGTTATTTCCCAATGCTTTATTCCTGTCTCTTATACACATCTCCGAGCCCACGAGACGGACTCCTA
>CAWWCC010000344.1:0-2406 GCA_963935315.1 uncultured Planctomycetaceae bacterium | reverse complement strand
CGAGATCGGAGTCCGTCTCGTGGGCTCGGAGATGTGTATAAGAGACAGATTCTCGAACCAGCAAAATCCCCGCAGCAGAGTCCCACGGGTAAATTTGATGAGCCCAATGGGCATCCAAGCGGCCACAGGCGACATAGGCTAAATTCAGTGCTGCTGACCCAGTTCGTCGTACTGCACGGCATCGAGGAGCAACTTCTAAAAAGGCGGTTAAATCGGGTGAGTTCTCTGACAAATCGGGCGGAAAGCTCACCGCCACCAGGGATTCTCCTAGCGATTCAGTACTGCTTACCTGAATCGGCTGCCCATTCAGAAAACTCCCCTGCCCCTGAACGGCCGAGAAGCACTCC
Source organism: uncultured Planctomycetaceae bacterium (assembly GCA_963935315.1). Taxonomy (GTDB): domain Bacteria; phylum Planctomycetota; class Planctomycetia; order Pirellulales; family Lacipirellulaceae; genus Bythopirellula. The sequence goes on along the minus strand of CAWWCC010000344.1, from coordinate 2,059 downwards.
CCCTTGAGGGGGTCAAGAATCATCCCTACCTGAAGTTTGCCCTCCTGCAGCAATGCTATAGAGACTGCAAAACAAGGGAAATCATGAACATAGTTGGTCGTTCCGTCCAAAGGATCCACTACCCAACAAAAAGGTTGATCAAGCTGCCTGAGATCTGGGCTTTCCTCACCTAAAAAGCCATGATCCGGGTATTTTCCCAGTAAAATAGCCTGTATGGCTCCTTGTGAAGCCAGATCCGCATCCGTCACAAAGTCACGTGCGGCTTTGTTTTGGGCTGAAAATCGGCCTCTCCAGGCAAGCAACTCCTTTGCCCCTGCCTCAGCAGCCTGCCGGCAAATCGCCACAAAGTTATCCTGATCTGGCATTTTTTTATCTTTATTTCGACGCTAAAAAATTGATCTTGAAGCCCTAAAGTGAAGTTTACCAACTGTTAACGGCAAATCGAAGTATGCCCAACATAACTAGTTTTGGATTTTCCACAAAAGTCTCCGGACAAAAAGCTAGACACGAGAACTTGAATGAGTAGAATTCTTAATAAGAACTTAAAGGATGGGTTGGAGGGTTCACTGGCATTCCCGATCGCAGATTTGCGAGTGGCAATTGCCTAATATCTATTATCCCCCCCACAGTAGACACTTCGGCCTCTTCTCTGTTCCGGCCCCGTCGCGACACCTCGGTGTTCGACGGGGTTTTTTTTATGGTTTTTTTATGAGTATGCTTACATTTTTTGTGATCACTTTATTTTTTAAATGAAAGCTCTAGGGGGCCAGATACAAAGAATTCTCGAGACGGGGATTTTTGATTTCTGAGATCGGCAACTTTCGCTGTTAAGAATCAACGGATTTAATAGCAAAACATTCACAGAACCAAACTGTAAATAGTGGGGAAAAATCTTGGCATCGCAACCTTGGCTACTCCAAAACGAAGTGGCCACTCTGCATATTGAGGGATTAACCGGAGAGCTAAGAACGGCTCATCTTGCAACGGGCATCAGTGCATTTACGTGGAACCACTTGCCCTTTAGCGGACATCTACTCGGTGTGACGGTCCAAACCACTGCCACGAAATCCGATCCCACGGAAGCCCCATCACTGGGAGATAATCGATGCCATAGCGCATTTGTGCGCGGCGCCGATTTCATTGCAACCTTGACACCAAATTCAGGTCAAAGTGATCAACAACCTTTTTTGAGCCAGGTGTACTGGCGAGCTGTGGCCCAAGAAGATTCAATGATCTTGCTGGACACTATTATTTCAGTGCATACCGAACAGCTCGAAAGTATGCCGCTAATCAATGTTTGCACACAACTTGAGAGCGATGAAGTGTGGCTCCTTGATGTTAAGGAGGGAGAAAAATATTCAACCGATCTCCTGACATCCCTTCATATGCCAAAAACGATCGCCCAGAGACCCGTCTGCGCTGTTATGCGAGGACTGGCGAACGATTGGAGCTATGCTGAAATGACGCACCCTGAAGACCTTGGAATTTGTCAAATCCAATTAACGAAATCAGGTTGTCCTATTGTACAGAGACAATTTGGCGGACAAATGCTCGAAAAAGGAGTCATACGTCGCATACGAATACGTGGCGTTTTCTTACCACGTAATCATGACTTGGAATTGGCAGCCCGCTGTTTTGCTTCAATGGCAGCGGAATCACCACCTCTAACGACTTAAGTTGCCTTGCGCAATACTGGTTTTGGAATCTCGTGCGTGGAACCAGGACCCGATTCTTGGCTGAGCTGATTGATGAGCACTCCTGTAGGACTGGTAAGATCGGCCGCGGAGATCAATTCTGCCAAACCAGCGCCTGCTAACGTCGGGCCAGATATATAGCGACCAGGATTAATCCATTCGTCCATTACCTCTCGCGAAACACCAAACAGGTCGGCCAACAGAGCATCCATGTCTTTTTCTAGCTGGCCAAAATGACGTGCCCATTCGGCAGCTTCTGCCAAACCTACATTCTCCTCGCTTTGCCATTTCATTGGGTGAAATAGTAACACACTATAGGCCCTGTCTCTTATACACATCTGACGCTGCCGACGATACTCCTTGTG
>CAWWCC010000343.1:0-2412 GCA_963935315.1 uncultured Planctomycetaceae bacterium | reverse complement strand
ATAGGAGTCCGTCTCGTGGGCTCGGAGATGTGTATAAGAGACAGGGCGTGAAGACTCGATCATGGACAAGTTTATTGAAACGGTAGCCGAGAGTCACGTTGTGTGTCGGTTCTCGGGTTTCTAAAGACTTTGCGTAGGTTGAATTTAGTCGAGAGCAATCGGCCAGGCCGCTTGTTGGGTCTTGTTCGTACAGATAAAACTCCTCTGCGTGCGGAAACTGGATCTCAGCAGCGAAGGCTTTCCAATCCTCCTCAGCAAAGGAGTTCGCTGTTTCAAGAATCTCATCAAGATCTTTTGCATGATCGACACCACCGATGTAGGCTCCACGGAAACCCAACCCTTTAAAAACTGCAACTTGCTTGGCGGCAAATTCAAGAAAGAATTTGCGGCCCTGATCGGGCGATTTACCCATATGGATAAATTTCTCGAGTAGCTCCTCCGAAATATAAACCCCAGGAATTGTTCCTCGATGGAAGAAACGTGCAAGCGGCGCACTCATGACAAAAACATTCCCGATGAGAGGAATGCCCGCCAGACCATGATTCTGCATGTAGCCAATCAGTTCTGATGACTTGCGTGAATCGAAACCAATCTGGGCAATAACAAACTTGGCACCACACTCGATTTTTTTTCTTAATTTTAGCAACTGAGGTATGACTTCGTTCTCATGACGTTTGAAATTCGTCACAACCGCACCGAGATAAAACTGTGTCTGTTGAAGGGACTTCTTCGTTTCGCCATCTCCGTTTCGTAGCGGCACGCCAAGTCCGTGATTCATCTCGTTGAGAAGCGTCAGTAGTCCAATCGAGTCGATGTCGAATACTGGCTTGGACATACCGCTGTACCCAGCCGTCGGATAGTCACCCGACAGAGCCAGAATGTTCCGAAATCCCTCACTCGACAGGTGCCAGGCCGTACTTTCCAAACCGTTGCGGTTGAAGTCCTTGCACGACAAATGGATGACCACTTCTTTGCCGGCATAAAGAATTGGCTTCCCCAGCGATTCTGGCGCCAGGTGAGGGTTTCCGCCAGCGTTGTCCGTGATAGAAACCCAATCCACTCGAGGGTCCTCAGCAAGATCGCCTGCGAAAGACCGTGTACGTACGGCTTTCGTTTCGCCCATCGTGCCACGAGTTGTTACCAACTCGACACCGCAGGCGAACTTTTGCGGATCTTCCAGGATGCTACTAAGTACGGTCATCGATTCTGGTTAGGGTTTGAATTGATGGGCGACGATTTCTTTTGAGCTAGACATATTCGACTTAAATTGTGAGTGACCAAAATATTAAGCTACAACGTGTAAGCAATACGTGTAAGCAATTCTAAGTTGAAGCGACTTGCTCGCTGATAAAACCATTAAAAAGTTCAACCGCCGAGGACGCATCGGCTGCATACCCATCGGCACCTATTTCCTCTGCAAACATCTCGCTGACTGGAGATCCGCCCACGCACATCTTAATATGCTTGAGATCTTCCTCCTTGGCAAACCCATCGATGACTACTTTCATGTATGGCATCGTCGTCGTCAGCAGTGCGTTCATGCCTACAATCGAGGATTTGTGCTCTCGCGCTGCCTCTTTGATATTCTTTGCTTTGCCTTCGTAAAGCAATTGGTTCATGAGGGAATAGTTGCTCACAGTTTTCTTCCCACGTCATTGTTGTCAAATGGCCGACGCCGCACCCCGGAATTGATGCTGCTCGTGAAAGACGTTGACGAGCGAATCAAGGTGCTGAATGTCTTCCCAGGGCGGTTGTCGATAAATACCAAAGGAAGCCTTTCCACCAACTTCGATCCGCCCTGTGTATTGCCTGGCTCCACATATTTCGGCATTCGTTACCGTGGCAATTCGCAATAATTGTTTGGGGTCGATCCCACTCTTGGCCATACAGGCCAGTTCTGTGCGCAATCCTGCTCCCATCTCCACCCCCGGGCACCCAGCGTCCGTGCCTGCCATGAGTATTGCACCACGATCAAAAGCCTTACGAAGCATACGGTTATGATCTGCTAAAATCTGTTCCATGTTCTTCAGCGTCTCTTCAGGCCAGCCGCATTCTTTATGCGCATACTGTGTGTAAACGGGTACAAAGGTTGGCGTCCAGACTAACCGTTTGTCGATCAGGCGAGAAAGCAAACTATCGTTGATAAAGTAGGCGTGCTCGATAAAATCGACTCCCGCCTCAATAGCGATCTCAAGTCCATCTACGCCACTGCAGTGCGCAGCGACTTTGCGATCTCGCTGGTGCGCGTAGTGAACCAGGTCTGTCAGTTCTGCTACGGTAAACTGCGGTGACTGTCGTACGGTCGAATGTTCGAAATTTACAATTCCCGTAGTTACGAGCTTGATATAGTCCACGTCCTGCTCATCTACCAGTTGGTCGATGGTCTGTTTGATGTCGTCGACCGTTTCACGC
>CAWWCC010000342.1:0-2459 GCA_963935315.1 uncultured Planctomycetaceae bacterium | reverse complement strand
CGGCAGGCTGTCGGCACCGCGCACCACGGGCAAGGTGGCGCTGTGGAGTATCTCGGAGGCCTGGGCCAATGAACCGGTTGCTTCTTTGACCAGGTCGATGTTTTCGAGTTCGGCCAGTCGGATGATCGTTTCGGGCTCAATGTTTTTGCCAGTACGACCTGGGATGTTGTAAATGCACTGGGGCAAACCAGTGTTTTCGGCCAGGCATTTGAAGTGTTCGTAAAATCCTTGCTGGGTGGGCTTGTTGTAATAGGGAGCGACCTGCAAGGCTGCGTCGGCTCCTGCCTGTTCGGCTGACTTGGTCAGACGAAGGGCTTCGTCCGTACTATTGGATCCAGTACCGGGCATCACTTTAATGCGTGAATCCGCCGTCTCGCAGACAAATGCAATGACCCGTTCGTGCTCCTCGTGCGAGAGCGTGGGAGATTCTCCAGTGGTGCCCACAGGACAAAGTGTGCCTGTACCCGCGGCAATCTGAAATTCGATTTGATCGCGGAATAAATCGTAATCCACTTGGCCATCTCTAAATGGTGTCACCAATGCGACGGCCAACCCGGCAAATGCTTCTCCTTTAGTACCCATCTGTTCATTCCTTCAAAAAGGTCTAGCGATACTTTATCTATGATAACCGTTTGTGGCAGGGGCGACTAGAACCGGTTTCTTAAAAGGGCCTGGATCGGAAGCAGGTTTTTGTGCTTGAATCGTCAGCTAACTAACAATTTCATATCTCTTACCGCTTGCTCCAAACCCACCATGATGGCACGCGAAATAATGCTATGACCTATATTGAGTTCGCACATATGGGGGAGTTCAGCTATGGGGCGAACATTACGGTAGGTAAGTCCATGCCCAGCATGCAAGGTAAGCCCACCTGCATGGACCGTCTGTGCCGCCTGCAATAAGACTTGCAGTTGCTCGTCGGCTGAGAATTCGGCAGCGGCATGCGCGTAGGCACCCGTATGAAGTTCGACTGCTGTGGCACCCGTCTTCATGCCTGCCTCGATTTGGGCCGGCTCGGGATCCAGAAACAGGCTGACAACGATACCTGCATCTTGTAAACGCTGGACCGTTTCTGTAATGCGTTGCTGTTGGCCAACGACATCCAGGCCTCCTTCGGTGGTCACTTCTTCGCGCTTTTCAGGAACAAGTGTTGCCTGGAAGGGCCGCGCTTCGCATGCAATCGACACCACTTCGTCACTGCAGGCCAATTCCAGATTGAGTTTTACGGCAGCCGTTTGCCCCAGCAAATACAAATCTCGCTGCTGAATATGTCGACGGTCTTCGCGAAGATGAATCGTAATTCCATCTGCACCACCCAGTTCGGCCAGTGTAGCAGCCCAAATCGGGTCTGGCTCGTTGGTCATGCGCGCCTGCCGTACGGTCGCGACATGATCAATATTGACTCCCAAAGTTGGCATCGTGTCTATCCTTTTCGGTTTTATTGCGCTATTCCCCATTGTCGGAACTGCAAAACAGTCGGAACAGGGGTATTGTTGGGCCTCGTTGTGAGAAACCGCAAGTGCCTGGCCCGGATTCATCCTCAGGTGCTGTATCTTCGACACGATTCATGAGAGCGGGTTCTGCCAGCCCGTGCTCCTGGCCTAATGTGCCTAAGGCCCTGTTTTTAAAGGATAAAATTACTTTCATCTTGGCACGAAAACGTAAGCTAAACTTTTCTAAAATCGCCCAATTACGGGGGGGCTGCAGACACTCGCCACTCGTTGGTCCCTTTTTAGCAGGCCCGATCAGTAGACAAGCCAGCTTAACCGTTCCCTAGCAAGTGTTGCCCCAGATCCAAGCGACTACGATTCTAGCGCAAAAGCACAAGAGGTTCATCATGAATTGCCAAGAACTTGCCGGGAAAATACAAGAACTCCAGCCCAATGCATCGATTCAAGACGTGGCCCGTCTTTGCCTGCTGCTTGCCAATGGAGAGGAATCGCTCGAGGATTTGCGTGAGTTGCCCAAGTTAAAATCTACTTGGAAAGAAGTGAGACTCAAATTACAAGCCTCTACCGACCAACACGCTGCCATGACACAAGAACTGGAAGATCTGGCCAGCTCGGATCCCGAAAAATTCACCCGTGACCAAATCTGGATTCTCATCCGGGCTATCAAGGTACAAAGCCAAGTGCTGCAGATGTACGTGGGTCAACCTCTGCTGGATATTTAAGTCGCAAATACGACCGTGGCAAAGGGCAGGGGGTGTTGTGAAAGCTTGGTTGCTTTATCTACCAGCTACGACAAGCCGTCGATCATCTTCAGGGCAACAATCATATAGATGATGATGCCACCAATATCAATCAGCACTGTTACAAACGGCGTGCTCATCAAGGCCTCATCCACACCGAGACGGCGAAACAGAAGTGGCAGCCCGGCTCCACACAGTGTACCGAATACCACGACAATCAAGAGCGTGATCGGAATCGTCAGCAAGTCCACCAATGTCGGCCCGTCTA
>CAWWCC010000341.1:0-2464 GCA_963935315.1 uncultured Planctomycetaceae bacterium | reverse complement strand
ATCTTTGATGGCGATAATCCTTTTTAATTCTGCACCCCGGTCTTTCTCCACAGACTGACGATTGGCGTAGTAGAAATCAATCCAATCGTGATTAAACAGGAGTGTTGTCATGTCGAGCATCTCATCGACATCCCATGTGCCATCAGCCGTCCAATCCTCTAATTCCCCAACTCCGCTGCCAGGTGCTTCGCACCGTAAATATTTTTTAGTGCTTCTCGTATGCCTTCTGCATGGACGGATACGGCTCTGGACACTTTATCCGTGTACAGATAGTCAGCAGTAAGCGATTGGATATTACCATCAAAAATTATCCCGACAAACTCCCCTGCGCGGTTGATCACCGGACTCCCTGAATTGCCACCAATGATGTCGGCAGTGCACACAAAATTGAGTGGTCTATCTAGATTTACCGAATCTCGATGTTCGTGCCAAACTTTGGGCAAACGCCAATCACCTTGAGAATTGTGTGCCGCCTCGTGGGCATAGGCGCCTCCCAGGGTTGTCCAAGCCGGAACCTCCCGACCCTGTTCGGTATAGCCTTGTACGGTTCCAAAGGCGAGCCGTAAAGTGAAAGTTGCGTCGGGATAGCTCGACGTTCCCTCGAGGGCTATTTTCGCCGCGGTGATATCGGCATAGGCTTTACGTTCTATCTCTTCCACTTCATCTTTCACCGCTCGAAATTCGCGATACTCTGGCTCCATAACTAGCGCAAGTTGGATCATTGTATCCTTGGAATTGGCAATTGCTTCACGGCCTCCTGCCGCCAGTTGGCGCCGCAAGCTGGCATCTTTTAGTTGTGTGCCCTGGATAAGTTCAGCTGCCCTTGTCCATGGGTCTTTGCCGTCAAGAATTTTTACGACAAAGGGATCTTCTGCTCCTCGCAACTGTGCGCAGTATGCCAAAGCATCAGCCAGTTTCACCCGTTCAAGATCCTCGTAAATCGGCGCCTTCGAAAAAAGTTTCTGTTCTAGCGACTCACGAGCCGAGCTTCTGAACTCTCGCAAGCGTTCCGCACTGGGTTTTTGATCTTCGGCTGCCATCAACACAAGACCCTGGGCAATTTCATAGACTCGTGACAAGCGACTCAAACTGGCCAATCGATTGGCCTGCGCCTCCAGCCGATTTTTACTTGTCCGAATCTTTTTCCACGCCTGACCAAATTGCTGAAGCTCTGGTTGCGATTGGATTTGGTCCCGAAAAGATGTTTCGGATGCTAATTTGTTGGCAAAAAAAGCTGGATCCAACAATCCCCGCTGCATTCCCAGATAGGCCTTGCGCCTGTTTTGAATACCAAAAAGTTCTTCCTGAGCACGACGGCGCTGCTCCTCACCCTCATAACTATATTGTTGGAGCAGTATTTCGCGTCGTCTAAGTAGATCCAAGGCTCGCGGCAAACTTTTATCCCGCAAGTACCTCAGCGCAGCCGCAGTATGGATTCTGCGCGTTCTTCCCGGATTCCCTGAAACAAATACGAGTTCTCCCTCCTGGGCACCTTTGTCAGAATATTCCAGGAAGTGCTTAATCCTTGCTGGCTTGCCATTTTCGTAAACTCGAAACAGGGTTACATCCAGGTTGTAGCGTGGGTACTCAAAATTGTCTGCGTCGCCACCGAAAAAGGCCGCTTTCTCTTCCGGGGCCCACACCAGGCGAACATCCGTGTATTTCTTATAACGATAGAGATGATATTTCGCCCCACCAAAAAGTGTTACCACATCACTTCGATACCCCGTTTGTTCCAGCGACTCCTTTTCGATTTTTGCCATTTCTGCCCGTCGCGCACGAAATGACTCGCTAGCCGGAAGTGAAGCATCAACGGCCTCATTGACTCTTGCGGTTACATCTTCAATAGCCACCAATTGGTTGAGCTCAAGATCGGGTGTTTTTAATTCCTGCTCATGGCTGTTTGCGAGAAATCCCCCCTCCAAGTAATTGTGTTCAGCCGATGACAGCTTTTGCAATGTGTCTGCAGCAACATGATGATTGGTAAGGACCAAGCCCTGACTCGAAACAAAGGACGCTGAACCACCCGAATTAAAACGCACCGATGCTAGTCTCACATGCTCAATCCAGGCAGGGGTAGGCTCAAAGCCGTACTGCTGCTTCAAAGACTCTATGGGCAAATCATTAAACAACCACATCCCCTCATCGGCCTTCCCAACAGAGGCGACCAAGAGCAGCGTACACGCCGCTGCCCTGCAACCTGGAAACTGTTTCCTGGTGCATATGCAACCCATGGAAAAGGAATAGAGAAGTTTTGAAATCGACATGAGAAATGGACACATCTTGACTCTCCAATAAATTAGCTATTGTAAAAATCTCTTTCGTAAAACTACTCAACAATGGGCAAAGTGCTTATCGCTTTTATGGACACTCACCTTACCAAATGGTTCTCTCTGTGACCTAGCCCCCTTCACCAAGTCCATGCATTGATAGAGGATCAACGTTTTGGATGCTATGAAGGAGA
>CAWWCC010000340.1:0-2517 GCA_963935315.1 uncultured Planctomycetaceae bacterium | reverse complement strand
CAGGAAATTGCTGGCGCAATTTTGCGATCCGCCAGGGTGCAATCATTTTCACACTCGGCTCAAGTGCTTCGGCTGCCAACTGAAAACGACACTGGTCGTTGCCTTTTCCGGTTGCACCATGGGCATACGCTTCGGCTCCCACTTCGCGAGCAACCTGCAGACAGACTTTCGAAATGAGCGGCCGAGCTATTGAAGTCCCCAGGAGATAAATACCTTCGTACTTGGCTTGCCACTGCAAAACGGGAAAAGCGTACTCACGGCACAATTCTTCACGAGCATCAATTAACTGTGATGATAGAGCACCATGGTCGCGTGCCTTTTGCAAAATGGCCTCTCGGTCCTCGCAAGGCTGTCCCAAATCAACATAAACCGCATGTATGTCGTATCCTTCGTCTTGAAGCCAACCAAGGATAACGGAGGTATCTAACCCTCCCGAATACGCGAGCACACAACTGGGCATAATTTCCATCCACTCCGTCAAATAAATACTTTAAAATCCGACCTGGAGGCCAGACACCAGAAGACCATTGTGGTTCGCCAGGCAGTCCCTGACAAGCGGGCAGAATACGGCTGCTGTCTCTCGCGGCAAGATGACGGAGATCCCCTGGAGCGTGCCCATGCTTAATCCTTGGCATCCGACAGCTCTGCAAGCCGCATATTCTTGAACCGCAGGTCGGTTGTGGGATCGTGGCCCTGCAGGGCCAGAGTACCTGGCTCCAGACGTAATCCCTTCCGCGGATTTTCGTGGGGTGCACGCGTGTCGGTCCAATCGCTTACCTGGGTGCCATTGACCCAAGCAGCCATATGAGGGCCTTCGGCTGCCAGCGTTATCGTAAACCATTGGCGGTCCTGGGCCACGATGCGGCGTGCATTCTGGCGGCGAAAAATTCCACCCGTTCCACAATCTTGAGGTTGGGTAGGGTCGCCGTCGACCTTACCGTTATGAATCTGGCATTCGTACCCCATCATAAAATCACGTGGAATACAACGAAAAAAAATACCCGAATTGAGCGCATCGCCATTAATATAACAATCTGTCTGCAAGACAAAGTCAGCAAAGCTCGCTTTGCTCTCGATTTGGCCACGTCCATCTAGCACGCGCAGCTCACCCGCAGGCGTCACTTCAAACCGACTGGCTTCAGCCCGCTCCGTATTCCAACCTGTCAGGTCTTTGCCGTTCAGCAGGGGCTTCGTGCCCAGAGGTTTAAGTCGAATATTGCGAAAAGCAATTTCGCCTTCTCGAAACTGCAGTCCTATGTAACCCGCTAATCGAGGTTGTGGATCAATGTATTCATGAAACAGGTGGCCATCGCATTGAATGCGCACCTTGTTTCTCATCATCGTGATATCAAAAACGTGCCAGTGGCCGTCCCAGCTATCCAGCACTTCTATATCTTGTAAGACATTAGGTGGTGGATAGGACGTCCAAGGCAAATCGGACTCCCACTTTTTACGACCGACGAGCGCGCCTGTCGGAAATGGATTGTCGGCAGGGGCAATATTGACTTCGTAGCAGTCGTGGGTGGGATTTTTTGGGTTCAGCAAACTCCGCAAAAAAATGCCGCTATTGGTCGTTGCTGGTGCTTTGAATTCTAGGTGCAACTCGTAGTCGGCAAACTGGCTGGTGCTCATCAGCCAACCCGCTTTGCCCTCGGATGCTTGAATGGCGCCTTCTCGAACTTGCCAATCCACGTCGCTGGTCGGTTTCCATCCAAAGAGTGTTTCGCCGTCGAATAGCGATATCCAGCCTGCAGCGATTTGCTCTGGTGTCAGCCGATTCTCTACTGCCGTGGTTGAGTCAATAAAAGTGGTTGAGGAGACAAAAATCGACGACAGCAAGAACGTGAGGAGCATGCGCATAGGGTGACCTGAATGAAATGGCTCTACGTATTGGACAAATCCTACAAATGATACCAGGAAGAAAGCACAAATGGTATTCGTGCTGGTTGATGCCCTATGCTGCGGAAATCTCCAGGCGCACCTCAAAAGGACACTCGGTTTCGCTGGTGGGTGTGCCCCCGGCGAGTTCGATCGCCAGGCGATTGTGGAGAGAGATGAATTCGGTAATGTCGAATTCTCCTCCCTGCTCGGCAACCAATAGTCGGTCACCAAGCAGCACCCTGGCCGATTCGGGCAGCCCATCTATCACCAGCAGGGCTTTCTCACGCGGTTGCATTCCGGCGGGCCAATTGAAGGGGCGAGACCAGCAAACACCCACTGAGGTGGAATCACATTGCCAAGGGTGTCGCAGACGGATGGTGTGCATAGAAGGGACAAGATGAAGAAGCGCGTTGTGAAAAAGAATAGGGTACTTTCGAAACTCACAACTAGTCTGAAAAATTCTTTGTGACAGTTGCTTCGCGAATCTGACGGGTGTCACGCTCGTAGATACGGAATTTGACTTGCATACCGCTTAAGGGCACATCGTAGGGAGGAGACGTTTCACGTTCTCCGACATCGTCAGTGCCGTGGAGTCCATCATCATCGAAACCATTCGTCCCCTGATCGGTTCCAGCA
>CAWWCC010000339.1:0-2595 GCA_963935315.1 uncultured Planctomycetaceae bacterium | reverse complement strand
AGGAGTCCGTCTCGTGGGCTCGGAGATGTGTATAAGAGACAGGGGCATGGGCATGAAGGCGATGGGGTAGGGCACGCAGAAAGTCATGCGGAGCATGGGCATCTTGATCCAGCCGACTTTGATCCCGATACGAGCTACTACATTCAAGCTCTCAGTTCGCATTCACGTGATGGTTTTATTTGGCAAAAACTCCGCATGCCACGTAGTTACGACTATAAGACCACCAAAAATAAAGGCTACAACGAACGACTGCGGATGCCTAAGTTCCCGTTCAACGCGGAAGAGCGCGAAGCGGTGATCACATTCGTACTCGGTTTGGTGAATGAAGCGCCAGCTGACAAATATATTTATCGTCCGGATCCACGTCAGGAAGCGATCGTGGCGGGTCGGCAGGTACTTGAGCGATTTAATTGTGCCGGCTGCCATACACTCGAAATGGAACAGTGGCAAATTGCCTTTGAATCCGGGCAGTTTGATGAACCCAGTCAAGTTAATGATTATCCATTCCTGGCGAAGGCTTTCTCGGATAAAGAGATTGCGATTTCCAAACAGAAGGACGCACGTGGGCTACTGCATGCAGCCTTGCATGGGCAGCCGTTGATGAGTCAGGAGACAGGATTGCCAGAACTTGTTGACGAGGGTGGAATACCCATTGAACCCGATGATGATGAATCGGAGCCCTACTATCTGCTGAAATTATGGAAGGATGCCTTGGTGGAAGGCGTGCCATGGCTAGTGGGCATTCAGGATCTTATGGTCCCAGCGGCAAAAGATGGTTATGGGCCTGCCAATGGGTCAGCTTATCCTGCCTGGGGTGGTGATTTGGCTCGCTACTTGTTCCCTCGGGTAATAGCCCATGTTCATGAAACAAACCCCACCGCTAAAGGTTCAGAAGCTTGGGGTTGGTTGCCACCTCCTTTGATGGATGAGGGTGAAAAAGTGCAGACCGATTGGTTGCATGCCTTCCTGATGGATCCAACTGCAATTCGTCCGGCTGCCGTGATGCGAATGCCGAATTTCCATATGTCGTCAGACGATGCGGCCAAATTGGTAAACTACTTTGCCGCTGTCTCGGATGCTCAGTTCCCTTACGAATACAAATCACAGCAGCGAGCTAGTTACCTGGAGGACAAAGAGGCTGATTATCCAGACCGCATGCAAAGTGCGATGGATGTCGTGGTGAATGGCAACTATTGCGTGAAATGCCATGCCGTAGAAGATTTCCAGCCAGCAGGAGATGCTACAACCTTTGGGCCCAACTTGGCGGATGTGCATCGTCGCCTGCGTCCTGAATACTTGCGCAATTGGGTAGCTAATCCGAAACGTATTTTGCCCTACACGGGTATGCCTGTTAATATTCCATACAAGCCCGGTGCGCCTGGAATTGCTGAGACGTTGTTTCGCGGGACAAGTATCGAGCAAGTTGAAGGCTTGGTTGATCTGTTGATGAACTTCGATACCTATTCGAGACGTCAGATTGAAATCACGTCACTTGTCAAAGAAGCTGCTGAAAAGAATGCTCCCCAGGCATCGGCGGCGGATGGGAACAAGTCTGCCAGTCGGTAATGCTTGGGAGCGAGAGAACCATGAAAAAAATTATTTGGACTCTGTTGATCACCCTTACCAGTAGCCTGGTGGCCCTGGATACGTATGCAGGTGAATGGGGATCGCTCAAAGGGCGTTTTGTTTTTACAGACACGCCTGTGAGTCCAGAGAGTATCAATGTGAATAAGGATGTTGATTTCTGTAGCAAAAACAAATTGGTCGAAGAGAATCTCCTCGTGGGTGAGAAGGGTGGCCTCAGTAATGTTTTTGTTTACTTGTACCTTAAGAAGGGCAAAAAGATTGAAGTGCATCCCGACCTCGCGAAACCGGATGAAAAACCTGTCGTCCTCTACAACAAAGGGTGTCGGTTTGAGCCACATACGCTTACCGTACGCACTTCACAAACTTTAGAAATCAGGAATTCTGATCCAGGCATAGGCCATAACACAAACGCCACTACACTCCGGTTTAATCCTCGGTTCAACGATCAAGTTTCCAATGACGAGCCACTCATAAAAGTATTTGAAAAGGCGGAGTATTATCCGGCCGAGATCGCCTGCAATGTGCATCCGTGGATGAAGGCTTATGTCCTGATTCGAGACAACCCATACATGACCGTGTCGGATGCCAAGGGGAATTTTGAAATCAAGAACATCCCTGCGGGTAAGCGAGTGTTTAGTTTCTGGCAGGAATCCAAGGGTAATCTCCGCGATTTGTCGGTCGGCAAGACGAAGACCAGTCGTAAGGGGCAAGCAAGCCTGGAAATTGTGGCTGGCGAAACATTGGACCTCGGCGAGATCAAAGTTTCTGCCCAGGTTTTAGGGCTTTAAGTTTATGATTTGCATAAAAACAAATATGAAGATTTATGTTGCCGCACTTCGCTATGGGATGCTCATTTTATTGGGTTTGCCATTGCTGTTTGGTTGCCAGCGTAATGAAGAGTTAGGGCCAGTAGCCAATGCGAATTCAGCCAGTAAGATCCGCGAAGTTTTTTCCAGCGGAAGGGATGCAGCCAGTGGCGGTGCGGCTACAGCTGCGTCCGGAACAGGT
>CAWWCC010000338.1:0-2598 GCA_963935315.1 uncultured Planctomycetaceae bacterium | reverse complement strand
ACTGCCATTCACCAACGCCACTTAAGGCTATCGCACGATCTGACTGCAGAGGGCGGATCTGTCCTGCTGATTACTGATTTTGCCTCTTCGGATACGGCACCCTCCCTGCCAACACTGACGGGAAAAAATTTGGCTTTTCAGTTGCAGCAAATGATCAGCCAGAAAAACTTTTTTACGGGCCTCAATCCGTTCCGCTTGCAAGCACTACTAAGCGAAGATCCACATATTGCTACAAATATTCACACCATCCTCTGCGAGCAACCGTGGCTATGGAATCTGGGTCAACGGCACTATGCTGTGACGGCAATTCGCTTTCAAAAAAAAGTCTCCGGACCCAAGATCCGCAATAGCTTACTCTTACGACAAATGGTGCAGGTTCCTATCCATTGGGGGTTTTGACAAACTGACAACCTGGGAATAAAATTGGCTCACACATGAAAATCGTGTGTTGGTGGTTGGACAGGTTTATTTTGCTATGTTTTGTGGTTCCATAAGGGTTTTACTCTATTGGGTCCAACACATAGCGGTTTGCTACCTGCCGACAAACAGGGAACTCCGGTGCAATTCCGGGACGGCCCCGCCGCTGTAACCGAGTATTTTGCGAGACTTTCAAACGGCCATTGCCCATCGAGTAGGGTGAGAAGGCACGTCTTGCAAAGTAAGCTCGGAAGTCAGAAGACCTACCAACACGTTGACTTGTGGCATACCGCGAGGGTCGGCCGCCACGTTAGTACGTTTCGTTTGCGTTGAATTTTTGCATGGCTACCGCCAGATTACTGGCCACCTGCCATCATGAGTCCGCAATCCTAACAACACGCATCCCCTTTGGCTTTACGGTGTCCCCTCAAGCCCACAATGTGCAATCCGATCGAAACCCTGGCGGTTTCACATTGGCAGAACTCCTGGTAGTCATTGCTATCATCGGGGTTCTCGTGGCACTGCTGCTGCCTGCAGTACAAGCAGCGCGCGAAGCTGCCCGCCGCACAACCTGCCAAAATAATCTCAAACAAATTGGACTAGGTTTGCAGCACTACAACGAACAACACGGGGCATTTCCGATTGGCTGTATCGAATGGCGGCCATGGGGGGGCACGACTCAGCGACAATGGGCCTGGTCGGCCTATCTACTACCCTTCCTGGAGCAACAATCGCTCTACAACCAACTGGATTTCACGAAACCTTTCGATGATCCGGACAATTCAATAGCAGCAAAGACCCATCTGCCAGTTTTTAATTGTCCTTCTGCGCATTCTTTAGCCTCTACATCAGAAACCACACGGGGACTAACACATTACGGCGGAATATATGGTGAAAGGATTAACAGTCCCAACAATCCAGCAAAAGGCGTGATGTTGATCGATCGTGCCATCCGCATCCCTGAAATTTCCGATGGCACATCTTATACCTTAATTGTGGGAGAAGACTCTCGTTTTGCTGATGGCGAATGGATTAATGGTCGCAATATATTTGATCAGGCCTTTGCTATCAATGCAGCTCCCTTATTCGAAAATGATATGCGCAG
The DNA here is from genome assembly GCA_963935315.1 of uncultured Planctomycetaceae bacterium. Taxonomy (GTDB): domain Bacteria; phylum Planctomycetota; class Planctomycetia; order Pirellulales; family Lacipirellulaceae; genus Bythopirellula. Next base: position 1,076 of record CAWWCC010000338.1, on the reverse strand, counting down.
CGAGCACCCTGGAGGTGCGCACGGAGTTACTTGCAATGGCTCAATAATATTTCTCAGTGAACAAATCACGCCCAGTGTACTAGCTGCTCTCTGCACACGTGCTGGTGGTGAATTGAATGGAGGCTGGGAATGAAGTTACACCTATCAACAAAAGATTATCTCTTCATGCTGTCATTCACACTCTCAAATTCTTTGTATGCTGCCAACGTACAGATAGACTTTGAAGAACTCCCCCTCGTATCGTCTGACTTCTATAACGGCTCAGACTTGGCTGGTGGTTTTGTGAGTTATGGCATGGATTTTAATAATCTATACACAAATATTACCAGCACCTGTTGTTGGCAGGGGTGGGCCTACTCCCAAACAACCGATACGACAACTCCAGGTGCAGCAAACCAATATAGCGCATTTGCCGGTAGCGGAGCTGCAGGCTCTGCAAAATACGGGATCGCGTTCAGTGGCTTTGATGCAGGTGGGGGAATTATCCCAGAAATCACGTTGCCAGTAAATTCCAACCCCACCAGCGTTCAAATTACCAACACGACTTACGCTGCACTCAGCATGCAGACAGGAGATGGCTTTGCGAAAAAATTTGGAGGACTTTCGGGCAATGATCCTGATTGGTTTCTGCTGACCGTGAATGGCCTTAATGTGGCTGATACAGTCGTAGGAAATGTATCGCTCTACCTGGCTGACTATCGTTTCGCTAACTCAGCTGAGGATTATATCCTTGACCAATGGACCGAAGTGGACCTCACGCCGCTCGCCAATCTTGACGTCAGAAAACTTTCGTTTCGACTGTCCTCAACGGACAGCGGACAGTTCGGCATGAACACGCCTGCGTACTTTGCCCTTGATAATTTTTTCGTTGATGTCACTACGACGCCAGGAGATTTTGATGTCAATGGATCTGTCGGACTGCCAGATCTTACTATTTGGAATACACACTATGGTGTGGACTTGAGAGCCGCTTTTAATCATGGCGATGCTGATAAAGATGGCGATGTTGATGGAACCGATTTTCTTACCTGGCAGGCGAATTTCACAACCGTGGCATCCATCACACAGTCCATACC
>CAWWCC010000337.1:0-2608 GCA_963935315.1 uncultured Planctomycetaceae bacterium | reverse complement strand
CACCGTCCGTGGGGGCCAACCAGACATACAAGGCGGCAGCGGCCACCATGACCCAATTTCCCGGCAAACCCAGCAAAGTCATGATCCAGCCGGCCGAAAGACCAACAATCAGCAAAGTCAAAACTGTGTAAAACGTGACGTGGTCCATACTGGCGAGAATTATACTCCATTTTTCAGTGAGAAACTGCTTTTGGATTGAAATTGGCAGCAAGGCCAACTTTTTTCCCCGGATTGAGCCCCTGTAGAAGGTTCTCCAGGATTTTGGCTCCTGGGAGAGGTTGCTTCCAGAGCAATCATTTTACAGGCCCGTTTTCTTACGCCACAGTTCGGCTACAATAGCCCGTTTGCATTCAGCGTGGGAGATTCCCTCACTGGATTTCCTGACAGGGATTTCAATCCGTAGATTTCCTTCCATAGGGACGAACAAAGCATGTCTTGAGTCCTTACGTATTACTTGGATCTTGGGATTATAGTTGTGATCTTGGGCTTGCTGGGATCTAGGGCTGATCAGGGCCAGGGTCTTTATAGCCAACAATTGTGTCGTACAAAAATCAATTCCTAAACATAGAATAGTCAACTCTCTAGGAGCAGCTGTGCCCGGAACGTGTGTCATCGGATTGCAATGGGGCGATGAAGCCAAAGGAAAAATCGTCGATATCCTAACTCAGGACCATGATATGGTTGTGCGTTTCCAAGGAGGGGCAAACGCAGGACATACTGTCGTCGTAGGCGAAGAGGTTTACAAATTATCTCTGTTACCCAGTGGAGTGCTTACACCGGGGGTTACCTGTGTTATCGCCGGGGGTGTGGTCCTACACCCTCAAAAAGCCATTCATGAACTCGATGAACTCGCCAGCCGGAATGTCGAAGATTACGACAATCTCAAAATCAGCGACCGGGTACATGTGATTTATCCGTGGCATTTTGCTGAGGACCAGGTGCTCGACAAAAATACCGCCGACGGCGAAAACATCGGCACCACTGGGAGAGGCATTGGTCCCTGCTACCGTGACAAAGTAGGGCGTTCCTATGCCATCCGCCTGGGAGACATGTATCGTGATACGTTCCGCAAACAAGTAGAACACAATGTGGACGTAAAAAACAATTTACTGACTGCCATGTATGGCTCAAATAAATTTAAGCCCTTGGACGCAAAGGAGATTTACGAAGAGTATTCGGCCTATGCAAGTCGCCTGGAACCTTTTGTCGCTGACACGACAGAATTACTACTCTCTGCGATGGAAGAAGGCAAAAAAGTACTTTTTGAGGGAGCTCAAGGTGCTCTACTCGACGTCGATCATGGCACATATCCTTTTGTGACCAGCAGCAACAGTTCAGGTGTGGGTGTCTCCACAGGTTCAGGAGTTCCTGCCCAATATATAAATAAGGTCTTGGGAATCGTCAAAGCCTACACTTCCCGAGTTGGGGGTGGCCCATTTCCCACAGAGCAAGATAACGAGATAGGCCAACGTATTCGTGACCAGGGCAATGAGTACGGCACAGTCACGAAACGACCAAGAAGATGTGGTTGGCTTGATACGGTCGCAGTACGCTACACAACACGGCTTAGTGGTGCCAACTCAATCTGCGTCATGTTGCTGGACGTATTAAGTGGACTCGATGAATTAAAAATCTGCACTTCGTATAAGCTGGATGGCCAGGAATCCAATCAATTCCCTAGTCATGTGGATGATATACGTCGGGTGGAACCTGTTTACGAAACTCTCCCTGGCTGGGACGAAGATCTTACCAGTGCTAGCTCACCAGCAGATCTTCCCGACAACGCAATTGCATATATTAAGCGTGTGGGCGAATTGGTAGGTGTGCCTGTCGAGATGGTTTCGGTCGGCCCAGCACGTCGCCAGACGATCGCTTTATAAAATGTGTCGCCTCCAACGATAAAGGGTAGCTACAAGGATCCTGGAGCAGAGCAATCGATCGTATTGAATCACTTTCAGGACTCTATCCTGCATTCACTCATGTCCCTAGACAATATTCCTGAGCGACTTATCAATATCCCGCGTGAACGATGGCCACGTCATATCGCCATTATCATGGACGGCAACGGACGTTGGGCCGAGCGTCAAAATTTACCACGCATCGAAGGCCATCGTAGTGGCGTCGATACGGTACGAAAGATTACCGAAGAAAGCGCCACCATTGGCATGGAGCAACTGACGCTCTACTGCCTGTCCAGCGAAAACTGGAAACGGCCACAGCAGGAAATCGACTTCCTGATGCATTTGCTGGAACAGTACATGATCGAACAACGCGGGCCAATCATGGACAATAATCTGCAAGTTCGCACACTGGGCCGCCGCACGAACATTCCGGATCAGGTCTTGAGAGAACTCGACAAAACGGTCGAAATGAGTTCCCAGAATAGCGGAATGTGGCTCACTCTGGCCATCAATTATGGCGGACGGGCAGAGTTGGTTGACGCCGTTCAGGCGATCAGTCAAAAGATTACTGCAGGCACGCTATCGGCTGACCAGATCAACGAACAGACCCTAACAGACCATCTTTACACAGCGGGCATGGCAGATCCTGATTTATTGGTGCGCACAGCGGGCGAAATGCGGATCAGCAATTTCTTGCTCTGGCAAAT
>CAWWCC010000336.1:0-2611 GCA_963935315.1 uncultured Planctomycetaceae bacterium | reverse complement strand
GGCATACGAGGTAGGAGTCCGTCTCGTGGGCTCGGAGATGTGTATAAGAGACAGCCAATACGGCGGCTCTGGCATCGACTCAAGCAACCAATGAAAAACTGACCGAAGAAGTCGAGAAGCTCCGCGAAGACATACGCATAAATCAACAAGCACGCGACGAAGCCTTCGTAGCTGCCCTCAAAGCCACCGACGAATTGCATCAGGCCCAGGGCAAGTTGACCTTACTCACCGAACGTAATATCCAATTAGCCCAGGAAGTCGGAGAACAAACGAGCTTGCTTCGATCCAAGGGGATCGACCCCAATACATCGCCCGATGAAGTCGTGCCCACGGTACGTGGGGTGGTCAGTGCGATGCACCGTACGGCCGGTGCCCAACTCATTGAAGTCACCATCGGAGCCGACGACGGCTTGAAGCCAGGGCATACGATTGAAATCTTTCGCGGACCCAACTACCTGGGGCGCGCTGAGATCATGAAGACTGAACCGGATCGGGCTGTCGGTCGCGTCCTTCGCAAGTTTCAACAGGGACAGATTCAGGAGAACGACAATGTCGCAACCAAACTTAGAGTCGGTTAACGTACCGAGCGTCATCACCAAAAAGCCGCAGTTAACCGTTTATACCATGATGCTGATCGTGTCTCTGATTGCGCTTTTGATCACGATCCTGTTTCTCTTTCTGGAATGGGGAGCCTACGAATATGACTCGGGGAGTGCGGTGGCCTCGATCACCTCACCTTGGCAGCAACTCTATTCCACAAACTTGAGTTAACCCGGTTTTACGCTTCCCCCTCTTCGGAAACGCGCGCACTAAGCTCACGATCGAGATCCAAGAGCGAAGCGGGGTCGTCTTTTACCATATGGAATTTGTGAACAATTTCGCGCGCGGCTTTTTCTTCTTCTACTTGCTCCGCGATAAACCACTCCAGCTCGACCAAAGCGGCAAACGCTTTTTCTTTGAAAGCAAGTTCGTAAAGTAAATCAATTTGTCCCGTCACAACCTGCTCCTGTGCGAGAGATTTTTCAAACACGGCAACAATTGATTCAAAATCGTTATCGGGCTTGGCAATCTCTCGGAACGTCACCCGACAATTGCGTGCAATCAAAAAGTCATGCAACTTCATGGCATGCACCCGTTCTTCATCACTCTGCAAACGCAGCCAATGGGCGCACCCAGTAAACTGTTTGTGCTCACACCATGCTGACATCGCCAAATAACTATACGATGCGAACAGTTCATTATTGAACTGTTCGTTTATGGCGTCTTGCATCACTTGGTTCAGCATCGTTATCCGCTCCTACAGCGCGAGTCGTTTTGGCACTATCAGCTCACAGATTCCCCAGGACGTTCAGGATTGCCTAGGACGTTCAGGATTGTAGCGGGTAGCGAGCAAAAGGGGCCAGCCTTGGTTTACTACTCAATGTTGGAATTGTAGACACCAAGCACAGATTGTCTACATCGCTCGCCATTCAAGCGAGCCAAAGAAAAATGAAAAGCCCGACAAACGACAACTATCGCTCACGAGCCTCAGTCTCAAGACAGCCTCAGTCTCAAGACAGCCTCGCCCTAACGTCACAGCAATCTTTCCAACAGAAAGCAGCTATGACCAAACACCCCACCTTTCGTCATAGCGATCTTTCCAACGGAAAGTCGCTATGACCAAACAAATGGGCCCGACTGGAGTCGAACCAGCACGCCCTTGCGGGCACATGCCCCTCAAGCATGCGCGTCTGCCAATTCCGCCACGGGCCCAATAATCCATCGAGTCTACTCGGCTCGAATCGCCCGTCAAGGCATCGTTTTTCTGCCAAATCGCAACAGGCCTAAATATTCAAATCGCCCTCTCGCGAAACGTATGCCTTGGGAGACTCTGCTTCCTGCGTCTCCAAACGACTTACCACGGCGCAACCACACGAATCGCTCCAAACATTCACGGCTGTACGCCCCATATCGAGCACACGATCGACGGCAATAATAAGCCCTTGACTTTCGGTGGGAAGACCGACTGCCTGCAGAATGATCACCATCATCACCAACCCCGCGTGAGGGATTCCGGCAGCACCAATGCTGGCCAGAAGTGCCGTAATCGCTACCACAACTTGTTGCGATAATGCCAAATCATGCCCGGTCAACTGTGCAATAAATAAAACGGCCACAACCTCGTAGAGGGCCGTACCATCCATGTTGACCGTGGCACCAAGAGGGAGCACAAACGAACCGACCCGGTTACTGATTCCAGCTCGCTTTTCGACACTGGTGAGGGTCAACGGCAAAGTTCCATTACTTGAGGCAGAACTAAAAGCCGTGAGTAGTGCTGGACTCATGGCCTGGGCATACTCCAGCGGATTGCGTTTGGCCACAAAGTGCAGTATCCCAGGTAGTACAATCAATGCATGTACGGCCAGCGCACATGTCACGGTAAGCATGTACCAACCGAGCGTTCGAAAAATGCCAGCCCCCTGCGTAGCTGTGACCGAAAGCATCAGGAAAAACACACCCACCGGTGCCAGTCGAATGATCAATAACGTCAACTTCATCATCACCTGAAAAGTGGCATCGACCAATTCATGTATGCGCTGTCTCTTATACACATCTGACGCTGCCGACGATA
>CAWWCC010000335.1:0-2631 GCA_963935315.1 uncultured Planctomycetaceae bacterium | reverse complement strand
GAAATATTAAAACCACCATAAGCATAAAGAAGTGTCGGATTGTTTCCATTCCGCTCCACCCCGCGCCGATGGGTCACCAGAATAGGCACCTTGGTACCATCGGAGCTCTCATAAAATGCTTGACGGACTTCATAATCCTCCGAATTAAAATCCACTTGTGGAGCGCGAATTTGCTCGCTCTTGCCAGTCGTCAGATCATAGCGAAAGATGGATGTTGGCATATTGTAACTGGTAAAGGAGTAGAATGTTTCGGCATCTGACATGCGGCCGCCAAATCCATGTGCCGAACCTGCGCCTGGCAGTTCCACTGTGTTGAGGAGATTTCCTTCCAGCGAATACACATTTACCTGGGATACTACGTCGCGCATGGTGTTCGCTATCAATTTGTCCTGATCCAGCAGGCTCACACTTCGCAGAGTCGCATCACTTTTGGGCAGGATTTCTTCTAGATGGTCTCGTCCCGGTTGCCGGATGTCCATTGCCACCACGCGCTTGGTGGGTGCTTCGTAGTCTGTAAAAAAGTAAAACTTACCAGCACTATTGCCCACGAACTCAAATTCGTTTTCAAAATCCTCAATAAGAGGTGCCCATTGAGAATCCAGCGGCTCTCTTGCCGACCGATACCAGACCTGATTCTGAGGATCCGTACTGCGCCCGATTGTCAAAATCAGGTACTGATCGTCATCCGACAGCTGTAGCCAAAAGCTCCATGTGGGGTTATCAGGCCGACGGTAAACTATCTTATCATCGACTTGATCCGTTCCGAGACGATGAAAACAGATCATGGGATTAGTAACCGAAGATTGGAATTGCTGTCCTTCTTCAGGTTGGGCATACCGTGTGTAGAAAAACCCATCTCCTTCTGCACTCCAGACAATGTTACCCCATCGCGTCCACATCAATTTGTCATCGAAACTTTTTTCATTATCGATATCCAGAACATAGATGGTCGACCAATCGGAACCTGATTCCTTCCGGGAATACGCTAGATAACGCCCATCATCGCTAACCTCTACAGAACCCAGTGAAATCGTGCCATCCTCAGACCAGGTGTTTGGATCAATGAGCACGCGCCCTGGCTCAACATAGCCTTCGGATACGTAGAGTACCGACTGGTTCTGTAGACCATCATTCTTAAAATAGAGGTAGCGACCTGCTGTTTGTTCTGGAACAGAGTAACGCTCATAATTCCACAGTTTGGTGAGGCGATCCTCAAACATTGGGCGTGAGGGGATTGCATCGAGATACTCTCGGGCAACCTTGTTTTGCGATTCAATCCAAGTTGCAACCTCTGAAGAATTACGGGGGTCTTCTTCCAACCATCGATAGGGGTCAGAAACTTCCACACCGTGGAAGGTATCTACCTGATCCACACGACGCGTTTCCGGGTATTGCAACTTGGATTCTTGGCAAGGTGCCATGGCAGGAACCGATAATATGGGGATTGACAAAAAAAGAATTCGAAAAAACCGCACAGCATGACCCTATGTTGATTTACGAAAATGGCAGACCTTAACCGGACCTTGAACATTTCGGGCCCACCAAGCCTTACAGAAAGATCGCAAGATTCTACCAATCTTTCCCAACGACGACCATGCTGAGATTCAGGGAAAGGAAAAAGGGCAAGCAATTTTCACAGGGCTGTTATGAGATAGGTTTCCCCTTTTTTCCATCCCATAGATTGCCCTTCATCGATTTATCGAGTCTTAACAAGACTTCTTGCACGATAAGGAAGTGTATCTACCTCGGCTGCGCAGAGCGGTAGCTGGGAGTAAAGGCAGCTGGCAAGCAGAATCGGCGATTTTTAGCCAGTAGGCTGGGGAGAAAGATTCGCCAAATGGTGACGGCCACACGCTTTGGCCAACTCGCGAAGAGAAGATCGCTGAGAGGCAAAATACGCAGACAGGGAACGAAGCAAAACGTGGATCACAACGAAAACCCAACATTAGCAGTCCCCCAACAGTGTGACAGACAACTTGCTGCACCAGAACCACGACAACGGTGATCCGGAAAAGCAATAATCCATGTTTCCCATAAGGTTCTACCTAGAACCACTTCAGGCTCGGATGTCGCTCATTACAACAGATTGCGTCTCCCTCCCGTGTGTAGCACATCGGGAAAATTCTCATGTTTTGACGATCAGCCCCAATTCATGCCCCCCCTCCTAACTCGCAGAAATAAGGTTTTAAGCTCCTGCCCCGGCACCTTAGCGTCCTTCCAGCGCAGAATTTTCTCTCGACACCCAACATTTTGGCACCTCATACTCCTACACGTTGCACTGTGTGGCCCCTCCGGTGACGGCAGAGCCGTTGTTCAATACGGTCGAGGACGGCTTGGAATCCCCTGTTTTCAAGGGCATGGCGCAAAAACGTCTGCCAACATCCAGAAAGCCATTTAGGCGATTCACGTTTGTGTTAAAAACTTCTCATGACTCTCCACGCACGGCACTCGAAGCGTTGGAACAGATGGCTCCGTACTGATAGCACGTATAACAAGCCCCATGACGAAGTGCATAGGGCTGACTGGCTTCCTCAAACGAATCTCCCAAGTTGGCTTCGGGGGAGTCTAGTAGTATGGGGCAGACGTAAACGCCTCGGTCTGTTACGACGCGCGAATGATTGCAAACCAACT
>CAWWCC010000334.1:0-2634 GCA_963935315.1 uncultured Planctomycetaceae bacterium | reverse complement strand
GCGCTGCAACAAATCGATCTTGCGGCGTATTTTTGAATCCTGCTTCTTAGTAGGTCTCGTTGCACCAGAAACAAATAGAGAGTTTTTGGCACTCGCGTCGGGCGATTTGCCGTTGGAAAGTTGGGCGATGGCACCTCTTTTTTTGGCAATTTTAATCAATGCCAAAACCAATTCTTCTTTACGCATCGAGTGCCAACCGGCAATGCCGTTTTGGCGTGCCAATTGGGCGAGATCTTTAGCTGTTCGAGATCGTAGTGTGGCGGCCGTCATTAGGTGCGAGCCTCCGCTTTGCAGGAAGGTTCTTCGGGGCCTGGGGCAAGCTTCCGAAGAATGGGGACTTCATCCCTGAAAAAAAGTACTGGCCGGGCAGAATTGGCAGGATGGCATCAAGATGCACCTGCAAGCTATGCACGGAAGTCCAACCGGTATTCCCTCTACCAGTCGGAGGTAGGGCAGACTCACAAGCGTTGCACCTCCCTCAGGTAGTCCGTAGAACAGAGGCCCGATAAGTTGGTTGGCCTTTGTTCCGTAACCTGTGGGGATCTCCAAAAGGAACCGTAAATCCACTCCGATTATTCTAATCAGTATTGTCGGAAAAAGCAAAATTTTCGAGGTATTTTGGGATGTAAGTCTTTATGTATTAAGGGTTAACGGGATGTGGTTTGCTGTCAAGGAGATCGTGTTGCTGGTTTGCTATGGGCTTCGTAAAACGCTTTGGAAAGCCGATTTGGAGCCACCCGTTTGACTAGCGTAAGGCCCTGCTAAATAAAGACTTGCGATTTGATACAAGACTTTGTGAAAAATTGCACGAATTCCCCTTTGCGCATTCTTGCTTGCCAACTAAATTAACCCGCATCACGGGGCTGTTAATCCATTGTGAGATGAGGGTGAGAGGGTTAAGTGGGCTGTGTTTTGGCCCCCTTTTAATCCTGATTCTTTGCATAGAATTCCCAGATAGCCACGCATGACTAGCCCGCCTGATGGCCGTTCACCTGCTGCCCGAGCTGCAGAATGGTCTTCACGCATTATGACGATCTGCCTGGAGATGGTCGTGCCTGGCCTGGTTGGTTATTGGCTTGATAAGAAGTTCGGTACGAAGTTCGTGTTCATGTTGTTGGGCTTTGCACTAGGCTTTGCGATAGCAATTAAACATTTGCTTTACATAACTCGCAAAACCAACCAAGAACGCACAAGTAAATTACCTGCTGGAGAGGATATTAAACCGCCTGCAGATAAATGATATGGGGCAAATTGCTGTTAGTAGTGCAATGCCCTGAGAGACGGCATATTTCAACTTATAAAAGGAACCCACGTTTGTGAGCAGCCCTTCCTGTAGTCGATTGGCTGGCTGGTGTGGAAATGATTTTTACACTTGTGTGAAGTCGTTCCTGGCTGGGGTCCTTGGATTGAGTGCTTTGTTATTGCCATGTGTCCTGGTATTGCAAGGACGGAATGGTTTTTTGGAAGCTGGTGCAGCAGCCTTGTTATGCACGTCAGCGGGTTTGGTTGCTTTGGCAGTCGTGTCGTGGCAGACCAGGCAGCAGCAGCCGCTGGTAGGCATGCTTTTGGCGATGGTGTTGCGAATCCTGCCTGCGTTGGCAGTTTGCATGTTGTTGGCGATTCAAGGCGAAGGCAAACAGTATATAAGTTTCATTAGTTACTTGATTGTGTTTTATTTGGTGACTTTAGCTCTCGAAACCTACTTGTCGGTCCAATTGGTACATCAAATTCACGCCGAACAAAGTAGAACTACGAAACCTGAACACAGTCCAAGCTGAATTAACATAAGAGTAATTCATTTATGTCCGACCCTTTAGCACCACAACATTTGTTCGGTCATGTAGAGGATGCTCCAGACTTCCATCTGCCAGTATTCCTCGCGCCTGAAGGATCGCATGGGCATGTGGCAATTCCTCAGCCATTTCTGCAGGAAACACCGCTCTATGAGTCAAAAACGGGTAGCGAACTTATTGATCGCACCATTCTTCCCTTGGAACTCAAAATTACCAAGTTCATGGTGCTGGAAGTTGCGGTAGCTCTCATCGTGCTCGTTTTGTTCGTTGTCCTGGAAAAAGGTTTGCGAGGAGCGGGTACCGTACGAGGACGACTTTGGAATTTACTGGAAGTCTTTCTGCTTTTTATCCGGGACGAAGTCGCCAGGCCATGCATTGGCAAGCACGACGCGGACCGTTTTGTGCCATTCCTGTGGACAATGTTTCTCTTTGTTCTGGGTTGTAATCTGATGGGAATGATTCCTTGGATGGGGTCACCGACGGGCGCCCTGGCGACGACAGGCGCACTTGCCATCATCACGTTCCTGGTAGTTATAGGTTCGGGAATGAAGCAGCTTGGTGTCGTTGGTTTTTGGAAAGCGCAGGTCCCTCACATGGATCTTCCTGGGGCTATTGCTCCGGTGATCAAGGTATTTATTTTTGTGATTGAGATATTTGGATTGATCGTCAAGCACGCAGTCTTGGCAGTGCGGTTATTGGCAAACATGATGGCCGGTCACGTGGTGTTGGCTGTGATCATTGCCTTTATAGGAGCCAGTGCAACTGCGGGTGCTGCCGTTTGGGGTGGTGTGACTTTTGCAAGTGTTTTGGGGGCCACGGCTCTGAGTATGCTGGGGCTTTT
>CAWWCC010000333.1:0-2637 GCA_963935315.1 uncultured Planctomycetaceae bacterium | reverse complement strand
TCTGCATTCCGGGTTTGCCCAGAGGTATCTGCTGATCGCTAAACTCCAAATGGGTGTGCGTGTTTACCAGCCCGGGCATAAGCACCACATTACCCAGATCCCGCAGATCATCTGCGCACGAATTCTGGGGGCCCACACTTTCAATACACTGGTCAGCAATCGTGACGATACCGCGCTCTATTGGCGGGCCGTCCATGGTAAGCACCCAACGGGCTCTTAAAGAAAACTTGACAGCCATGGTAGTCGCGTAAAGGTCCTGGGAAAGCGTATCATTAGAACCCATTTCAGGACACGTTTGTAGATCGAGTAAGCAAAATGAGCTCTTCAATAGATCCTAGAAGATAGGAACACTAAGAGCCCCTCCCATATGCCTCTCCCCCGTTTTCGGGGGAGGTGGCTTTTGGTTTTTGAATTAGGCTCGAAGTCAACAGATCGCCGCTATAGAAAATTAAGGGGCCCTGGGTTTGCTGGGGGCGAGCCAAACTTTTCGGATTGTTGCAACGCTTTTTTAGGGGTTCGAGGTCTGTGCGTACACAAGCGGCCGAAAAGATTTGTTCGACCCTGGGGCTTTTTGCGAAGCCATGCGCTGCATGCCGTGTTTTTGCGTGAACGTGCGCTAAATAAATCGCGCAACTTCTGGCCGTCCTCAGACTCCTGCAAACTGACGATCACGTGCTTCCTGCAAATGTTCTTCCTTGCTGCGATGGTAGGGCAATCGATGGAGCCACGATAAAATTGCCACCGTGCCCAATGCAGACACCACAAGTACCCAGGGCTGAAAATGTTCTTTGCCACTGAATATCCAACTCTGCAGCACGCCGACGGATCCTCCACTCGCTTGTTCAGAAACCTGCATAATGACAATCGCCAACCCATTATAAATCGCATGGAATACCATACAAACTAGCAAACTTCCTGTCTGAACGGCCAAGTATCCCAAAACCATACCAACAGCGGCAGCTGCCAGTTGTTGCTGCAAGATGGGATGCACCAATCCAAATGCTACCGACGACAACCCGATGGCCCACCATTTATGGCCAACACGCCTCAAGCCTGACAATACAAAACCACGAAATGCAACTTCTTCACACACAGCAGGAAGGATCGATATCAGAAAAAATGGCAGCCAGATATTCGGAGCTGCGCGCATCATATCGCTCATGGTATCCAGCTGTAGTTTCATCTCTGCCGAAACTGGATAGAGTTGCTCAATACCGATGGCCAAATAATAACCCAGGGGTCGCACAAACACTGCCAACAGGGCTGCCATCAGCAAGAATTGCCAACGAGGCCAATGATCCAGCAGCAGAGTTTTCTTGCGTTTGCTCGTAAACAACAAGGCCATGAGAACAGCCGGTAGTGCAATGCAGACAACCTGCAGTATAAAAGTTGTTTGGAATAGAAAACGAAAATTGACCTCGCCAGTTACCATCGACGGCAAAGAAAAATTCATCAGGAAGATCAATATTAAAATCAGGCCCGAACAAAAAATACCTTGCGAGAACGTGGGAGTTTCGCTGCGATCCCGCACCAGGTGAATCAGCCAGCGTCCCAGGTCAAGTCGTTCGCTCTCACGGAATAGCACCGACTCGCTATTAAACTGCTCTTCGGCCCATCGTATTGCCAGCAAGCAGCACATCAGTGTTACGCCAATCACAGGCACAACAAAAGGTAGGGCTTGCCAATACTGCCCTTCAATCATCGATCGTAATAGGAGCACCACACCCGTAACCGGAATTAGGCTATTACCCAGGTTCAATTCCACACCGGGGGACATGGGCAACATCATCAAGGGCATGATGACCAGCAACAGTGGCATCAAATAGTATTGACCTTCTTTGGTGCTACGAGCAAATGCTGCACAAGCCAGACACAAAGCACTGAATAATCCTGCTACAGGTAGCAAGGCGGCCACGAGCCATACCAGCGACATGGCAGGGGGCATCGCTAGCAAATCAGTCTGGCCAGACATGGCGAGACCTTGGAATTGCGCGATGACAAATTTCCCCGTGACCCCCATACTGCCGAGATTCAGTAAGGCCGTAACTATACTAAAGGTCATGATTGTCAAAAGTTTGCCCCAGACGATTTCACGACGCTGGGCGGGGCTGGTCAAGAGAGTCTCCAGTGTACCGCGTTCTTTTTCGCCCGCACAAACATCCACAGCGGGATAAAAAGCCCCCGTCAACGCCCAGATAAACAAAATGAAAGGCAAGATTTTTGACCAGACGGCAGCATGACGCTGCTCCTCTTCTGCTACATCCTGGGGTTGCAAATCAAAAGGACGCGCTGCTTCCAAGGGCACATTACTATCTCGGAAGTTTGTCTGCATCACCATATTTCGCCAATTCCGTAACATGCGTTCCACACGTAGCTGAGCAACGCGAGATTTTTCATTTGCCGAATTGAAATATATTTGGGGTTGTGGTAGTTCTGCCCCTTCGACCATCGTTTCGTTTGTTCGCTCGATCAGCGATTCACGAGCTACCTGCAGTCGGTCTCCAAATCCAGGAGGAAAATAAACAACAACTTGCACATCACCGCTGTCAAGTGCTGCCGAACCTATTTGAAAGGCATCTTCCAATGATTCGCTTTTTTTCTTATCTGTCGCGTAATATCGTGTGATGTACTTCGAAT
>CAWWCC010000332.1:0-2691 GCA_963935315.1 uncultured Planctomycetaceae bacterium | reverse complement strand
TGCCAGATTACCCCCCAATCTGCGAATATAGGGGATTCGTTTGTCGCCTAGACCGACACCCAGCAAGAAGATTTAGGAGAACTTCGTGGCAGTAAGAATTCGCATGAAGAGAATGGGTCGAACCCACCGACCTTTTTACCGTATCTGTGCCTTTGACCATCGCACTCCGCGCGATGGCCGAGCCATTGAAGAATTGGGCACGTACGACACAAGTATTGATGACACGAACGCACGTGTAGCCCTGAACACCGATCGGATCGACTATTGGCTCAGCGTCGGTGCACAACCGACCGAAAAAGTTGCCGTACTGATCAAGAAGTACGGTACGGGCGGTAGCCATACAGAACAACAAAAGGCAGCTCTCGAAAATCTGGCTGCTCCCAAAAGCGTGCCAGATGTGGGCGCACCTGCCCCTGCCAAAGAGCCTGCAGCTGCTCCAGCCGAAGCAGGGTCTGCACAAGAAACGGAAGCAGATAGCCAGGCAACGACAGAAGCGTCTGCTGAGCCCAGTGCAGAAGCTGCTGCTGAAGAAGGAGCGTCCGAAGAGTCTCAGGCTACGCCAGAGGAGGAAACCCCACCTGTCGCGGAGTAATCGCAGATGCGGTTCGATGTGCTGACGCTGTTCCCGGAAATCTTCTCCGGCTACATGACGCAAAGTTTGCTCAAGCTCGCCATGGATCGCTCGTTGGTGCAAATTCAGCTGCACAACATCCGTGACTGGTCCAACGATAAACATAAATGTGTCGATGACCGCCCTTTTGGTGGTGGCCCCGGCATGGTAATCAAACCCGAACCAACGATCGCTGCCGTAGAGGCTGTGCAAGCGATACAAGAACATAAGGACACACGGCCAGAAAAGGATTTACAGCCAGGGCATTTAGTCATGCTCACCCCACAGGGACGAAAGTTGGACCAACGGCTGGTCGAACAATTGGCGCAACACAAGAGGCTTTTACTGCTATGTGGACGCTATGAAGGATTCGACCAACGGGTTAGTGACATTCTCAAACCTGACGAAATATCAATTGGTGATTTTGTACTCAATGGTGGCGAAGTGGCTGCCATGGCACTAATCGATACCGTAATACGACTCGTTCCAGGGGTCTTGGGAGACGAAAAGAGTAGCCAATACGATTCGTTTTCGCACGGCCCACGACTTTTAGAGCACGCACAATACACACGGCCACGTGATTTTCGCGGCTGGGAAGTTCCGGAAGTACTTCTCAGTGGCGACCATCAAGAGATAGCGCGTTGGCGAGAAAAAAACAGCATCGAGCGAACCAAACAACGACGGCCTGATCTACTTGGGCCTTCAACTGAAATAGATCCATCCGAACCACCGACCAACCCAAACCACTAGCGATATCTATCGATTAGCCAGGAACCCCTAGTTATGAGCCAAGAAATCCTCAATAAAGTCCAAGCGTCAAGCCTGCAGGAAAATCCCCCTGAATTCGAAATTGGCGACACGATCGACGTCCACTCCAAGATTTTGGAGGGCGAGAAAGAACGCATCCAAGTTTTTTCAGGAGTCGTAATCGCACGTAATGGTTCGGGCACCAGCGCTATGTTTACGGTCCGGCGAATTGTTGCGGGAGAGGGTGTCGAACGAAAATTCCCATTGCATTCCCCACGCATCGCCAAGGTAGAAGTGAAACGAAGTGGCGTGGTTCGGCGTGCCAAGCTGTATTACTTGCGTGAACGATCCGGCAAAGCCGTACGCCTGAAAGAGCGTCGCATCGATCGACCCAAAACCAAAGCCTGATCAGATACCTGAATACAGAAATCCTCCGTATTGCTATTCGTTTTGGGTGGCTATTCGTTTAGGTAGCCACAAGCAGAAGAGGATCGAGTTTCTGGACAGCTGTCACCCCATATTTTTTGGCGACCAGCTATCAACGGCACAAAACGCCATTGGCAAAAATATTATGCAGCCATTGGTCCGAGGACTGCTTCCATGCTGTTTCGTACCTGGCTTCCCAAGGTTTTTGCCCCCCGCCCATTAGGCGAAATGGGCGAACGCAATGCGGCCCGTTTTCTTAAACGTCATGGCTACACGATAATTTCGACCCGCTACCGCGTGCGCTATGGTGAAATCGATATCATTGCCGTCGACAATGAAACGGTCGTCTTTGTCGAAGTCAAAACGCGTCGAGATGCCTCGCTCGGGCGCGGGGCCGAAGCCGTCGACACCCATCGTCAAACGCGACTGACCAACGCGGCTCTGGCCTTTCTGAAATCAAACGGTCTGCTTGAGTGCGCAAGCCGTTTTGACGTCATCGAAGTTGTCTGGCCACAACATCACAAAAAACCCACCATCAACCATCTGCGCAATGCCTTTTCGGCTGTAGGCAAAGGCCAAATGTATCACTAGAACAGAATTGCATCTTACCCAATAGCAAAAGTCCGCTATCTCGTTGAATGGGCACCAGCACCGCGTCCAAATCTCCATCCCCTGTTCTTCAGATGAAGTCTTGAAACTTCGTGAGACACCCACAAAAAAGAATGCCATTGTATTGAAAGCGGTTCAAAGATCAGGGAGCCCCTTTGAAGGAGCAATTTCAGGTTTGCCAGAACGGCAATTCTTACCCCACCAGCAAATCTCCCCACTCTTGGCATAGAAACATAAGGCAAACCTAGAACCTGTCTCTTATACACATCGCCGAGCCCACGAGACGGACTCCTATCTCG
>CAWWCC010000331.1:0-2704 GCA_963935315.1 uncultured Planctomycetaceae bacterium | reverse complement strand
CTGTTGGCGTCAAGACACCATCCGATCTCTGCAATGCAAATCTTGGCCACCTTTTGCAGTCGATTGAAACATTTCTTAGCTCATCACGTGGCCAGCGATTTGCTTTGACACGTGAACGTATCCGTTGTCCAAAAGTCGATCGCTTACAACTGAACAACTGGCAAGATGGCGCTTTGCGGCATCGTAACCGATGGCTCAATTATTTAGAACGGGAGAACAAGGATAGCTCAATCGACTCTCAAGATGTGCAGCAACACCCGGCACCACGAGACAGACAACCTGATTCGAAAAAGCAACAATCGAAAAAACACTCACCTGAGCAAAAACTGTTTTTTACGCTAAACTGCTCCAATGATGTCGAAGCGGCTCCTTCGATTGGCCCCAAGACGGCCGACCGTCTGGCCCAGGTGGGGATTCGTTCTGTAGCCGATCTTCTCAGCGCCAATCCCGAGTCGGTAGCCGAGGAACTGGACACAAACCACATTAATGCCAAAATGGTTGCCTCCTGGCAACAACAGGCCCGACTGGTTTGCCAGATTCCTCAATTGCCTGGCTACGGCGCGCAGCTATTGGTTGCCAGTGGTTTTACAGACCCCGAACAGTTAGCAAATACGTCCGTCGACGTACTCGTGGGCAAAGTTCTTTCGATTTGTAAAACTAAGAAGGGCCAGCGGATCATGCGATCAGGCGATGCGCCAGAACGGGATAAGATTGCGAAGTGGATCGAATGTGCCGCACACCGACGCCCCTTAGAGGCTGCTTGATCTAACCCGCACGCTGCATCCGTTCCTGCTACGGGCCAGGATCTTGGGAAGCAAGATCCATGCAGCCAAGTACAGGATAGTGGTATTTGGCTCAGGAATAGTCGTAGCCGTTGCAACTAGGAGTGGACCTGAATACTCCTGCTGCCAACGAAGAAAATCAGCTCCATCCGTATCGCCGTCTTCATTTGTATCCCCCATGCTATTGACACCATAGCCAGCCTTCCATATCGCCAAATCGCTGCCATCCACGTCGTTATCACCATCGAAGTCAGGCGGAAAAGTGGGGGTCACCGTGTCGTAACCTATGTCGCGCAGGAACGCCAGATCGAGTAAGGTAAGTTCCTTGCGAGTGCCAACCGTAATATTGGAATCCATAAGCACTTCTTGTTCTTCTCCATCTGATATACGGATGCTCATCGTGTTATTCGCAATATGACCACCGGACACCAGGTTGGCCCCACTGCCCGTCAAAGCCAGGACTTCTGCACCATTCCAAGCAGTTCCACTGGCAAGATCATTCCAGGATTCCGATGTGCCTAATCCAATGGCGTGAATCATTTCGTGAAGCGCAACCGAATAAAGATCGTTCGTTCCGGAGGCCACGGGCGTTTCGTGATTATAGTGCCAGTACGTACTTGCGTCATTGTCGAGAGATAAGCTTCCGCTATAAATCCCAAAGTCGATGGAGTAGTTATCCGTGTATCCGCTCCAATTCCAGACACCGCTTGCTGTACCTACATGGGGACCAGCACCTCGCGACAGTCCTTGTTCCGACAATGTTTCGGCATTATCTATGGCAATTGGCGATTGACTTGGAAAACCTGTAGCGCCTATTGACCATCCAAGGCTGCCAGGGCCACCCGCACCCAGAGTACTTCCTGGAAAACTGCGGGTCCCTACATAAAGTGAGATCGTATCCGCGGCAACCGTTGCCGTTTCAACTACCGCCGTAGAGCCAGTACTTGGATCAGAATAGTTAAAGCCCCAATCAAACGTAGCGCTTGTCGAAAGGTAGGATCCCATATAGACATCGCTCGTTACTGCATTGAGCGAACACGTAATCGCAGCACTAATATCTGCCGCGGCAGCATTGATTGCCGCTTTGGCTTGGGCATCTGTAGAGGAAGAAAAAAGAGTTCCCGAAGCAAAATTGACTTCCAGCGTGATCGCTGCGGCAGGCAACTTAATACTGGCACAGAACACACAAAAGATCGCACACCCCAGGGGTCGCATACAATGCATGGCACCCTCTTTCTATTGCTGAATCCTTGCATCAGGTTTCAGACTAATGCAGTGTCAATTGCCTACAATCTAACAAATGAAATCCTGTTCTCCAAGAACTGCATTCAATACCCGCTGATTCCCAGAGGTAAAAGGCTGGCAAATGCAGCTAAGAGGATGAAGTGTTGGCTTGGGACTCAGCGATTGTTATTAAAAAGAACCAGCTCGGGAGTCACTCCCTTCCAGTTTTTAGTTTATGCCAATTTCGAGAGCACTGGCTGGAACACTGGCAGGATTTCCCAAGGCTCGTTGCAACTCATACTGGGATCTGTTGTAATTTGCCACCGACATCGTGTAGGCCATGCGTGCCTCATCCAGAGCTGAAATCGACTGCAAAAGTTCGATAGGGAGCCCCTCACTGGCGCGAATCCTTTCATCATTGAGTTGGTAGCCTTCTTGAGCTGTCCTTATCCCTTCTTCGGCTAGCTTGATCTGCTGGCGATAGCTGGCAACATCAGCAGATGCAGCCACAACCTCTGCGGCTATTTTGTCGCGTAGTATTTCGATGTCCAGGACACGTTCGTGCAACTCACCACGGCGTTGCCTCTGCAAAGCGACGTTACCCAGCCCCAGGTTTTCTACTTCCCAAACGGCTATCAAATCAACGTCGCTGCGTCCAGCTGCCGAAGCAAACTGAGTCGAAACCCCTCCCCCAAAAG
>CAWWCC010000330.1:0-2714 GCA_963935315.1 uncultured Planctomycetaceae bacterium | reverse complement strand
TAGGAGTCCGTCTCGTGGGCTCGGAGATGTGTATAAGAGACAGTTTATCACCAACTCGGTTTAAAGTTCTTGCGAGGTGATCGACGTTGACCTGCGTGTGCCAAACGACGAAAGGCCTTTGGTCCGCCGGATGCGGGAAATCCGCACGTCCGGTGGGATGAGGGGGGAGGGATCGATTCGATCCCTCCTCTACTCGACTGAGAAATCGTTTCTGGGTGAACAAGAGCTTATGGGGAGTGCTCATGAAGAAAAGATTCAAATTCCGATTCGCTCAACACGTTGATGCCTAATTGCTTCGCTTTCTCTAACTTACTGCCTGCTTTTTCACCGGCGATGAGAAAATCGGTTTTCTTCGAAATGCTTCCAGAGATGCGTCCGCCGTGTTGCCGTACCATGGTGTGGATCTCATCACGTGTGTATTTTTCTAGTTTGCCAGTAACCACAAAAGTTTTTCCGGTAAAAGCTAGTAGCCCTTCGGGGGATTCCGGGATAGGCATTGAGAGAACGACATTAGCCTCTTTCAGCTCATTAATGACAAATTTTCCGGCGGTGGAATGGAGAAAAAGATGGAGCGATTTAGCTATTTCAGGACCGATGCCCGATTCCTGTCCTGCAACTTGAAAGGATTGAATTTCTTCAATCGAAGCGAGTTGCATAGCTTCAAGTGTTTGATAATGCCTGGCCAGGACACGCGCTGCGGTTGAGCCCACATGACGTATACCCAAGCCAACAAGAACCCGATCCAGCCCACGTAATTTTGCCGCCTCGATGGCTGCCAGTAGGTTGTTGACTTTTTTCTCGCCCATCCGCTCAAGATTGAGCAATGCTTCTCGCCTTTGGGAGAGTTTAAAAATATCACCAAAAGAATTCAGTAATTCAGCACCTGACAACTGATGAATGACTTTTTCGCCCATGCCATCGATATTCATCTGGCCTCGCGCTGCAAAATGGATAAGTCGCTCACGTAGTTGGGCAGGGCATTCAGGATTTACACAAAAGCGAGATGTTTCTTTACCGCTATCATCATGTTCTGCTTCTATTTCTCCCTGACAATCGGGGCATTCTGTTGGCGGTTGGATAGGAGATGATTTGTGTGGACGCTCTGCAATTTCTACACGTACCACTTGCGGAATGATCTCCCCAGCCTTTTCGATAATCACCAAATCGCCAATACGAATATCTTTGCGAAGGATTTCGCCATAATTGTGAAGGGTGGCATGTTGGACAGTTGTGCCTGCGATGAATACGGGATCCATCGTGGCGCGAGGTGTGAGTTTGCCCGTTTTGCCTACTTGCCAATCGACTTGTAAGAGTCGTGTGGCTGCCTGTTCTGCGGGATACTTGTAGGCAATGCACCATCGAGGAAAACGGCTTGTGGTACCGAGCCGTTCTTGAAGATCGAGAGGGTCGACTTTGATCACGACACCATCGACTCCATAAGTCAAATTGCTGCGATGGGTGTCAAACTCTTGAATAAGTTCCCAGATCTCGTGGATTCCCTGGCAGGGTTTGGTAAGTGGGTTTGTTGGTATGCCCCAAGACCCGAGCGCACTGAGGAATTCGCTTTGTGTGGCAGATTCATATCCCAGGACTTCTCCACGACCATGTGCAAGAAACTGGAGCTTACGCTGCGCTACGGTTTCAGAATCGAGAAGTTTGAGTGTTCCAGCCGTGGCATTGCGTGGATTCGCAAACCCTTCTTGACCGGCAGCGCTGAACGATTCGTTGATACGTTCAAATTCAAAATTGGGCATGAAAATTTCGCCACGGATTTCGACCACTTCGGGTATGGAGGTGTTTTCTGAATTTTGAAGGCGCAGAGGAATGGAGCGTATTGTGCGAACATTTTGAGTCACATCATCACCTTGGCTGCCATCACCTCGTGTGGTAGCTAACGCCAGGAGTCCTTGTTCGTAACGCAGATTAATTGCCACACCGTCAATCTTAGGTTCAGCCAGATAGCCACCTGGCAATGTACCGTCTTGATCGATCGGGTCGCCTAACGCTTCTTGGCAACGCTCGATCCATTTTTTGAGATCTTCACGATTGTACGTATTGTCAATTGAGAGCATTGGGTAAGCATGCTCCACTTTACGAAATCCATCTAGAGGTTCTCCGCCAACTCGCTGTGTGGGGCTGTCCGGAGTGATGTAATGCGTATTTTTAGCTTCTAATTGTTTGAGCTCGTCAAGCAATCGGTCGTACTCGCGATCCGAAATTGTCGGCGCAGCATCGTTGTAATAGCGGCGATCGTGCTCGCGGATTTGCTTGCGCAACTCATCAATTCTTGCTTCCTGCTCAGTCTTCACTTGTCCACCAACGATCAGTACTGATGGCACCAATTGTGAGCACGGCCAGGATGGCCAGTTCAATCAGAATGAGTGTTGTGCCATGGTGATTTAGCCAGACAAAGAGTGGGTGGTCAGCGAACTTGGCAGCACCAGACCGTCCGGCGTTGACCATCTGGAACGCCATAAATCCGTAGGCAATTGCCGAGATACAAAACGCGGCCCCTGCAGGAATCAAAAGTGCATAAAATGGGTTTTTCCATTTCTTTTTGGACATATTTTGGTTCAGCTCAATGGGTGGTACAGCGGCCTCAATATCGGCTAGAATAATGCGTTTGGCTACTACCCGAAAGTCCTTTTAAGAGAGAGGTGGGACATAAAGTCGGAGGTATCCACACTACTCGCTATATCTCTACCCGCTATATC
>CAWWCC010000329.1:0-2716 GCA_963935315.1 uncultured Planctomycetaceae bacterium | reverse complement strand
CATCATACGCCGCACAGAAGCACGTGCCGCCACACGCTGCTGTAGTATACCGAGCCATCAATTGCATTTTCTCGATATGCCATTTTACGAAACGGGCCGTGTTCGCAAAAAGCCTTTGGGAGAAGAAGATTTGCAAATTACGCTCAATCTAATGCAAACTCTGAAACCCCACCAAATCTATGCTGCCGGGGACTTGTCGGACCCCCACGGCACACACCGCACATGCTTATCTGCCGTTTTGCAATCCTGCCAAAGGGTATCCCAAGACGATTGGTATCAAGACTGCCAGGTCTGGCTCTACCGTGGTGCCTGGCAAGAGTGGAGCCCCAACCAGATCGAGATGGCCGTGCCCTTGAGTCCTACCGAATTGCTCCGCAAGCGAATGGCGATCTTCAAGCATGAATCGCAAAAAGATAAGGCTCTTTTCCCGGGCCCTGATCCGCGCGAGTTCTGGCAACGAGCAGAAGATCGAAATCGAGATACAGCCAGGTTGTACGATCAGCTTGGGCTCGCCGAGTACGAGGCCATCGAAGGATTCGTAGAGTGGAAAGGCGAAGCCCTCTAGTGCCATCCAATGTGGAGTGAGGTGTCATCGATGTTAATTCTACTCGGTGGTGCACCACGCGCGCGAAAGTCGATTATCTCCAGGGAGTGTGTCGGAACTCAAGAAGTTCAACTTCCAGGAACGCTATCAGCTCGCTGAAAACATTCTCAGAATCCTACCATTGAGAACCATTCAAATCGTCACATCTACATGTGTCATTGCAACGATTGGAAACGGTGATCGAAATGCGTTAAAATGTTCAGCAGGGCGACCTCACCCGAAGTAGCCTACAGAGCGCAATTGAGCGTGACGACTTTACAAACGCAACCTCTTTAGATGGAGGCCGGCTAGCACCGTTTGTCGAGATAGAAATTCTGCATAATGGCACCGATAAAGATTATCGCCAGTTTCTGCGCGATGCGAACAGCGATCAATTCATTAGCCGGACCGATCTACGTTGGGGCGTAGGCCCCGATAGCGAGATCTATGTACTCAACAAGCAAGACGGTATGGTACGGCGCATCGCTAGTGTTAACTGTTTAGTTGTTGGCGATGCGAATCGCGACAACAGTGTCGATCCAAAATACTTAAGATGGGTGCAAGCACAACCTATCCTGCCAAGCGCTATGTCTCTGTGATTGAGACAATTGTGGTGATCACTATTGCACGGGGCCATAGATCTGCTCGCAAATAAATACGCAAGATTACTCCGCCTCACAGAGTACTCGAAAACCAACATAGTCGGCATCTTTGTACCACCAGATACTTTTGGGGAGCTGGGGGTAATTCGCATTCCAGATGCTTTGATCTTCTGATTCCAGATGATCACCAGTCAAATCGTCCGCAGCTGTAAGAAAATGCCCGCCACGCACAACCTGCTGGTCCGAAACCCATTCGCTCGCATTTCCCAACATGTCATGGAGGCCCAATAAATTTGGCGCACGTGTCCCAACCTTCATGGCACGGTTGTAGAATCCTTCGTCATCAAGACTGTTGTCCAAATACCAGGCAATCTTTGTCTTTTCGGATATTTTCTGCTCGCCTCCTAACTCAAACGCATGCATCCATTCTGCCGTTGTTGGCAGGCGGTAGGGCTTACCCGTTTGCTCAGACAACCACTGACAGTAGAGCTGAGCGGATTTTTGGCTCACGCCAATAACGGGCTGGTCTTTGCGGCCCCAACTTCTATAGATGGCTTCCAAATCATGAGGCGCACTCGGACGCAACAATCTATTACGTGCAAGGACAGCCTGCTTTTCAGAAAGGTCCTGGCAAAGTGCCCAATAGTCAAAAGCCTCCCAACGAATTTCGCATTTGCTGAGATAAAAGTCCTGGATTCCTTTGGATGCCTCCCCAGGCACTCGAATCATCTCAAACTGCGCTAAGGTTGCAGGAATTTCTTCCGTGAATTTTTCGCCGAGATCGACTCCTGCAATTGCTGCGTTCTCTCGGCCGTTCTTGCCAGCAACACGAGAACTGACATCAGCTCGTATATCGAGATTGAGTAGCACATTTTCATGAATGCCATTATCTTCCAGCGAAACAGGATGGACAATTCCGTAATCCAGCCGATTCAATTTAAAAGTACTGGAGAGTGAAATCTGGTCATTAGAAAATTCGCATGCAACCGGAATCGTTATTGATTTGGTGACATCACGAAGCTGAAAATTTGCCTCGATGACATGCGTTGTACCTTCGGGATCGTCATTACGTGGACTCTTAGAAATAGAAGTCGAAATAAAAGTAGATGTGGGATAAAGTTCCGTTTGAAAAAACCCCGGACCTTGCAGTTTCTTTGAAAGCGATGATGCGTTTGCCATCATTTGAGTGACATCAAATTCGACATTTATATGCTTGAGTTGCTTGCTACTGTCAAGGATTGCTTTGCCGTTAAGTTTGTAAAAGTAACCGACTTGCACTTGCCCCAAAGCGTTGGCACAACTCCACTTCACTTCACAGGAGTCACCATTAAATTCGACAATCTGATCTGTTTTATCCGTGATGACTGCCGATACTTTTTTTGCCGACTTGGCATCAGTCCCCACAGCACCGCCAGTGAAATCCCGACTGCCATTCCACCAAACCAGTCCAACGACGACAATAAAACCAAACCAAAGGCAGGCATATACCTGTCTCTTATACACATCTCCGAGCCCACGAGACGGACTCCTA
>CAWWCC010000328.1:0-2747 GCA_963935315.1 uncultured Planctomycetaceae bacterium | reverse complement strand
CGCCAGCAATCGGTCGCTGTCGAGTCTCCCGAAGCCTATTGGATTGAGCAACAGATCGGCAATTTGCAGGTCTTGGTGGAGAGCCAAAAACAAAATGCCAGCAACATCCTGGCCAGCAAAAAATTGCATCAAAAATTACTTGATGAGTTAGAAAGTGATTCACTGGCAGACACGGCAAAGAACCGGATATCGGATCTTAAAAACCTGGTCAGCAAAATCTGGAACTTTGAACTAGCCGTTTTCGGTGAAAAAGAAAACGAAAGATCGGTAACTGTCCAAAAAGTTGTCACAGCCTTGTTAATACTGTTTGCCGGCTTGTTTATCTCGCGGTCTCTCAGCCGTGCCTTACGAAAACAAGTACTGCGGCGATTGGATTTCGACCCCAGTGCCTCGGCAACGATTCAATCGCTGTTCTACTACACGCTCTTGTTAATGTTTGCTCTGTTTGCCCTGAACGTAGCCAAGGTACCACTCACGGCCTTTACCGTTCTGGGGGGTGCTGTGGCATTAGGCGTTGGTTTTGGCAGTCAGAATATTATTAACAATTTCATTAGCGGTCTGGTCATGATGGCCGAGCGTCCCGTAAAAGTTGGTGACCTGGTACAGATCGATGATCTTTATGGAAACATAGAACACATCGGTGCTCGCAGCACACGCATCCGCACGGGTGCCAACCTGGAGATTATTGTCCCCAACAGCTCCTTCCTGCAAAACAACGTCATTAATTTTACACTTTCGAGCAATAAGGTCCGTACATTCGTTGAAGTGGGAGTCGTCTATGGCTCGCCCACCGTAACTGTGACGCAACTACTCCGGAGAGCGGCAGTCGAAACGGGCCGTGTCGCCAAAGATCCACCACCCATCATTCTTTTCAAGGGCTTTGGCGATAGCTCACTCCAATTCGAGGTCCACTTTTGGATCCATATGCGTACCATGATGGATCAATTGCAAATCGAAAGTGCGGTCCGGTTTCGTATCGATCAGCTCTTCCGTGAAGAAGGCATCGTCATTGCATTCCCACAACGCGACGTACACCTGGATACGTCCTCTCCACTCACTGTTGAGATAATCGAATCATCGACTGATTAAAACGACACCCGAGTATCGTACTTTTTTCGATTCGTTGTATTGCTCTAGAGACACTCCACTATGAAACGCTACGGCCTACGCACCCTCCCCGGTGTCAGACCTGGCGCTATTGAAATACCTGACGATGCTCTTTAGCCCCGCATACGAATCACTTGCTACGATTCGGATCAGGTCGTTGATTACGAGGAATGCGATTTATCGCAAATACAAGAACTTCGTGGCCAGCATGCCGTCTTGTGGATCGATATCGTTGGACTTGGTGATACAGAAACGATCCTCCAAATCGGCTAACTGTTTAACCTGCATCGTTTGAGCTTAGAAGATGTAGTCCATATTCCCCAGCGATGCGAGGTTGAACAATACGAGGATGTCAGTTTTACGATTACCCAATTGCCCCAAATTACAAAACAGCACGACGTCGAACAGATCAGTTTTTTGCTTCCAATGACTATGCGATTACCTAGCGAGAGCGTACCTCCGAATGTTTCGATTCGGTACGGGATCGAATTCAGTCGACCGGAGTCGTCATTCGCCAATCAGGGAGGGATTACTTACTTTACGCTTTACTTGACGCTATTATCGATGCCTATTTTCCTATACTCGAAAAAATTGGCAATCGACTGGATACTATTGACGCAGAAATGGAGCAAGGTGTTGCCGGCAACATTGTCTCACGCATTCACGCAGTTCGACACGATGTCCGCATGCTACGACGCATGATCTGGCCCTTACGTGAAGCGATCGATTCACTGGCCACTGATTTTGAATAGCTTATCAACAAAGAAACAAGCGTCTATTTGCGAGATTGCCACGATCATACTATTCAGGTCATCGAAACTCTGGAAAACTATCGTAAAGCCTGCGCTGTTCTACGCGATTTTTATTCAACCGAAATCAGCAATCGCATGAATGAAGTCATGAAGGTGCTGACCGTCATTGCCACGATATTCATTCCACTAAGATTTATTGCTGGGGCTTACGGGATGAATTTCGATGCGGAAGCATCCTCACTCAAGATGCCTGAACTGAAATGGCGCTGGGGGTATCCTCTCGCATTGGGATTGATGGCAACCATTGCAATCGGGCAACTCATTTTCTTCTACTGACGCAGATGGCTGGGAAGTTGGCAACCTAGATCCACTAAAAAAGGAAAAAAGGTACCTAACCAATTATTGATCGCTGCGTTTCAGTCACGCTCGCAAACGCCACAGAGAGCGTTCCCTATAGGGTTCCTGGATAGACTCTCAAGCAATTTCTTCAATGGGTCGACGGCCAAGCTTCTATCGGCCAGAATACAGACTTCGTTTTGTACTTTCTGGATACCCTGGTCGATGAAAACATTAATCAAAAACGCCCAAGTTGCCTTACCCAATGGTATCGAATCGGTTGCAGTACTGATCGAAGATGCAAAAATTGCCACCATTGATTCTGCAATCCACACAAATGCCGATGAGACTATCGATGCTACAGGCCTGCATCTGATCCCAGGTGTTATTGACGACCAGGTTCACTTCCGCGAACCAGGACTGACACATAAAGAAGATCTTGCTGCGGCGAGTCGAGCATGTGCCAAAGGGGGAGTAACGACCTTTTTAGAAATGCCCAATACGGAGCCTGTCTCTTATACACATCTGACGCTGCCGACGATACTCCTTGTG
>CAWWCC010000327.1:0-2751 GCA_963935315.1 uncultured Planctomycetaceae bacterium | reverse complement strand
GTCCGTCTCGTGGGCTCGGAGATGTGTATAAGAGACAGAAATTACTGGCGGCGAGATTTATAACTGGAACTCTGAAAGCACCTATATCCAGGAACCTCCTTTTCTTGTGGGCCTCAAGCAAGAAGTCAATCCAATCGCTCCTATTCGGGGTGCGCGTTGTTTGGCACTGCTTGGCGATTCGACAACTACGGATCATATATCGCCAGCGGGTGCGATAGCTGCCGATAGCCCGGCCGGACGCTTCTTACAAGATGCCGGTGTCCCACCGCGCGACTTCAACAGTTATGGAAGCCGTCGCGGGAACGATCGAGTTATGACCCGAGGCACTTTTGCCAATATTCGAATTCGCAATCAGCTGGCCCCCGGCACCGAAGGAGGTGTCACGCGGTACTTGCCCATCGATACACAAGCACCCGAGTCCGGTGAGGTCATGTCGATCTACGAAGCGGCCATGAAATACCAGGATAGCAGTACACCTCTGATTGTCTTGGCCGGAGCGGAATACGGCACGGGAAGTAGCCGCGATTGGGCTGCCAAAGGTACTTTTTTGCTCGGAGTGCGGGCGGTCATCGCCTCCAGCTACGAACGCATCCATCGAAGCAACCTGGTGATGATGGGCGTCTTGCCCCTGGAGCTGGAGGCAGGCACAACGTGGCAATCCTTGGGGCTCACGGGTGAAGAAGTCTTTGACGTTGAAGGTTTGGACGACAGCTTGCAACCGCGACAAAAACTGAAAGTTCTTGCCACGAGTGAGGAGCACGGGACACGTGATTTCATGGCCACAGTCCGTATCGACACACCCGTAGAACTCGACTATTACCGAAATGGTGGCATTTTACATACCGTGCTGCGAAAACTGCTGGAAGAATAATCGCTCCGCGCTTAGGAGTGGACAAAGTGTCCCGGACGTCGCGAAACGGCTCAGAGGGGTTCTGTAGAAAACTCTTTCCTTCTAATGGAACCATGAGGATCCAGCGCGGCCAATGGCCGCAACCAAAATCCCCTTCCCCATGTATGGGGAGGGAGATTTTTGCGCACTGTCAGAAGACGAAAACGAAGACTGTTAATAGCACGGAGAAATATTCTTATTGAAAGAATAGCGGTCATCATTTGCCTCAGTGATCTCACTGTCTCCGTGATTAGCACCTAGGCCAGGTTTTCTACTGAGCCGCTCAGAGGATTTTCCCTACAGGACAGGCACTGGAGCTCTCCGATTTGTTCGTAAATCTCTCTCTGTATATCTCCGTGTAAAGTCTATGATTACTTTACATGTTCTTTCCATTCTTTCAAAACCGTCGTCGTCAGCAGTGGCTTGCTGACCCTCAGCCAGCAGTCTGGCAAGATTGGTTGCTCACGAACGTATGGCAATATTCGTATTTAGATGCTCGTCGCCGTTCTCAAGTCGAACGCTTTGTTTGCATTCTATTCCATGAAAAACGCTGGGAAGGTGGTCGAGACTTTT
Organism: uncultured Planctomycetaceae bacterium; assembly: GCA_963935315.1. Classification (GTDB taxonomy): domain Bacteria; phylum Planctomycetota; class Planctomycetia; order Pirellulales; family Lacipirellulaceae; genus Bythopirellula. The sequence continues at coordinate 1,289 of CAWWCC010000327.1, read as the reverse complement.
CGGTTACCGACGAGATGCGAGTCACGATCGCCGGCCAGGCAGCACTGGCAACATTAGGATTCGAAAAACCGTACTACTTTGAAAAACTCAGGACCATCATTGTTTACGAAAACACGTTTAGTGGCCGGGTGGCTTCGGGAGACAGTTTGCTTCTTGGAGAATTGAGCCCAGCAGTCCAGGATTTTTCGGCGCGCACGGGCGAAGCATGGCAGGGCGGGCCAATCATTTTGTCCTGGAACTCGGTACTTCAGGAAGGACAGAATGAACGCTTGGGTCGTAATGTGGTACTCCACGAATTCGCACATCACATGGATGGACTAGATGGTGATACAAATGGAGCACCACCGTTTACCGACTTTGAATTTGAAAAAAAATGGTACCGTGTAAGTAACCATGAGTATCAACAACTGCTCGAATTTGCACGCCGCGGAGAGCCCACATTACTTAATCACTATGGGGCAACCAATCAGGCCGAATTCTTTGCTGTAGCGACCGAATGCTTTTTCACCCAGCCACACGCAATGGCTAACAAGCACACTAATTTATTCAGGGTCCTCACACGCCTGTTCGGACAGGATCCGTGTGAATGGTTGTCAGCGGCTCCTGAAAAAAAATCGGTTGAGTGAAGTGGAGCGCAGAGGGGCCTTTTTTATCCCGCACCTGCTAACTCCCTGGCACACGCTTCTACCTTCTGAAGACTCTCCCGAAAATGTTCCAGGGCCTGGGGTGGCTCTAGATTGAACACCGTACGACCATCGGTTGTCCAGCGTCCTTGACGATGGGCAAATATGGCCGTAGCACTTCGCAAGTTGCCCACGGCTTCGACATCTTCCATATCACCGCCAGGAATCGCCTCGAAGCTGATCGTTGCGCCGACCAGAGCAAACAGTTCGCCATTGGATCGATCGATTGCAAAGAGGGGGGCTGCTTGCAAATCACATTGCTTCCACCGTAAGCCACGCGGCTTGCCCGTGGCGGCAGCGGCCTTCATAAACTCTTTTTGAAGCGAATCGCCCAACTCGAAATATTTCAACATCGCCAATTGGCGCTGGGCCTGTTGTTGGGCTGCACGCCAACGCCGCCAGAGCCATTGGGCTACGAAAACTAGCACGAGAGCAACAGCAAGAATTTTCGCTAAGGGCATCGAATATAATCCACATCCCCCCTCCCCCGCTTCCTCATATGTGTTTAATAGATAGTTTTTATATACGTGCATCAGAGGGTGCTTATTATGCGTCGTAATACCCGTCGTAATACCCGTCGTAATACCCGTCGTAATACCCGTCGTA
>CAWWCC010000326.1:0-2763 GCA_963935315.1 uncultured Planctomycetaceae bacterium | reverse complement strand
CGACACCTTTTTGCATGCGGCCTCAACCGATTTGGCTGCGGCCATCGATGCAGAAATCCAGCGCCTGTTGGCGAGTGCTCATTACGGCGAAAAGTGGGCCAGGCATTGGCTCGACGTGGCTCGCTATTCGGACAGCAACGGCTACGAAAAAGATGTCCCCCGCGAGCAATGGGCCTGGCGCGATTGGGTGATTCAAGCGATCAATGAAGACTTGCCCTACGATCAGTTTATTGTCGAACAGATTGCCGGAGATTTACTGCCAGGGGCAACTCAGGACCAGATCGTGGCTACCGGTTTTTTACGTAATAGCATGATTAACGAAGAGGGCGCAATTATCCCCGAAGAATTTCGCATGGAAGCGATGTTCGACCGCATGGATTGCGTTGGTAAAGCAGTACTAGGACTCACCGTACAGTGCGCCCAATGCCATAGTCACAAATACGATCCCATTTCGCATGATGAGTATTACGGGATGATGGCCTTTCTCAATAATGCGAACGACGCACAAATGCATGTTTTTCGTGATGAGCAATTGCAGAGCATTGAGAAGATTCGCAAGGCACTTTTCAAGATACGGCAGCGCTACAAGCAAGATCGACCCCATTGGCAGGCGGAGCTGGAAGCGTGGGAAAAAAAGACCCAGCTGGCGGATTCCGCGCATTGGGAGATTCTTGATCCCATCGAAGCTACCTGGGGAGGTGGATCCAATCATCCGGAAAAACTGCCCGACCACAGTATTAGTGTCCTGGGGCATCCTTCCCATATGGGAGACATGTATGTTATTGCAGATTGTGACCTGAACGGTGTGACAGGTTTCAGGCTGGAAGCATTGACCTACGGTGACTTGCCCTTTGGGGGACCAGGTCGCAGCATCGATAGTGGTATCTTTGCGCTTAGTGAACTCACCGTGCAGGTCAAGGTACCAGGCGCAACCGAGTGGACACAACTTCCACTTCAGAAAGCGACTGCAGATTATTCTAGTCCAGACAATCTTTTCTCATCACTACCACTGGCCCAGTTGCCCGAGGAAGACCAACGCAGAATCGGACCCGTTGGTTATCTGATCGATGGAAACACGGGAACCGCATGGGTTAGCGATCGAGGACCGGGACGACGCAACACACCTTCGGTGGCCGTGATTCAATTTGGCAAACCACTGGAATTTCCCAGTAAAACTCAGATCCGAATTTATTTTCAGCAGCATCACGCACGGAGCAATGATACCGAAAATCCCCAGAATGGCATGTTGATTTTGGGACGTTTCCGTGTAGCGCTGACGAAGTCACCAGATCCAGTTGCACCACCCTACGACCATGCGGTGTCCTTGGCTTGGGAACTCCCAGCCGAAGCAAGATCCGCAGCCCAGCAAGCTGCCATCGAAGACACCTGGTTGCAGGCGGTTGTCGGCGACGAATATAAACAAGAACTAGAAAACATCTGGAAGCAGTATCCCGATTCCCCCGTGACGAGTGTGTTGTGCTTCAAACAACGCGAAGAAGTCATCGCAAGGCAAACGCAACTCTTGGATCGTGGCGTCTGGAATCAGCCTCTGCACTCCGTGCAGCCGCAGGTTTTAAGTGCCCTGCATCCTCTGGAAGCTTCCCAGGAACCGGGGCGATTGCAGTTTGCCCGCTGGCTAGCCGATCGTCGATCTCCACTGACGGCTCGTGTCCAGGTGAACCGCATCTGGCAGGCAATTTTTGGCACTGGTCTGGTAGAGACGGCAGAGGACTTTGGATCACGTGCGCGCCAGCCGGAGCATCTTGAGCTGCTCGATCATCTGGCCGTCGAATTTATGGAGCACCGCTGGAGCCAAAAATGGTTGCTCAATCAGATTCTGACGAGCAAAATCTATCAGCAAAGTTCTGACACGAGTCTCGAACTACTGGAAAAAGACCCACGCAATCGCTTCTTGGCAAGGGGACCCCGCTTTCGCGCTGAGGCAGAAGTCCTACGTGACATGACCTTGGCCACTGCAGGACTACTTTCTCGAGAAATCGGCGGGCCCTCGTTCTTTCCACCCGTGCCAGAGAGTGTTCTTAGTTTTAACTTTACCTTTCCTAAATATTGGGAACCCGCCAAAGCTCCCCAGCGTTATCGGCGATCTCTCTATTTGTTCCGTAAACGGACGATGCCCGATCCTGTGATGGCAACCTTTGACGCACCCAGTGGCGATACGGCGTGTGCACGAAGGACGCGCTCTAACAGTCCACTGGCAGCCTTGGTTTCACTGAATGAACCGGTGTTTGTTGAAGCGGCACAAGCTTTGGCGCTGCGCGTCTTGCGTGAAGCCGAGGCAGACGAACATGCTCGAGCAGACTACTTGTTTCGACTCTGCACGAGTCGATCCGCTAAACCGGAAGAAAGAAAAGAAATCGTAAATCTCGTCACAGCACAGCGCCCTCGACTTGCCGATGGTTGGATTTCGATCAGTGACATCACCACTGGAGACCAGGCTGGGCTTCCCAGCCTGCCACCCAATACATCCCCACAAGACCTGGCCGCCTGGGTTATTGCAGCCAGAGTCGTCCTCAACCTCGATGCCGCGCTCTGCAAGAATTGAAGGAACTGTTATGTTTGACACACGATTGAATCGGAGCCATGTTTCGCCAGACATCACCAGACGCTGGTTCTTTCGCGATTGCGGTGTTGGCCTGGCGGGAATTGCGTTGAATTCTTTGGCAAAAACGGAATCTTCCGGCAAGACCAGCGCTGCCAATCCTGTCTCTTATACACATCTGACGCTGCCGACGATACTCCTTG
>CAWWCC010000325.1:0-2765 GCA_963935315.1 uncultured Planctomycetaceae bacterium | reverse complement strand
CACAAGGAGTATCGTCGGCAGCGTCAGATGTGTATAAGAGACAGTATCTAGCCCACCTGTTTTACACGTTTTCGTCTAGCGATTTAAATTGTGGTCAATTTAACGACCCTTGTCATACACCCACAAATTACATGTCATCCTGAAGGAGCGCAGCGACTGAAGGATCTGGTTTCTAGTAGAGTTCGTGTAGTAAATTTGGCGAGCACGAGCCCACGTGCCAATACAAAACGGGACCACGGCTTATGAGATAGCATGCCTCACTCGGCTGCGGGCCAGATTCCTCGGTCGCTGCGATCGGTCGGAATCACAAATGTGGTTAATGACAAGAGCGCTAGCCTTGGGTAGCGCAGCAAACCGAATATACAATCGCCCGGTAATTCAACTGCGGCTAGCTCATCGGTTTAACCTGGCATTGGCCAGTTGTTGCCTAATGCTTCACGTTGCAAGCTGCCCAATTGATCGATCCCCTGCGTGGCGACCTGAATTAATTCGGACAGTTGTTCCCCGCTGAAGGTGGCTTCTTCTCCAGAGCCTTGCACTTCGACGAATTGACCACGGCCTGTCATCACGATATTCATGTCGACATCCGCCCGCACGTCTTCGCTGTAATCCAGGTCGAGCAAAGCAATCTCATCGACGATGCCGACACTTGCAGCAGCCACTGTGTCAACCAGTGGAGTGCTGGCCTGCTGGTCGATATCCGCAATGGAACGCAACGCTTCGACGAGAGCAACAAAGCCGCCTGTGATACTGGCTGTTCGTGTTCCACCATCGGCTTCCAGGACATCGCAATCGACGGTAATCATGCGTTCTCCCAGAGCGGAAAGGTCGACGACAGCTCTCAGGCTGCGACCAATGAGGCGCTGGATCTCTGATGTGCGGCCATCAACTTTTCCACTACGATCACGTCTTTTACGGGGAGCCGTACTACCAGGCAGCATATTGTATTCGGCAGTCACCCAACCCTTGCCTTCTCCCTTCAGCCATGGGGGAACCTCCTCGGCGACACTGGCTGTGCAAAGTACGGTAGTCCGTCCAGCACTCACCAAAACCTTACCCGGTGCCGCACCTGGCACGTTGCGCTCAATCTGAAACGGCCTAAGAGTAGTGGCATTGGTTCGACCATCAGCCCGGTTTGGCATTGGATATTTCTCCGTTGGGGTTATTGCATTGAAAAAGAGAGGCACACGACTTAAGTCGCGGAGGGGTTCGTCCGGAAAAAAGGTTCTCAAGAAACGAGCAACCCCAAATTAACTTTGTGTCCCTAACAGCCATGCTAAAATTCCTTTTTGTACGTGCATGCGATTGCCGGCTTGGGGAACAACGATGCTGGCGGGACTATCAAGGACTCCCTCACTGACTTCTTCGCCCCGTCTGGCTGGCAGACAGTGCATGAATACGGCATCCTGTGGTGCGGAAGCCATTAGATTTTCGTTCACCTGATAATTGCCAAAGTCTTGTTTGCGTTGGGCTTGTTCTTTTTCCTGTCCCATGCTGGCCCAAACATCTGTGTAGACAGCCGAGGCTCCTGCGACGGCTTCGTGCGCGTCGTGTGTGGGCAGAAACTCCCAATCGGGAGCTGCTGCCCGCCAGGTTTCCACTTGGGCTTCGTCGAATTCATAGCCCGCGGGAGTTGCAATTGCGAATTTTACGTCGAGCTTACTGCAAGCAATGGCCAAACTGCGAGCCACGTTATTTGCATCACCCACCCAGGCAAGCTTGGCACCACGCAAAGAACCGAGGTGTTCTTTAAGTGTGTACAAATCAGCAAGCGCCTGGCAAGGATGGGATAAATCGGTTAGTCCATTGATAACAGAGCAGGTGGCATATTGAGCAACCTGTTCGACCGTTTCGTGCCGTTTGGAACGGATTACGAGGACATCGATAAATTCACAGATGACACGTGTAAAATCATCGATCCGTTCTCGTTTGCCAAAGCCGACATCATCTCCCAGCATCAGGCTGGTTCCGCCCAGATGTGCCATGCCTGCTTGAAAACTAACACGTGTTCGCAGCGATGGTTTTTCGAAAAGCAGCGCCATCACACGGCCTGGTAGTATGGGTTCGCGTAGCCCGTTGGCTAATTTGGATTTCAGATCTTCGGTGAGAGCAAAAATCCGCTGAATTTCGTCGCGAGAAACATCGCTTAATGTAAGTAGGTGTCGCATGTGTATTGGGTAGGGGTTCGTTTGGGGAAATAGGATTCTCCCCCCAAGGACCGTGCCACTGGATTAGAGCACGAGTGGTTAATTCTCTCTCAGCAGGGTAGTCAAAATATCACAGCCCTCTTGGAGCTCTTTATCGGTGAGTGTCATGGCAGGCAACAAGCGAATCACATTGCCTTGGGTACAGTTGATCAGTAGTCCTTGCTCCATGCATTTTTGCACGATGGGTGTGGCGTCGATATTCAATTCCAGGCCAATCATCAACCCGCAGATACGCAGATCGACTACGGATGGGAGCTCATCCAGCAGGGGTTGAAGTCGGCTTCGAAAGGATTCGCCCAATTGGGTGGTCCGTTCGAGCAGATTGTTTTCTTCAATCATTTCAATCGTTGCGATGCCTGCTCTGGCGGCAAGTGGATTGCCACCAAAAGTAGCGGCGTGCATGCCGGGACGTAGGCTGGGAGCAACTTCTTTTGAGGCGAGCATGGCTGCTCCTGCCACTCCACCACAAAGACTTTTGGCTAGTGTCATGATATCGGGTTCAACACCATAGTGTCTGTCTCTTATACACATCTGACGCTGCCGACGATACTCCTTGTG
>CAWWCC010000324.1:0-2793 GCA_963935315.1 uncultured Planctomycetaceae bacterium | reverse complement strand
CCTTGCAGCTCGAAGTGATTAAGAATCAAAACACCATTGTGCATCACTGTTATGTAGGCGGGCGACTTCAGAGAGCCCTGGTCGTTAAATCGTGGACAGGTCCAGAACACGTCGTATACATTCCACTTGCCTGGTGCACGCATGGCATTCACCATGGGTGGCGTTTGTTTGTAGATTGCTCCAGCTTGTCCATCAAAATAGGTTTTGTTTTGATAAGAATCGAGGATCTGCACTTCGTACAACCCCATTAAATACAATCCGCTATTTCCCCGATCCTGGCCCTTTTCCGTGGGAGAGAGTGGGGCGGACCACTCCAGATGGACCTGACAATCGCCAAATTTTTGCTTGCTGAAAATTGAACCCTTTCCAGCGATGGCTACTCCGTCCGTGATTTGCCAGTTTTCGCCATTCTTCCATTGTGACATATCTTTTCCGTCAAATAGAACGATGGCGTCTGAGGGGGGTTGGCCATTGAGCTCACCAGGAGTGACCACAACGGGCTCGTTCCATTGAATTCCAGACCAGTATTGCGCGGCTTGCGCCCCCCGGGGAAATGCCATCAGAACGACTGCCAGCATCATCTGGCATGCCAGGAGTCGGCTCCTCAATATCCCCTTAACCAATGACCCCTTGTGGATATCCTGTTGAACTTTCACGGCAGATCTTCTCCTGAAAAAAGAGTGGCCCGAATACCAGGGGTGGATTCCCTGAAAAGTTGCATCTCTGACAAAATGAGATGCCGATGACTGTTTCACAGTAAAAGCTTACCTGCAACCCGGAGAACCTGCCACCACCGCATTGAACCCGGTCATTGCCAACCGAGACAATTTAGGCCAAAATTAGCGATTCCCGTGCAGTTTCAGTTACGATGGCAGAAATAATGATTTTGCTTGGTTGGAGATAGAAGTAGCAATGTTTGAACAGATTGAAAAAGTCAAACAGGAATACACCGACAAATATGTCGTAGTCGACGGACAAAGGGCCGAATTGGCTCGCTTCAAGGACATCGTCGGTCAAGTTAAAACTGTCAACATGGGCGGCAGAGCATTGGTCGAGTTTATGGACTACCACCTGAATATTGGTTGGTACGACATCGATCTGGACTATCTCAAAGTTGTTGACAAGCCGGCACCTACAGAAAAAAAGACCGAAAAAAAACCGGCAGCCAAGCCAGCGGCAAAAAAACCAGCTTCCTCCGAAAAAAAACTATCCCCCTTAGAAATGGCGCGTCAGGCCGATAGCGGAGGGAAGTCGGACAGTGGTAGTGGGCCAAAGACTTCGACTGCCGACATCCTGGCAGCGGCACGTGGTGAGAAAAAAGAGTCATCACCGGCAAAAGCTGAGTCCGGTACGAAGTCCACATCGCCTGGATCCTCGTCCGAAGAAAAATTAGACCGTTCTAAAATGTCCGTTGCAGACATGCTCGCTGCAGCACGAGGCGATGCGGCAGCTACAACGACTTCAGATTTAGAAACGGCCGATTCGAGCACTACAGATGATTCGGAAGCCTCTCAAGCTGTGCCGGCTGAAACTGAACAGGCTGATGAAGCCGGATCCTCTGCAGTTGGGCCAATCGACAAATCCTCCATGAGCATTGATGCCATGGTGGCCTATTGCCGCGAGAAAGACGCTTAGGGATGACTCAAAAATAACTTCGGTATTTCAAATTCTCCGCGTCCAGCGCTCATCCATCTGAACAGGAGGAAACAGAGGATATTTCTCTGTTGTCTCTGTTACCTCCTGTTCCAACAAGCCGCAGAAAGTCGTTCTTCAAACCTGCCGCCATTTGCAAGCGTTATAGCGGGTTTCCCCAAAAAAGAGGTGGTTTATGTGCATGCCTGAAACGAGACTTATTGCACTTCCAACATCCGCTTCAGCGCCAACAGCGACCACCTTGCTATCTCATCGTCGACTTCGATTCGATTGACAGGAGTGCCTGCGGCAAGATTCTCCAAAGTCCAGCAGAGGTGCGCCAGATCTATCCGGTACATCGTAGCGCACATACATACCACGGGTGATAAAAAATGGATCTCCTGCTCGGGATAATCTTGTTTGAGACGATTCACCAAATGGAGTTCGGTACCAATGGCCCATTTGCTGCCGGCGGGAGCAGCTGCAACGGTCTTAATGATCTTGCCTGTAGAACCAGACACATCGGCCATCTCGAAAACTTCTCGCTGGCATTCGGGGTGGACTAAGATTTTGATGCCTGGATGCTTGTCACGAAACAGATTGACATGTTCTGGCTTGAACATCTGATGCACGCTACAGTGCCCCTTCCACAAGATTACCTTGCCCGCTTTGATAGCTTCTTCGGAATTGCCTCCTAAATCGTCCGCGTAAGGATCCCATACGGGCATCTGGTCGTCGGCAATATTCAATCCGAGTGCCGTATTCCGCCCTAGATGCTGGTCTGGAAAAAACATCACCCGGCTCGTACGTTGAAAAGCCCATTCCAATGCCGAGCGCGCATTCGATGAAGTACAGACGATGCCCCCGTTTCGTCCAACAAACGCCTTTAAAGAAGCGGCCGAATTGATGTAGGTGACGGGCGTAATCTCCTGGGTGTCAATCACTTCGCCTAACTGCTCCCAAGCATCCTCGATTTGTTCGATAGCGGCCATGTCAGCCATTGAACATCCTGCTGCCATATCGGGTAAATAGACCTGGACCCGCTCTTGATTCCTCTCTTGGAGTTTCTCGGGGCGGTTGGCCAATATGTCGGCCGTTTCAGCCATAAAGTGCACACCTGTCTCTTATACACATCTCCGAGCCCACGAGACGGACTCCTAT
>CAWWCC010000323.1:0-2818 GCA_963935315.1 uncultured Planctomycetaceae bacterium | reverse complement strand
ACACAAGGAGTATCGTCGGCAGCGTCAGATGTGTATAAGAGACAGGTGTTTTTCAGAGTAAACTGATCAACAAAATTTTTAGTGGTTTGCAGTCCTCTCGCAGTGGGCGGCATCCAGGAACCGTATCCGGCGAAGGGGCGGTCGAAACTCAAAAAACAAGGGCCTACGAATTCGGCGATTCGGTTGCACACATAGATATCCCAGAGACCTTTGCCAATGCACTGATTCGCCAGGCTGGTGAAGCGGCCAAGGAAGGAAGACACGAAAAAAACACTTCTTCCCCTATAAAACTTGACCCCCAAGACATACGAATCCACACAACTCGTAACAATCCCAAATGTGCCACCTGTGTCTTGATGGACATGAGCGGTTCTATGCGCTACGACGGGCAATACATCAACGTTAAACGTATGGCGCTCACACTCGAAGGTTTGATCCGCAGCGAATACCCGGGCGACTACTTGCAATATATTGAGCTGTTTAGTTTTGCCAAAAAAGTGGAACGCGGTCGAATTATTGAACTGATGCCGAAGCCTGTAACATTGCATGACCCGGTTGTGCGATTGTGTGCTGATATGAGTCGAACGGATATCAGCGAGGTTCAAGTGCCACCTCACTTCACGAATATTCAGCATGGGCTGGCAACGGCTCGCAGGATGCTTGCAACCCAAAATACGCCCAATCGACAGATCCTGTTAATCACCGATGGCTTACCTACCGCGCACTTCGAGGGCGAGATGCTCTACTTGCTCTACCCGCCAGACCCTCAAACAGAGTTGGCAACGATGCGCGAAGGACAACTTTGCCAGCGCGAAGGCATTACCATCAATCTTTTTCTTCTCCCCAGTTGGTCCCAATCGGAGGCCGATATACGGTTTGCCTATCAGCTGGCAGAATCCACTCGAGGAAGGGTATTCTTTACGGCAGGGCACGATTTAGATCGCTATGTGGTCTGGGACTATCTAGAACGCCGCAGAGACATATTCTCTTGAATGGAGTGGCCACGTGTAGAACCCTGCGTGCCAGATTGCTCTATGAGGATCGATCTCTGCGACCATGAATTCTAGATCTCTGCAAAAACCATAGCAAAACAGCCTCTGTATTCCTCCCATTTCACCAACTGGGAAAATCTGCGGCTGGGACGTGTTAGCCCGGTTGGGCAAGCTCTAATTGTCTACGCTAGCATAGGTAAGATATGCGTTGCCCCAATGCCGATAAACCAGTAAAGTCCCCCGCGCCGTTACAAACTAGTTGTCCACAACCCTTTTCCAAACCGCCCGCCCCACCACAAGGCAGTATTATCGTGATCTTCAGAAGACGAACTATATCTTACTGCGCTCTGTACGCCTTTTCGCTTGGGTTTTCAAGCTTAGCTCTCGCCCAGGGAGCCATTCCTAGCGACCACCTGATGGCGCCAAACACACGCGGATACGTTTCGATTGGTGACATCAATACACTCCACGAACATTGGCAGCAAACTCAGATGGGTCAACTCGCCCAGGATGAGGCAATGCAGCCTTTTGTTGAGGATTTGAAGCGTCAGTTAAAAAGTAAAATCACAGGAGTGCGTGATAAGCTTGGTGTGGAATTATCCGATTTGAAAGACATCGCAAGTGGTGAAATTGCTTTAGGCCTGGTGGAAAGAGAAAATGATCGTGCTGCTATTGCTTTGATCGTAGATGTGGCTGGCCATCGTGATCAGCTGGATGCTCTTCTCAAAAAGGTGGACAAAGAACTCGCCAAGCGCAACGCAACCAAGTCAACCAATGAAAAGAATGGCACACAAGTAACTACCTATCAAATTCCTTTGAAGAAGGATCCGAATATCAAGCACGAAGCTGTTTTCTTTGTAAAAGACGACATGTTCTGTGCAAGTGATCGTGCTGATGAAGCAGAAGAAATGCTACACCGTTTTGGTGACAACTCGGTAGGCTTATCAAGCGTAGTTCCCTATCAGGAAACGATGGGGCGTTGTGCCAAAGAAGCGGGCGAACTCTCACCTGAGATCCGCTGGTTCTTTGATCCCTTTGGCTATGCTCGATCCATTCGTTCCTTGGCAGCAAAGAATAAGAAACAGTATGGCAAAGACTATATAAAAATTCTCAACGAACAGGGTTTTAATGCGATTCTAGGTATCGGTGGGTTCGTTAATCTTTCAGTGGCCGGTTCGTATGAGCTTCTGCATCGCACCGCAGTTTATGCCCCCCCCATATCAGGTAAACCCGACAAGTATCGTCTGGCCATGCGCATGATGAAGTTTCCGAACAGTGAACAGATGGCTCCACAAAAATGGCTGCCACGTAAATTGGCCACCTACCGGACATTCAACTGCGATTTAAGCAATGCATTTGAAAATTTCGGATCGCTCTTCGATGCAATTGCTGGTTATGAGGAAGCATTTGCAGGTGTACTGGAAGGCTTAGAACGCGATCCCTATGGCCCGCAAGTTGATGTACGAAAAGATTTCATCGCACATTTGGGTCAACGGGTCATGCTTGTCACCGATTACGAAGTCCCCATTACCCCCAAATGTGAGCGGTTTTTGATCGTGGTTGAGCTAACCAACGAGAAGGCTGTCGCCGAAACCGTAAAAAAATTCATGGAGAGTGATCCCAACGCATCGCAACAAGAGTACGACGGTAAGATTGTCTGGGAAATTCTGGAAGTAGAAGAAGATATTCCCGATGTGGATATCACTTCTTCCGATCTTGATTTATTGGATCCCCAAGAGGACGTTGTAGCGCAGAATACCAATTTGGAGAATTCTGACGAAGCATCGGCTGTGAGTGTGACGGATAGCCACTGTCTCTTATACACA
>CAWWCC010000322.1:0-2831 GCA_963935315.1 uncultured Planctomycetaceae bacterium | reverse complement strand
GACACACAGCGAATTTCCTGCAATTTAGATATGCCCAACAACACGACATTGGAGACTACCCAGCGGTACATGGATCGAATCGAATCAACCGTGCATCAACTACAAAAGGAATATGTCGACCCGGGAAACGGCCAACCCATCGTGCAAAATATCTTCATGATCGTCGGCGGCAGCAGACCCCATCGAGAATTCGATAAATCACGTGGTACTATCCGCTTTGAAGTTCTGCAGCCATCACTGCGCACAGAACCCGGCCCGAAGAACAGTGACTTAGTTGCTCGCTGGACCGAACTGGTAGGTCCAATCCCCGAAGCATCGGAGTTCCGCATCCGAGCAGATTCAGGCATTCGCCACGATCGCGATTACGACAGTGAAAACCTCAATCTCGAACTGCGCGGACCCATGTCACCCGAAAAGGCCAATGTTGCCCGCGAGATGGAAAAGATACTTCAAGAGTATGACGGATTTACGAATACTTGGGCAAAAATAAATCAAGGGCAAGATGAGTTGGAGCTGACGCTCAAACCGCTGGCGGCCGAGCTAGGACTGACCCAACAATTACTGGCGCAGCAGATTCGACAAGCGTTCTTTGGGGAAGAAGCACAGCGAGTACAACGTGGCGTTGATGACATTCGAGTGATGGTCCGACTGCCACGCGAGTATCGTGAGTCTCTCCATACTCTCGATCGTATGCGCATTCGCACACCACGCGGTGCCCATGTGCCGTTGTCGACTGTGGCGGAAATCTCGTTCATTAAGGCGCCTTCTTCTCTACGACGCAAGGGAGGTGCCGAGATTCTACATATCGGAGGCCAACCGGCTAGCGAAACGGTTGACGTATTGGGAATTGCAGAAGAAATTGGACCCCGCTTTGATGAATTGTGTGCGCCCCATAACCTGACTTATCAGTACGTCGGCTATGTTGCTGAAGCCGAAGAAGCACGAAAAAATACGGTCCTCGGTTCTTGTTTGCTGGCGTTTGCGCTCTATGGCCTGTTGGCAATTGCTCTCAAGTCGATGGGCCAGCCTTTTTTCGTTATGTTGGCAGTTCCATTCGCCATCATCGGAGCATTACTGGGACATCTGATTATGGACATTACCCCCTCCTATCTATCAGTTTTTGGAATGTTAGCCCTGGCTGGTGTCTCCGTGAATGACACCTTGGTGATGGTCGATTATGTGAATCGGCGCCGCCAAGAGGGTGCCACTCTCTTCCAGGCAGCCATCGAGGCCGGCGGACGCCGCTTTCGGCCAATTCTGCTTACTTCGATCACAACTTTCGTCGGCCTGATGCCTCTGCTGATGGATAAGTCTATGCAGGCGCAATTTTTGATTCCCATGGCCGTATCCCTTTCCTTCGGTGTGATCTTTGCCACGATCGTGACACTGTTCTTAGTGCCCTGCTCGCTGCTGCTAGCCGACGACTGCCGACGTGCACTGGTGGTAGCACGCGAATGGTACGTTCGCCCTTTTCGCAAACCCGACAGCAAGCCAACAGCGGACATCCATTAAGGCATCAAGAAGGGCGACATTCGGAGAGTCAGCACGAATAAAGCCGGTTTCAAAACTCTTATTTTTCTAGCGTGAGATGCTTGCAGAGGGCAGACTCCCATTTGGCACCTACTAGCAATCCATCAGCGTTGCCCTATCATTTTGGGCTGGGTTATAACCTTGGTCCGCACCGTCTACACGTACTGGTGACGAGGGCCGATTGCGATTCGCAAGGATGCGAGAGGCAAAATATGGATATCTAGGCTTCATTGGCCAAAATGCGTTTGGATGTGTGTATCGCTTCGGCTTTGCAAGAAGCGCATAGCGCCTACCAACTGGTCCACAACTGCTACCAGGCACAAGTCTATGCGCCGAGTGATAGCGCGAGCGGACTGTATTACCAGGATCGTTTCTGTAGAGAAGATAGTCGGCCCCTGATTGCATCGCAGGGCAGTATGCCTCCGACTCTTGGTACACTGACCATCGTAAGTAATTCCGATGAGGGTTTGGGGGTGGACACCAGTTTGCGTGATGAAGCCACACAACTTAGAAATCAAGATGCCCTGTTAGGAGAAGTAACGGCACTAGCAACTTCTCCCCAGGCTCGTGACCAATCTGACCCGCCCCACGGTTGAAACCAGTTTTTAAGTTACGGTTTTACTCTCCTTTGGGCCAGTCCCTTTTGTTCTCTGAGACGTAGTCGAAGTGGGCAGATCCCATAAGCAGCCCCAAGGCCACCATCGCAATAAGGATGGGCAATAGGGCCAATGAAAGGTTCGAAGCCAACCACCCCAGAGAGATGAGAAATGCATACCCCTGGGCTCCCAGAACATCTCCCGTTCTTTTGCCGACCGTGTCGATGAATGCTTTGGCTCTATATTTTTGTGCCGGAGTAACCGCTGTAAAAAGCACTTCCAGGGCCGGATTGCCAAGCGAAAAAGTAACCGCACGGAGGGCAACTTGAAAAACCCCTACGACCAACAGGCTTTGCGACCACGAGAAAGTTGCAAAACCAGCACAGTAAACTATAGGCACGAGTGCCAAGGTGGCACCAACACCTATTTTCCGTAGCAACCAACTAACCACAGCGGCTTGCAGGACTAGCGTAAGAAGAGCATGGCTACTGTTTATTTTGGCAAACCAACGCAGACGATCTTCGGGTTCCGGCAGTTGCGCGGCAACCATGTCGGTCATCTGAAAATAGGCGACCGTGGCACAAAAACTGATCACCGTAACAAAGGCACATATTCCGATGAGATAGGGCGAACGCGCTAGAGCCAAAACTCCTTGCCAGGCCTGTCTCTTATACACATCTCCGAGCCCACGAGACGGACTCCTAT
>CAWWCC010000321.1:0-2845 GCA_963935315.1 uncultured Planctomycetaceae bacterium | reverse complement strand
AAGGAGTATCGTCGGCAGCGTCAGATGTGTATAAGAGACAGACATGAGACTGAAGGCAATGATCGAGAGGAAGTTGCCTCCAGCAACTGCCCCAAATGGATTTGGAGGAATCATGTTCTGCAATTGCTCAAACAGAACGACTGCCAGCCCCTTCCCGACTGCGTTGGCTTGAGCAATTTCCTCCACACCTCCTCCAAGGCCCGGATTAATGATGTTAACCAGTATCAGCCCGACGGTGATGGCCAGCAGACTCGTTACCAGGTAATACAAAATTGTACGACCAAACATCTTGCCCAGACGATTGGCATGTCCCAGCCCCGTAACACCCGAAAGGAGCGACGTAATAATCAGCGGTATGGAGATCATCTTGAGAAGTCGCAGAAAAAGATCGCCTAGCAACTTCGACCAATCCCCCAGACATCGAGCCCAAGACCGACCATGTGCTTGGAACAAAGCGTATGCCTGGAGGTCGGCGGCCTCAAGTTGTTTGAGTGTGGGCACGACCTCTCGGCGGACATCAGGCCCTGCATCCCCTGGCCAGGGTTCGCCTTCATCGTTTAACAATTGTTCAATCAAACGATGATCGCCAACCACAATGCGACGAGGCGAATCACCTTGTGGCTCAAATTGGATCAGGATGCGTTCAGGCGTATCAAGAGACCACAGGGTGCCGGCTGTTACCTGGACAGCCCGACTCATTCCAACTCGTTGAACAGCCCCGCCTGGATGCTCCGTACTTTGTCCCTCAGGTTGACGGCTGCCCACCGCGTTAAGCGTCAACCCCAGCGCAGCACCCAACAACATGGTACAGAGGATTTGCCAATGCAGGGCCATGCGTAGCATCAAGTCATCATTCCGTGACGGAGTCTGTTTCAGCGCCTTCGGCAGGATCGATATTGTATCCTTGTTCTATTTGGCGTTGAACATTGCCATGTGGTGGAGCTTGAGGAGATTCGATAAGCGGTTCTTTGGAATCTGGTTTTTCATCAGCCATTGTTTGCCGCTCCCGCCATGGCTTGCCGTTGCGGTAACTTTCAAGCTCCTTCATTAATTGCTCGCGATGCATTGGATCGTTCATGTCGACCGACTTCTGCGACCACTCAATCGCAGATTTAAAATCCCCCGCCTCGGCGTAGGCAGCAGCCAAGGTACTAAGAATATGGGATTTCTTGTACTCCGTCAGTTGACATGCTTTGGTAGCCAACTCGATTGCTCGTAGTCCGTCGCGCACAGGATCGTCGGGCGAGGTGGCCAGAACCCAAGCCAGGTTATTGAGCAGACTGGAATCTTCTTGTCGCAAAACGAGAGCCTTTTCGAAGTCGGCAATTGCCTCGGCATGCTTGCCAACGTTTAAATAAGAATCCCCTCGACTTTGCAGAGCTGCTACATTTTTTTCGTCAATTTCCAAGACTTCGCTATAAGCATTCAAGGCCTTCTCGGGTTGTTCATCCACCTGGTAGTACAAGGCAAGTTGCATCCGCAACTCCGGTTCCTGGGGAATGGCTGCAGCCAGTTTTTCCATCTCGACAATGGCTTCGTCCAAACGATCCAGCTTCGAAAGAGCTGCCGCCCGAATGCGATGTGCGGCTATCAACGATTGTTTCTCCAGGACCAATTCGCTGTCTGCCAAAGCCAATTCTGGCTTTTGGTCATTGAGATAGGCCTCTGCACGATGGACTAAAGTCAGCAGCACACCCGGTTTAAACTCCAAGACTTTACTAAACTGTTCGACAGCTTTGTCATATTTTCCCTGGGAGCGATAAATTTCTCCTCGATTTTGATAGGGTCCGGGCGCTTGTGGCACCAATTCCGTAGCAGAGTCAAAACTAGCGAGTGCGTCCTCCGGACGCTGCAGAAGGCGATAGATTTCTCCTTGGAGTATCAAAGCATTGGCCGCATCCGGATTGCTTTCCAGGATTTGGTTGACCGCATCTAGTGATTCCTCCAACTTTTTTTGTGCTCGAAGCAATAAAGCGCGAGCAAGTTTAAAGTTTTCGTTCTCAGGAACTAGTCGGATCGCCTCTTCAAAATCAGCCAAGGATTTTACGGGGTCTTTGGCCAATCTCCCTCGAATCATCAAGGCTTCGGCTTGTTGCTCGACTGGCAGATCCTCGTGCTTTAAATAGTTATTGAGAATGCGCCGAGCCTCATAAGGATCGCCTTCAGGTAAAGCCAGCAAACGCCCTAACATGAGACTGGCTTCTGCGGGAGAATCATCGTACGACAAAACACGTCGTAAATCAGAAGTCACCAGTTTTCGGATTTGCTGCGACTGATTTGGCTGCAACGGCTGGGTATTGAGTACTTGCATCAGCTTGGTTGCGCGTTCCATCAATGTGTCACAGAGCATATTCTCTGCAAACATCTCATCCGAATCGACCAAACCCTTGTCGAGAGCCGATTCCACCAGCACGATCACTCGATTAAGATCACGCAGATCGTTCACCTCGATTCTGGCGCGCAACGCTTCATCTAAAATGTTGACACCCTCTTGCGAGGAAGCAGACTCCGTCGCAGCTTGTTCTTCCTGCGCATAACCACAGTTGCCTTGGCCCATCATTATGACGCAACCTGCAAACACAACGATTGTCCAAAAAATCCGATGGCTACTTGTCATGTGATCTCCATTTTCTCGCACGATTCGCTTCTAATTCCTGGATCGAGTAATGTCGCTCAACGTCATCCTATTCGGGGAGGCTTAGAACGGACCTCTGGCGAATCCCTTACTCCAGATACTGTATTATTACCGCTAGCCGCCAATCTGACCACGTGAGATTTGACGACACGGCTCCACGCAATGCCTGTCTCTTATACACATCTCCGAGCCCACGAGACGGACTCCTAT
>CAWWCC010000320.1:0-2865 GCA_963935315.1 uncultured Planctomycetaceae bacterium | reverse complement strand
TCGCTCTTTTCGTGGCAGCAACTGGTGGCGGATTTTTTGGCGCAACTCAATCCACGCTTGTCCTTACGACAGTTCCCAATGAAATGCGCGGAAGGGCTATGGGCTTATTGAGTATGGCAATCGGTGCCTTACCCGTCGGCACGTTTGTGCTTGGTGAGGTAGCTGAACCGCTGGGAGCTCCGCTAGCAGTTGTCCTTATGGCATCGTTGGGTTTGGTCGCATTAATACTTTGGGTCTCAACGCATAATCAGGTCTTGCGCATGGGACGTTCAGCTGATGCGGAGTATCCGGATTAAGGCTTACGCATAGGCGTAGGTGGGCGGATTTAATACAAAATAACTCAGCTGCCTTGCGATTAACGAAACGGCAAAATAGTTGCTGAACAACTATTCCTAAATGCGTATGTTCGCGTATCCGTAGATTTTTCCTGATTGTTTTCTGGTGACAACTGCTACCTACCTTGGCTACGATCGTTTTTAGGCCACCACCATGTTAATAAGAGGGGACAAGGGCAATGAAAGCTGCCGTTTTAAACCAGATTCCGGGCGAATTAGAAATAGAAGACATATCTGTTGACAAGCCGGATCCGAACGAAGTTCTAATCCAGGTCGTAAATGCGGGGCTTTGTCACAGCGACTTGCATTTTATGGACGCTGCTTGGCCAACCCAAGTTCCTGCGGTCATGGGGCATGAGAGTGCCGGCATTGTGCAAGCCGTAGGCGAGGATGTTACCTATGTGAAACCAGGCGATCACGTAATTACTTGCCTATCCGTGTTTTGTGGAAACTGCGATTTATGTCTTACGGGTCGTCCTAATTTGTGTCGTAACAATTCCGCTGTAAGCCGATCGGGAGACGCAGTTCCTCGTTTAACGAAGGGTGATGGTACAGAAGTTACGCAGTTTGCCCGACTTGGTGGTTTTGCCGAAGAGATGCTTATCCATCAAAATGCGGTTGTTGCTATCCGTGATGACATGCCGCTGGATCGTGCCGCTCTAATAGGGTGCGGCGTTACAACTGGGGTCGGAGCTGTATTCAAAACAGCAAAAATTGAGCCGGGCTCTACGGTTGCTGTATTTGGTGCTGGCGGAATCGGATTATCTGCCGTTCAAGGTGCACGCATTGCTGGTGCTGGCCGCATTATTTCGGTCGATGTGACTGCTGACAAGCTTGAAACCGCGAGATCAGTGGGAGCTACTGACACGGTAAATGGAGCCGACACCGACGCAGTTGCGGCGATCCACGAGATGACGAAAGGCGGGGTCGATTATGCGTTTGAGTGCATTGGCCTCAAGTCAACATGTGAACAGGCCTGGGCGGCATCAAAGTTGGGTGGCACTACCGTCATCGTCGGAATGATGCCCTTCGGAGAAAAAATCGAAATACCCGGATACGAGGTTTTCATGATGGAGAAAAGACTTCAGGGTTCCATGATGGGCTCCAACTCATTCCGAGTAGATATGCCTCGGTACGTAGATATGTACCTTGACGGCCGTCTTATGCTCGACGAAATGATCTCAAGTCATATTCACCTTGAACAAATCAACGAAGGTTATGAGCAAATGCGTCAGCGAGTCGGCGCGCGAACGGTCATTGACTTTTCCTGAAAAGTCAATGACTCAGCTTCTAAGGGGTTTCGAATGGATATAAGCGGCAAAGTCGCTGTTGTAACAGGAGCAGCCAGCGGCATGGGACTTGCTATGGCGCAAACATTTGCTGACTCGGGCATGAAAGTGGTGCTTGCAGACATAGAAGAGGAAGCTTTGGCTAGTGCAGTCAGTCAACTATCGGCTCAAGGTCACAGCGTCCTTGGGGTCAGAACCGATGTATCGAAGCTAAGTGACGTTGAAGCGCTTGCGGCAGCAACCATTAAAGAATTCAATGCGGTACATGTTCTTTGCAACAATGCCGGTGTTGGAGTTGGTGCACCTGTCGGCAGCACCTCGCTAGCAGACTGGAAGTGGACTCTTGATATCGACTTATGGGGTCCAATTTATGGTGTAGAAATTTTCCTTCCCCTAATAGAAGAGCAGGGTGAGGGTCACATCAACTCCACAGCGTCAATGGCAGGACTATATGCCGGGGCATCTTTAGGGGCTTACAACGTCGCCAAGCACGGGGTGGTCGCGTTAATGGCCTCTCTTGAACGCGATCTTCGATGGCGTGATTCGAAGGTGCGAGCATCAGTTCTGTGTCCTGGCCCGATTAATACACGGATTACTGAGAGTGAGAGGAATAGGGACCCCGATGATGCAGCCAAACATATGGACTCGGAACAAGGACAGAAGTTCTGGGACTTCCTAACTAGAACTTTGGCTAATGGAATGGATCCGGCAGAAGTGGGACCCATGGTCCTAGATGCGGTCGTAAATGAAAAGTTTTGGGTCCTAACCCATCCGGAGATGGGCGAAATCGCTTTGTCTCAAGCGCAGGCGATGCTGACGGATCAACGACTAACTCGATAGTGGTTCCCCTAACGTGAAAAGGTAGCCAAAATCTAAAATTGTGTAGAAAATAAGTGTCTGGCCTACATACTTATAGGAAGTGAGCACTGCCCAACCCAGAAGAGCACCTGCTGTTTGGCGGGTTGAACCCGTCACTCGTGCGGTCGGAGTTGACTCCGACAGACCAAATTACCGATGGTCTTTGCTTTGGGTAATTGGACTTTCCGTGCTTGGCTTCGGATCGCTCATGACCTTGGTGACTGCTGCTCTTCCCACGATCGCTTCGGACTTAGACACAACAACAGCCACGGCAGGCTGGGTTTTGACTGGTCTAATGCTTGCCATGGCAGTTGGTACTCCCGCAGGCGGAAAATTAGGCGATATCTATGGCCACAGAAACACTTTTATTGTTGGTCTAGTTG
>CAWWCC010000319.1:0-2866 GCA_963935315.1 uncultured Planctomycetaceae bacterium | reverse complement strand
GTTTATTTCGGCATGCAGTCCGGCTTCTGAACCATTCAATCTATTGAGCAGATCTTCAACCGTTTCGTCGTCAGTAAAACTAATGTCATACGTTTTGCCGCCGTTGACGATGCGAATTCCTGAAGATTGTTCGAAAGTTTGGCCACTACCGCCAACGGTAATCACACGATAAAAAATCGTGGGAGCGACTAATCCCGTACCCGCCTCGATGACAGAGGATGAATCAACTAAATCCAAAGTTGCCGTAAAGTTGAGGTCGTCATTGATGGCATCGACTACATCCTGTGCGGTGGTCACTCCTTCCTCTATGGTAATCGTGAGCGTTTTTTGCCCACCATCAAAAACCACATCGAGAGGGGCCCCTCCGCCGTCAACTAAACTTACGGTCACCCCATCCAATGCCACACCATTTGAGCTACCTTGTATGAGAATATCATTATCGGTGCCGGGTATTTTGAGCGATGCGCGTGCTTTGGTTCCTAGCAGATCTTCCAGCTTTGTTGTTTTCAGCAGCAGCGGGTCCAGGTCTTCGCCGGCAATCGACGTCGCTGGACCACTCAATACACCCAGCTCACGAGCAGTGATCCCTATACCTACTTCAGTGACCACAAACGCATTGCCGTTGAGCAATTGCAACGTCAACCCATTGTCATTGATTGCTACTTCAATGGCAGATCCGAAGGGAGGATTATCTTCAATCAGTCGAATAACATCTCCCACAGTAGACGCATTACTGATATCAATAATTGATTCTTCGTTCGTTACCGCGTCAGTAATTTGCAGGGATCCATTTGGATTAATGCCGCGGCCACCTCGCAAACTGCTAAGTAGTGTATCGGCATGAAGCTGAGGATTCAGATCCACCGACCCCTTAACGGGCGCCGAAATACCGCCAAACACGTCTTGGCCAGTGGCATTTGTCGCGAACAATACACCAAGATCCGAAAAACTTCTTACGCTACGATCATCACCATGATAAACCACATTCCCGTCTTCAAAAGAAAACGGTTGATCGCTTGTTTGGGAACCGGCAAAAAGATATCGGCCATTGAACTTGCGATTTCCGAGTGTTACGAGTGATTCAATCGCATTGTTGATTTCAGAAATTGCCGCATCACGCTGATCTTGTGTAGCAACTGTATCGATCACGCCTAATGTCGAGGCTTTGATTTCGCTGAGCTGGGAAGAAACTTCACTTATAGCACTATCTGCGCTACCTAAGAATTGCAATCCAAGATTTATATTGGTTCCAAGCTGGCCCTTGCGACTGAGTAGCGATTGCAAAGAAATTGCACGACTCGCCGCCGGCGCATCCTCGCTCGGCAAGGAAATGCGTTGTCCCGTACTGATCTGCTCTTGGAGACGAAACAAATCAAGCTGATCTGCTTGATACTGCTGCGTGAGCCGCTGTCTCGTCAGCAACCCGCTAATGCGAGTCGAAGGAATGGGAATAATACCGGACATACTTTAAATGTTAGGAGTTAGGGTCAAGGAGCGAGAACCAAGAATTCGCGTGTCGAATGTTAAAGTTTTGAGCCATGGGCCAGGTATTGGTTTTTGGATTATCTATTACTTACCAGGAGCGAATGTAGTTTGAGCAATTGTGTCAAAACCTCTCTACACGATCCTTATAATTGCACCAGCACATCCAGCAATTCGGATAGCGCTTGGATGTATCTTGCAGACGCTTGGTAGGCACGTTGTAGCTGGATCATATCAATGGCTTCTTCGTCAAGATTCACCCCACTTACGGACTGCGCCTTTGCATCCAAGGTTCCCTCGAAAACGCGCAGGCCTTCTGCGACAGATGCTGAAATAGTGGAACCTTGAGTCACTTCATTGATTAATTGATTAAATACTCCTGTAATCGAATTGCCATCGAGATCTTCTAAGCCAGTATCTTGAAGATTAATCAAATCCAGAGCGTTCTCCGTTCCCTCGCCAATGCCGGCTAAGCTCGCTGCAAATTTCGAGCCCGGTGCGTCTCCGGTTGTCAAAACCGCATTAACACCTAAGTTCGCTGCAGTGGAACCAGAAAAGAAGGTATTGAGTCCCAAGGCAGCCAGAGCACCACTGGTGTCTTTCTCAAAAGCAAACTCAGTATCCGAGGACTCGCTGGATAGTACCAACTCATTGTCTAGAGAAACAACAGCTGAGACACTACTAATTGAATCGATAGCTTCAGCCAAAGACGTAAGCGTTGTTTCAGCATCTGTACCATTGAGATCAATCGTGATGGTGTGCGTCTCTTCTGTTCCGGTATTTTTGTTAAGTACAATGAGATCGAATTTGCCATTTTGGGGTGTAAAGTCCAAGCCAGCGGCGTTCAATGCAGCTGCTGGATCATCAACCTGGTAAGTACTGGTCAACGTGTCAAACCCGACTTGCCCCTGGCCTTGCGAATAAACCTTATTGAATTCAAAGGTCAATGCGCGTGCAAAATCATCAAGCCCACCAAGAAAGCCACCCAAAATGGTATCTCGTGCCTCATAAATGCCATGGAGCTCACCACCTCCGACTATCAAATCACTACCATTGTCGGCAAATTGAAGTTGGGCAACCTGCTGGTCATTGACAATGTTATTTCGGACTTCCACTTCGCGACGTGTTGCCTCAAAAACCAGGATCTCACCATTGATCGTAACATTGGTAACCCCTGCCTCCGTCTCGATAGTCGTGATATCTGCTAGTTCGGAAAGTTGCTTGAGCGCCGTACTGCGTTGGCTGCGTAAAGCGCCTGCATCACTGCCTGAAGCACCTCCACCCTCGACAGTTACAATACGCAAATTCAAAACACGAATTTCTTCTGCCAGCGTATTAATCCTGTCTCTTATACACATCTCCGAGCCCACGAGACGGACTCCTA
>CAWWCC010000318.1:0-2892 GCA_963935315.1 uncultured Planctomycetaceae bacterium | reverse complement strand
GCCGAGGTAGAGATTTCTAAGGGCCGCACTGCAGCTCTGGCAGCGAAGAAGATCGGTGTAACGGAACAGACTTATTACCGATGGCGTATTGGAACGGCTAAGTGACCCGTTTATCTGTCGCGGAGTGCCAAAGTATCTTCGGGGTGACAGGCGGTCCGGAGTTTACAGCGAACAAGGTTCGTGATTGGTTAAAGCAAGTCGAAGTACAGACTCTGTTCATCAAGCCTGGTAGTCCTTGGGAAAACGGTTCTATCGAAATCTTCAATGGCAAACTCAGAGATGAGCTGCTGAACCGCGAGCTCTTTGACACCATGCTTGAGGCGAAGGTGTTGATCAAGCGATGGAGAAAGCATGACAACACTGCCCGGTTATCGACCCCCGGCACTCGAAGCGATTCATCCCCGTTCTAACGTTAGACACTGGTACCTTACCTGGGGGCAGGTCACCCTTGCAGATGGCGTATTGCCAAACCACCGATTAACAAATCAACATGGAATGTGTGTGCCATAATTCCCCCTTCAGGTTAGAGCCCTTTTTCTGACAATTCAATAGGACACCGCACAGGTGACACCTATGCGAAGAGCAGGTTCGCCTATTCTACTAGAAAAGTTGCTTACTGCGGGCCACCTTACTCTTCGATATACAACCTGCCAAGTAAATTACCCAGTCCATGGGACAGGTGGCCAAAGTGCAAATCATTCCGTTTCATCTTCGTGTTCATGCATCCATTTTTTAAGAAGTGGGGCCAGCAACAAGCAAACAACACCACTGGCGATAGCCGCGATAGCGATCTTTTGGAAGACATCACGATATATTCCTACGGTTTCAATGGGTGCTGGAATCGTTTTATCGCCATTGCCCCCATGAGAAACACCTGTAAACTGCGAGATGATGGCAGCTAGATACTGGGAGAACGCCGCAGCCAGGAACCAACCTCCCATTACGGTACTGACCAGGACTTTGGGTGAAAGCCTGGTGATCATTGAAAGTCCGACAGGAGAGAGACATAGTTCGCCCGTGGTCTGAAACATGTATCCAAGCAATAGCCAGCCAACGGCAACCATACCACGAGCGTCTGCATTCATGGCTCCCATCCAAAATGCGGCAAATCCTAAGCCCAATTGAATTAAACCCAGCGCAAACTTGTAGGGGGTGGAAGGCTCAATACCCCGTGTTGCCAATAGGGACCAGAGGCTCGTAAATATTAGTCCAAAGATCAGTATAAATATTGGGTTCACGGCCTGAAAACCACTAGCTGCCAATTCGGCTTTGCGCGGCGCAATGCCCATTCCAATATTTTCTGGTGAGACCTGCCAGTCGATTGTAAAATCGGGGTTCCCCTGCTTATCTTCAGTGCCTTGGTTCTGCTTTCTAAGGGAGTCCAACTGAGTGATGGTAAAGATCTTGCCCCCATTCGCATAACCAAGTTGCTCTTGAGTGGGTTGGATTTGAATTGTCTTCCCCACATCGGATTCGGTGATGATTCGGTCTTCAACAACACGGTCCACATTGCGATCGGTGAAGTTGTTCACACTGCTGCCCGCTTGCTCAAAGAAGGAGAAGAAAAGCATCGAAAAGAAGGTCAGAATAAGTACCACGTACATCCGCTGCCGCGCAATCTTCTCAAGTCGAAAAGTCTCCACAAGCAGGTAACCAAAAGCTAAGAAGCCAGTGATGGCTAGAAGGATTCCGGCAGGTTTGCTGATTTCTTTAAGGAAGACACTGCCAATTTCGGCGACCACGCCACCGCCCTTTTGCAATTCTTCGATTGTTGCTTCCGAAATCAATCGAAGCGGTTCCCCCCCCTCACGTAGAATTGAAAAATCTGAGACAAACAAGGTCAGTAAGGGGACCCCAACGACAATACCCAAGAGAACACTTTTCAACATTTTAACTTTGCCATCTGGTGGGCCACCCGCCTCTGGTGGGATACCTCCCAGACTTAGCGCACGAATTGAGATAATGCCTGCAATTGCCAAAGCTATGGCAACAAAGGCATTGATAAACATTGCCACCGTATTGTCAGGAACGAATAGATAGAGCGTAATCGCCGTCCCAACGGCGCCCGCTCCTATGAGCAACTGAGTAATAATTGTTGGCATGATAAAGATTGCCAAACCTATCATCATACCGATGGTTGCTAATCCAAATCCATAATGCCAACCATAGGTCTCCCCAATATAGCCACATATGAGTGGGCTAAGCGTTGCGCCCAAATTCACACCCATATAAAAAATGGTGAAACCGCCATCTCGTTTTGTACTCCCAGCTGGATAGAGTTGGCCAACGATGGCAGAAATATTTGGCTTAAAAAAACCATTGCCTGCAATGATCAATGCCAATGCCAGGTAGAACATCATGGCGGACTGAATCGTCATTACCAAATGGCCCGCCGCCATCAGCAATCCACCAATAATGACCGCCACGCGGGCACCCAATAACCGATCCGCAAGCATTCCACCGAAGAAGGGTGTCATATAAACCAAAGCAGTGTAAGCGCCGTAAACGCCATAGGCTCGAGAATCATCATATTGCAAAAACCCTTTGATCATGTAAAAGACTAGCAAAGCACGCATGCCATAATACGAGAATCGCTCCCACATCTCGGCAAAGAAAAGAACAAACAGTCCAGTGGGGTGACCAAGAAAATCTCGCTGCGAAGAAGCCTTCGTGCTCATGCGTGTTCTCCAGAATATTTGTGCCTGGCAAGTGTATCAATTTAAATTCGGGATAGTCGTCTCAGCATTCTCAGAAATATCGTTATTTGCAAACCGTAACACTTTTGGATTGCAAACAGCTTTCGCGACATGATGAAATATGCTGGGCCATATGTCGTCACAAGTGTAACGACTGTCTCTTATACACATCTGACGCTGCCGACGATACTCCTTG
>CAWWCC010000317.1:0-2903 GCA_963935315.1 uncultured Planctomycetaceae bacterium | reverse complement strand
ACAAGGAGTATCGTCGGCAGCGTCAGATGTGTATAAGAGACAGCATCAACGAAACGTTCAAAAAGCCATTCGACGCTGCTCTATTAGCTGAGCGACTACGAACGCTTATTGGAGCACGCAAAGAGCTGGTCTAGACCCCAACCCGTTGGAATAAAAACCAACGGATTATGATAGCAAGATAGGGGCTGTTGAATGAGTCAACTGCGCGGTGACTGATCTCTCCCGGTAAGTCGCTACTTCCCCGCTCAAAGGGCCTCGCTACCCAAAAGGTAGCGAGGCTTTTTTTATGCGCGACACAAACGGCCATCCAAACAATACCCCTAAAACCATATTTCCACTAGAATGGAATAAGCTTCAAGGGCTTGTTGACAACCTATTGAATTGTCGCTCGGGAGAATAGGACATGCACGATCCAGATAACCAAGTCGAAACTCTCGTACAAGTAGCTTCTGACATGGAAGCAGCAATGATCGTCAGCGTATTAGCTGGTGAAGAAATTGACGCCACAACAGCAGGTGATTTTACCGCTGGTTTTCGTGCGGAAGCCCCCGGTGTTGTTAGTGTCCTGGTCCGAAAAAAAGATTTAGAGCACGCTCAAGGGATACTGGCTGCGTATCAAGGAAAATCACCCGGTACGAATCTCCAATCGTCTGAAAAAACTAATAAACCATGGTTGATTGTTGGCATTTTACTACTGGTGGCAGTGGCACTCATCCTGTTTTTATAATTTCTTCCAGGAACTCCTATTTATTGGTTGCTCTGATCAATTTGCTGCGGTTAATCTGTTAATCCCTTATATGTGCCTTGCCGCGATATTCTGCAAACCATATCAGAGCCAGAAACACGACTTCCCCCTCGACGTACGGCGAGTGCCGTTTACAATGGCCTCCTTTACCCTTTTGTTTCAGCGTGCCCCATGTCCGGATTTAGTCATTTTGATTCGCAAGGAGCAAGCCGCATGGTAGATGTAGGTAACAAAGAAGCGACTTATCGAATTGCCCGTGCCAGTGGCATGATCCAAATGCAAGCGAAGACTCTTCAACTAATCATGAATCAAGGGCACGTCAAAGGTGACGTTTTGGGAGTCGCCCGAGTTGCTGGAATTATGGCCACCAAACGGACTGCTGAATTGATACCTATGTGCCATCCTTTGGCTCTCGAAACCGTACAAGTTGATTTTAAACCCTTCGAAAACGATGCAATTCTCATCGAAGCTACCGTTGCTGTCACCGCAAAGACGGGAGTCGAAATGGAAGCACTAACGGCAGTAAGCGCCGCAGCTCTAACTGTATACGACATGTGTAAATCCGTAGACCGAAGCATGACAATTTGCAAGATTCAATTGGAAGAAAAGTCAGGCGGTCGAAGCGGACATTTTTTGCGCAGCGATGCGTGTGCAAGCAAAGGCTAGTGCCTGCCAAAGAAAGGATTTCCATGAGTTCCGCAAGAACTGCACAGTCGAATACACGAGCGGTGCTGGCAAAACTCTTTTCTCCTATCGCTAATGATCTCAAAAAGGTTGATCATCTGCTTCAAAGTGAGCTTCGGCACAGTGATCCAATTATCGATGAAATTACACAACATGCCTTTCGCTTAGGCGGCAAACGTCTCCGCCCTGCCTTGCTGCTTCTCTCTGCCCAGATGGCCGGAGAAGTCAATGACTCACACCGCATTCTAGCTGCAGTCGTTGAAATGGTTCACACCGCCACCTTGGTACACGACGATGTCCTTGACGAAGCGACTTTACGACGCCATGAAGATACGATTAACGCCAGATGGAACAATAAGACCAGCATTCTCCTAGGCGACTTCTTATTCTCGCATGCATTTTATTTAGCAAGTACACTTGAGACTACCATGGGCTGTCGTACCATCGGACAGGCAACCAATATTGTCTGTGCGGGAGAATTACGGCAAACAGCGGCAAGTGGTGACTTTGACTTAACTCAAGAATCCTATTTTCAAATAATCGATGCCAAAACGGCCGAGTTAACAGCTTGTTGCTGTAAACTTGGTGCCTACTATGCGAACGCAAACGAAGATCTCATTCGTCAATTAGAAGTCTATGGTCGGCACTTGGGCATCGCTTTTCAAATCGCAGACGATTTGCTCGATCTCGAAGGCGAAGAGATACAGACAGGAAAGTCCTTAGGGACAGATCTTATGCATCTGAAAATGACCTTGCCGCTAATCCGTTTGCGTGATCAGCTCAGCATCCGTGAACAGTGTGAATTGAAACAGCTCATTGCCGCACCCAATCCGGAGAACCATCTACAAATACTCAACTGGTTAGAATCATCCGATGCAATCCAAAATGCACGGAATGAGGCACGCCACCATACCTATCTGGCTTCGGAGGCACTGGCAAAGACACCAAACAACCCAGCCAAAGAATCTCTCTTGGAGCTTACGAATGTCGTGTCGCAGCGGGATAGCTAGCCCGCATATTTCACTCGTTTCTGCAGGAAACAAAATAAAAAACGCCTACGTTCGGCCTTGAATGAGTAGCTCGGGTGGACAAAACGCTCTACTCACGTTGAATATTTTCACCAGACTCCAAAATCTGCTCGACAATATCGTCCACCTGGCAGTCGTCTTCCAAGTCGAAATAGCGGCATTCTGAAAGACTACGGAACCAGGTTTCCTGGCGTTTTGCAAAGCGTCGCGTACGGGTTTTTATTTTAGCTGTCATTATCTCATGATCACCATGTTCCAAGTACACCACTACATCCACCTAACCAACCCCCACCCTCCCACAGCCACAAACCACCACAAACTCACCAAACACCCCACCCCCACCACCCCCCCCACCCACCCCCCCCCCCCTCACCACCACCACCACCACAGCAGCAGCAGCAGTAGCAGCACCAGCAACAGCAGAAACGTCCTTATGAGCTCAGCAC
>CAWWCC010000316.1:0-2964 GCA_963935315.1 uncultured Planctomycetaceae bacterium | reverse complement strand
TTCGTGGGCAGATTGAGGTTGGCAAATGCAGACAAGCTGATACGGGCCGCATTCTGAACCGTGGCACTAGTATCCTGGGTGGCTTGCTGCAAGGCTTCCTGTGTTTCAGGCGTTAGATGGTACTGCAGGGTGGTGGCTGCTGCAGTGCGGACCATATGGTCTTCATCCTTTAACCGTTCGATCAATTTATCAGCAACATCAGGAACCACATCGAGCAGGTGTGCCATTTCAATGGCCCGGATTCTGCGACGGCCGGCATTGGACTCCAACTCACTGATTATGCCAGGAGCTATTTCTAGATCCACTTTTCTGACCAGCATTGCCGTCAGGCGTCGAGCGTCGCCGTTCATCGAATCGTAACCGACTAAAAAGTTGGAGAAGGTAAATTCTGACAGGGCTTCCCTGGCAGCTTCTCGCACGACTTCGTGAAGGCTATCGACCATTTTGATAAGGATGGACTTGGTTCCAGCAAGCTGCCGTTCTCGTAATTGACGAACGCACATAGCTTGTAGGTTTGGATCTTCGTCATAGAGCAAATCCATCAGGATCTCGTCAGCTTTGGATCCACGAATTGACATTAAAGCTTCAGCAGCGACAAATCGGCTCTCGGACTCACTGCCCTGAAGAACATTATTTATTAACTCTAATAATTTGCTTTGTTTAATATCTGAGGCGGCAGCAAGTTTTATGGATCGTGCCTTGTCTGCTTCGCTAAATTGCTCAAAGGAATAATCGCTTGGCTGTAACCAGGCAAAGCTATTGATTCGAGCCAGGTTTTTGGTGACGGTTGGCGGAATGCTGTCGCTGGATAAATCCAGTAATTGGTCAATAAACTTTTTGTCATTGCGCTTGCTAATGACATTTAATAAACCCAAAGAGGTAGATTCACAATGCAAAGCATTGAGCAGCATATCAATCACACCTGTCGAACTGCTGGTTGTAAGCGTGTTGATTACAGTCAGGTAACAGGCATGATGCGGGTCATCGAGTATTTTGCTTAGCAACGTACTCGTGGGCCCGCCCAAAATGACAAATGAGTCAATGATTTCGGGCTTTTGGTGCTGTCTAAAGCGTTCTACGCTTCGTTCCAGACTTTCGAGCACGAATCGTTGGAAGGCTTTTGGGTCGCGGTTCTCAGATTCATCGCGCGCTCCATGGACCCATTCGCTCAATTGTGCGACCAGTTTTTGCATCAGGGCTGTCGCCGCCTTGACGTGGTTGCTTTTTTGGTTCTCAACAAGAGTTACCAGGGTTGGAATGATATCGAAATCTGAAAGCTGCTCGACCACCTGGCAGGCATTGGCGAAGAGTTGCTCCTCTTGTGTCAGGATGGCATCCCGTAAGGCGCCCGACATGCGTCCTCTTGCTTCTTGAATATAACTGCGTTGAACGTCCGTGAGCTGGTGCCAGCGTTTCAAAAATTCCAGATGCCCTGATTTCTTTCGCCGCGCAAGCAAGGCCTGGAGGGTTTCGTTGAAAACCTTGTCGTCACTATTGTCCAGGCACGCCAACAGGGCCGCTCCCGCAGCCTCATTGCGGCTTTTCGTGAGCACTTCAAAAGTAGTGTCCAGTCCGGTATTCACGAGTCAAACAACCCTAAAAAAAGTATATGCCTAGAGAACCTGCCTCTAGAATATAGGTTGCTAAATCAGTCAAATAGGTTTTTACGAGTCTGACGAACCGAAGAAATGTCCAGAAGAGATTTCTACCGCTTGCCAGACGGTCTCAGGCCCGCAAAACTAGTAGAAGCGTTATAGGTCGCATAGTGATACGTATTCATGGACTTCAGCTTAGGGCGATGATGAAACTTCAATCCTACCAGCAACTTCTGGATCACGAATTCTTACCTGTGCGTGCAAAGATCCTTGAGATTGCAGCTGCCCTCGATCGAATGGAGCGAGCCTCAGACCATCCCCAAGGCATGGATAGTCGATGGCTCCAATTGCAGGAGGCGATGGAAATACTGTTGCAGCAAAACATCGACCGGACCGAGCAACTCCAGCTTCACTTTAGTCGACCCTACGACGAGTTGTGGCGCGAGCAATGGGGTATTTGAAGGGTGCGCAGACTGGATAAATCTACATAGTTACAGAGAGAAAAACTTGTGTATTACATCGATCCCCACATCCATATGGTTTCTCGAACAACAGATGACTACGAGATATTGGCCAAGATGGGCTGTATTGCCGTGAGCGAACCAGCATTCTGGGCTGGCTACGATCGGGGGAGTGCCGATGGTTTTCGCGATTACTTTGAGCAGCTGACAAGTTTTGAATCACAGCGTGCAGCCACTTATGGGATACAACATTTTACCTGGCTTTGCATTAACGCCAAAGAGGCCGAAAACGTTTCTTTATCGCGCGAAGTCATCGCCATGATTCCGGAGTTTCTTGAGCGCAAGGGTGTGCTGGGAATTGGCGAAATTGGGTTGAACAAAAATACGCACAATGAGGTTACTGTTTTTCTTGAGCATCTCGATCTGGCAATGGAAACCGATGAGCAGATTCTCATCCACACCCCCCACCTGGAAGACAAATATCAAGGGACGCGAATGATCTTGGACATGCTTATGGACGATCGACGCATCAATCGTGCACGCGTGCTGGTGGACCATGTCGAGGAACACACAATCCGGTGGGTGCTTGATGCTGGATTTTGGGCTGGGATGACGCTTTATCCAGTCAGTAAGTGTACTCCTGAGCGAGCTGTGGATATGGTCGAATTCTATGGCCCAGAGCGGTTGTTGGTGAATTCAGCCGGTGATTGGGGGCCATCCAAG
This sequence comes from uncultured Planctomycetaceae bacterium, assembly GCA_963935315.1. Classification (GTDB taxonomy): domain Bacteria; phylum Planctomycetota; class Planctomycetia; order Pirellulales; family Lacipirellulaceae; genus Bythopirellula. The sequence continues at coordinate 185 of CAWWCC010000316.1, read as the reverse complement.
CCAACCGCAGTTCCCGATTTTATTTTAGAAATGAGACGGCGAGGCCATGACGAACCAATGATTCGTAAAGTCGTTTACGAGAACCCCATAGAGTTCTTCAGCCAGAGCCGCAACTTTTCTTTGTCACCACCCGATGGAGTCTGTCTCTTATACACATCTGACGCTGCCGACGATACTCCTTGTGT
>CAWWCC010000315.1:0-3065 GCA_963935315.1 uncultured Planctomycetaceae bacterium | reverse complement strand
ACAAGGAGTATCGTCGGCAGCGTCAGATGTGTATAAGAGACAGCTTCAAAACCGACCTGCATGTGGTGAGAGCAGAAGACAGATTTTTGGATGCCTTGGCGAATATTACGGACCCGCAAGAAAAGCGACGTCGAATAGGCCACACCTTCATCGATTGTTTTGCCGAAGAAGCTGCCAAGATTGACGGAGCCAGGTATTTAGCCCAAGGCACCTTGTATCCGGACGTTATCGAAAGCGGTGCTGCCATCGATGGTCCGGCTGATACAATCAAATTGCACCATAACGTGGGTGGCTTGCCCGAAGAACTTGGGTTTGATTTGATTGAGCCTTTGCGTGACCTGTTCAAAGACGAAGTGCGCAAGCTCGGATTGCAGTTAGGATTACCTGAAGATATCATCTGGCGACATCCCTTCCCAGGACCAGGGCTGGCAGTACGTTGTTTGGGAGAGATTACCAAATCGCGTCTTGCTACGCTTCGCGCTGCAGACGCGATTGTGGTTGGCGAAATCAAAGCAGCAGGACTCTATCGCAAAACGTCCCAGGCCTTTGCCGTATTGCTACCCGTGCAAAGTGTTGGCGTGATGGGCGACAGCCGTACCTACGACGACGCATTGGCCGTTCGCTGTGTGAATACGGATGATTTTATGACAGCGGACTGGAGCCATTTACCTTATGAGTTACTGGCAAAAATATCCACGCGCATCATCAATGAAGTCCAGGGTGTAAATCGTGTCGTGTACGATATTAGTTCCAAGCCGCCTGCTACGATTGAATGGGAATAGAATTCCTGGAACCGATTCTAGTGTCTTTTGCGTCCTGATGTGTCTGCGTGAAAATTCATAATTCGTAGTTATTGGATTGCTGTTATGGCCCAAAAATATATTTACCAGATTGGCGACCTCACCAAAAAGATTAACCAGCGCGAAGTGCTGAAGGATATCTGGCTTGCCTTTTACCCGGGGGCAAAGATTGGTGTGTTGGGTCGAAATGGTTCTGGCAAGAGCACGTTACTGCGGATTATGGCTGGACAGGATAAAGATTTCGATGGTGAGGCGCGATTATCGGATGGTTTTACGGTCGGACTCCTGGAGCAGGAGCCGCATCTAAATCCAGAGAAAGATGTGCAGGGTAATGTTGAAGAAGCGGTTGCCGAGACGCGCGCATTGCTTCAGGAATTTGAAGAGCTTGGCGAAAAATATGCCGATGTGGCAGACGATCCGGAGGCGATGGAGAAGCTGATGAATCGGCAAGCCGCGTTGCAGGATAAAATCGATGCTTCAGGAGCTTGGGAAATTGATCGCCAGGTCGAGATTGCCATGGATGCCATGAACCTACCGGCGAGCGATGCAGATGTCACAAAGCTTTCAGGTGGTGAAAAACGCCGCGTGGCTCTCTGCAAGATCCTTTTGGAAAAGCCCGATTTGCTACTGCTTGATGAACCCACAAACCATCTTGATGCCGAAAGCGTAGCCTGGTTGGAACGTCATTTGGCAGAGTACCCGGGTACGATTGTCGCGGTGACCCATGATCGTTACTTCCTGGACAATGTTGCGGGTTGGATTCTAGAGCTTGACCGTGGCCAGGGAATTCCCTGGGAAGGCAACTACACGTCTTGGCTCGATCAAAAAGCCAAACGTCTGGCCCAAGAAGAAAAGAAAGAAAGTGCGCGTCAACGATCGCTGAAACAAGAACTCCAGTGGGTCCGCATGGCCCCGAAAGCGCGACAGGCAAAAAGCAAAGCCCGCTTGCAAGCCTATGACAAAATGGCATCGGAGCAATTTGAAGATCGACCTGACGAACTCGAAATCCAGATTCCCCCAGGGCCGCGACTAGGGGATAGGGTTATCGAGGCAGAGAATCTCACCAAGTCGTACGACGATCGGGTGATCATGGAAAATGTCAACTTTCGCCTGCCACCCGGTGGCATTGTGGGAATTATTGGCCCCAATGGTGCTGGCAAAACGACTTTGTTGCGCATGCTCATGGGGCTGGAAGAACCCGATGGGGGGGAATTGAAAATTGGCTCGACCGTAGAGCTGGGATACGTTGATCAATCGCGGGATGACCTGGTCGCCGAGAACACAGTGTACGACGAAATATCCGGAGGGCATGACACTCTGGATATGGGTGGGCGATCGATGAATTCACGGGCATACGTTTCACGTTTTAATTTCACGGGAACCGATCAGCAAAAGAAAGTAGGTGTGCTTTCTGGAGGGGAACGAAATCGTGTCCATCTGGCTAAGCTGCTTCGCCGTGGATCGAATGTACTCCTGCTCGACGAGCCAACGAATGATATTGATGTTGATACGTTGCGTGCCCTGGAAGAGGCGGTAGCAAATTTTGCCGGCTGTGCCGTGGTCGTGAGTCACGACCGTTGGTTTTTAGATCGATTGGCGACCCATATATTGGCCTTTGAAGGAGACGGCTACGCTCACTGGTGCGATGGCAATTTCGAAACATATGAGCGAGAGCGTCGCGAAAGGCTTGGTGTGGACGCAGACCAACCACAGCGTTTTCGTTATAAGAAGCTACAGCAGAGTTAAATTTAGCTTGTAGGAGTACAGGCTTACGAAAACGCCATGAGGCCATTTGGAATTTGATGATGAAAATCAATAGGTGTGGAGTTTTTACATTCCAATTTAATTTAGAAAGTTAATTGACGGAGAATCCTAGCGATGAGCGTTGTTCGAGTTGGTTCCAATCAAAAGTATTCAGACAATTGGGATGGTATTTTCAGTGGCCAGCGAACCAAGAAATCTTCCAAGAGATCTTCCAAGAAATCTTCTAAGAAATCTTCCGCTGTAAAAACTACCCAGAAAAAGGCGGCGAAAAGCACTAAAAAGCGAACTGCAGTCTCTAAGAAGAAAACGACCAAAAAGAAACCAGCCAAGAAGAAGGTGGTGAAGAAATCACCCAAAAAGAAGACTGCTGGCCCCACAAAAAAGAAAGCGGCAAAAAGTTCGACTCCAAAGAAGCACGCCAAAAAGTCAACGAAGAAAAAGACACCTAAGAAATCAACGCGGCAAAGAAAAACGCGGCAGCCTAAGCCCAACCCGGCGACC
>CAWWCC010000314.1:0-3114 GCA_963935315.1 uncultured Planctomycetaceae bacterium | reverse complement strand
GCCGTGAGGTCGCTTAAATCAACGACGGCTATCGTGTGGGGATTGGCACGGTAGAGAGCGCCCGGGTTCAAGCAAAGTGTACTGCCTATACGCTCGGTTTTAGCAACGTGGGTGTGCCCATAACAAACCAGATCCCACGTCTTGCTGGTCGTGACCTCAGAGAGCTTTCGGTGATCATCTCCATGCAGCAAGGCAATCCGGCGACCTGCAATCTCCAGCGATCCAAATACTCCATGGCACGTCTGTCCCATGGCAGTAATTTCTGCGGCTAGCATCTCGCGTTGAAAATCACAATTGCCAAATACAAAATCCGTTGGCCAGGAGGCAAATAAGCGGGCTATTTCCACCGAGCCAATGTCGCCGCAGTGTAAAACTCGTTCAACTTCCATGCTTTCTAGCATGCGTATGCCCGAACGAGTCAATTCAACATGACCATGAGAATCACTGACGACACCAATCAACATGAGATAGCCCCCGCATGAATCTGCAGCCTTAATTCCTCAGCCTTTTTTTGTAATTCCAAATGAACATCGACGGGTGATTCACCCTTGGCAAAGATCGTTAGGATTGGTTGCCCCTCTGCGATTTGACTGCCCGCAGCCGGAATATCGGCCATGGTAGGCCAGGAGTAGCATCCCGATTTACTCAAGCATTGATCCCGCATAGAAGCTTCCACAGTCAGCGGGCTCTCGGCATAAAGTATCATTTTGCCAAAACAAGAACCGACATCTTCGCATGCTTGCTGGACAATTTCGACAGCTGCCGTGTAGCGGGGATTGATTTCTATAATCCACAACTGCCCCTCATGGGCGATAAGATCTACTCCATAGTAGCCAACGAGATGGTACTCTTCACTCAGCAGTGTGCCGAGTCGCTGCAAGTAATGCTGGGCCTCATGAGAAATGGGCCAGGGACTGATCGTCCCACAGTACTGGAATGGTGCAGCACCTGCACACGTTTCGCCCACCAGTTGACGTGTCACCCCCTGGAGTGCGCATCCTTGAAAAACGGCCGACAACGGAATGCCTGACACAAATTGCTGGTAGTAGGGCGCCTTGCCGCTCGTGCCTACTCCACAGCCACTACTTCCCTGATACGTTTTACCTAACCAGGATCCTTTTCGGAGTAGCCCGTCATCAGCGGTAATTGTCTGGGGAAAAAGAAATCCTGCTTGGTGCAACACGCTCTGCAAATCAAGCGGGTCGCGTACACGGCGGAGCCCTTCTCCCGAGTTGCCCTCCAAACGACGCAAAGTGGCCAATTCGTCCACCAAGGTCGGATAGTTTTCCAGCGCGCCCGTATAGAGCCAGCTATCGCAGACTGTTTCGGCCAGCCAGGGGACAAATCCCTGGGGATAGTCCGTGATACGTGTGACCGGGCAATGGCCAGCCAAATCGACATCGGCAAAAAGATCCGCAGCGACTACCTTGTATCCCGCACGTAGTAGCGAAAATGCTGCGGCACGCGCACTGGCTCCGACCACGGCAATCGTTTGAGTTTCGTCGGAGTTACAATTAGGTTTCATCCGTCGTCCCGTAGCGCCCCCGGAATTCTTCAGCCGGATACTTGACTGCATTCTTAATCATCTTTGCCTGGACAGACCTGGCTATATCGATATCCAGCGCATTCGCCAGGGCCAGACTGTAGCTCACCACATCCGCCAGCTCTTCACCGACTGCAGCCATTTTTTGGGAATCCTCACCAATTTGTCTGGAAGCTTCCACGTCTATCCATTGAAAATGCTCCATCAATTCAGCAGCTTCAATGGCTAAGGCCATGGTGATGTTTTTTGGAGCATGGAATTGCTGCCAGTCTCGCTCTTCAACAAATGCTTGGACAAGCTCACGAAGCTGGCTTATTGTGGTTTGCGTGTCGGTCATAGGGAACTCAATATTGGGACCAATGAATGGTGGGCTTACCAGAAGTTTTACTGGCTAACTTGTTCGGGTCAATCGATTGCCGAAATGTGGGCTAGGCAGCAACCGGGTCCAGAAAACCTGGCAACAAGAGTTGGTGGGGTGGATTGCAGCGATCCTGATAGAGCTGACGGTACCCGTCCGCCAGATAGCCCATGACCTCCAAAACCAACAGATCTGCCCGATTCATTACGTGACGGGCACTTCGATTGCCCAGACCTTTTACTAATTCTTCGAGAACATGCACATGCAATTGCATGGCACTTTGGGCTGAGATGCCCCAGTCGGCTAGCAATCTGGCAAGCTGAGACATTTCATCTGTTAAATTGCCAACGCCCATAATGACGTAGGTGCGCAAAAGTTCGTCGTAATGCGATATCAAGGATTCTGGCAAGACCAGAGGAGACTCATGTTGTGAAGTCGCCGTTTTGGCCAAACAATCTTCCATTGCCTCTTGGGGGTTGTCCGAATGCTGAGAAGCTGTTTTTTTTGCCCCACCGAGTGTCTCTAAATCGTCGATGAGGGCCCGCTGCTGGTCAAGGAGCCGCTCGGCTTCATGATGCTCTTGTTGCAACCGCTGTCGCTCTGCCTGGACCAAACGACGATTCTCACGAACCAATTGATGATGTTGGATGGCACGAGCAAATTTCCATAAGAGACCACGCACGGTTGTCTCAGCGACGCAACAATAATCGTCAGCACCAACCTCGTAGCACAAGGCATCGACCTGCTGTGCGGGTGCCGAACCAAGCAGAATCACTGGTTCGTCGTTACCACCACCTCGTAAACCTTCAACGAAATCAAGTGCGTCGAGCACACCCGGTTCATGGCTGACCAGTACCGCGTCAAAGACCTCGTCGCGCAGTCGGGCTAAACCAGCAGTGACACCTACTACCTCTTCCAGAAGTATTTGTGCGGCACTATCCGAGGCAAAAGCTTCGGCTAGCCAGCCACCCGTCCGATGCAATGTGGTGATATAAAGCACCTTCATCCGGGATGGCAAACCGCCAACATTCAGATTGGCTTTGGGAATCGGCTCACGCGCTGGCGCGGGTATTTCACCCGGTTCATCTCGGGGCGGACTTCGTACTTTCATGACTAGGCTTTAAGCTCGATACGGGCGATTTTTATACGTAGCGGATTGTGACTGATACGGAGCGCAACCACGTTAGGGACTTGGGCCAACACGGCCGATGCC
>CAWWCC010000313.1:0-3126 GCA_963935315.1 uncultured Planctomycetaceae bacterium | reverse complement strand
GATAGGAGTCCGTCTCGTGGGCTCGGAGATGTGTATAAGAGACAGGCCTTATCCCGTCTCCATGATAAACGTAAAACGGGGTGGGGTAGTCGGCAACCAGACGTTCAATGAGCTGGGCATCAAAGGGTGGGGGAGAGTGGTGCATGTTGGTTGTTGCTACAAAAGACGAAGTTGGAAATTAAAACTGTTTATTGGGCCAGCAGAAATCAGTGGGCATGTGATGCTAGTGTCCAATAAACCCTGTAGTGAACGCCCTCAGTGGCGTTCCGTGCTTGACTAAATGGACAGGTTCATAGTGAGATGGACCCCAGGTAGCCTAACGGGTTCGCACCTGCTTTACAGGATTGATTGTAGGACGGTCTACGTCTATTGGCAATTGTATCAGGTGTGATATATGGCCAAAGCAAGAGCACATTTTTGCTTCCAATAGCTAGTGGGGTGTGAGCCATCGCTGTTAGAAAGCGTGTGTACCAACAGCATGCAGATTCGGCGGAATTGTGGGGAAGCAACCGAGTACGCTCGCCAGTGGCGAGCGTGCGCAGGGCGGTAGTAGTGTAGGAGAAGGGAGAAGGTCCCTGCCTACTCGTCTTTGGGGGTATCGTCGTTATGGCATTCCTGGGTTTCGTAAATCGTATAATGGTCGTTGGAATAGGCAATTGGAAGTTGGAGCGGTGGATACTCTTCTGCAAGCACATAGTCGAATTCGTATTTTGCTGCCAGGCTGCAAATGCGTTTGGTTCCTTGACTGCCCAGGGTGTGGTAGGTCACGTATTCCCCCCCTTTGTTGTCGTACTTATGCACGTCACTCATGCGCTCGTGCCAGGTCAGAAGCGCCTCACCACTTTGGGGTACATCTTTCCAGGTAATCAGGTCAGGACGTTCGGCATACCATTTGAACGATTGTGCATGACGCGGTACCAGGAATAAGGCATCGAGAGGCGTATTGTCCTGGATCCACCGGCAAGCGTCACGAAAAGAATTAGCATCGGCCAATTTGCTGTCGGCCGGTGGGTATGGGTTTTTGAAACGTATTTTGCTGAGATGGAGCAAATGGAGAGAGGGCAGCAGCATCGCCATACATAACAAGACCATGCGCCATTGAGATGGTTTTTTTGTCGGTGCAAAGATGTACCATCCCAGTCCCATGCAAGTCGCCATGGGGACTGCGACATCTGCTAGACGAAAAAAGTAATACTTTAACAGGCGTGCAGCAAGGATCGGATGATTCCAGGTCAACAATTCCCAGACCAGTCCCGTCACACTGATCAAAATAGTAGCCACAGCAAAGCGCATCATCAAATCGAGAGGTCGCAATGGGCAGGTTTGGGATAGGTTGCTCGTGCGATTTGCTGATGGGACTGTGGCCGGAGTGCCAGATTGTTGCCGTGGAGTCATCTCAGGAGATTGCCGTGTGCAAAGAATGCGTAGCCACACAAAGCCGAGTAAAAGTAAACTGAAACGCAGGATTTTATTTGCCAACTCAGGGCTTGGTATGGTCAATGGGGCTAAATGGTGCGCAAGTCGGTGGAACACGTAGATCGAATTGGCTTGATCGACCGTCTCTACGGTGGCCGTTTGTGCGAGAAGTAGCGCTGGGACCACACCCGGCAGGGCCAAAATGACGCCCACCAAAATAGCAGGCAGCATTTGGTGTATTGAGAGTCTATTTTTCTTTGGCAAGCTTAGCCAAACCATGGCTGTTGCAATTGCCGACCAGCCGCCGACCAGCACATGGAATGCTCCTGCCAGGCCAAAGCAGGGCCAAACCCGGGACCATTGTTCTTTGGCAAGTGCAGCTAAGCCCCAAAATACAAACGCGTAGGCAAAGCACTTTGCCTCCACCCCGCCCACAACCCATTCACCGGCGAAGTTCGTCCAGTCCACCAAGGTGACGAAGAGTATGGCTGTAATGCATGCTGCAAAAGGATAGGGCAGGATTGACCGGCTACAGCGCTGCCATGAAATCGCCAGTGCCAACCAGGCAGCGACGCGGCCAATCCAGGCAACTGTCGCTAGTGAAAAAAACTTGGTCAACCAACCGAGTGTCCAGTAAAAAGTCAGATGCGCTTTGCCGGATTCTAGAAACAGATCTCCCACACACCAGTCTGGCTGCCAATAATGTTTGGCTTTGGCCAGGTAATGCGTTTCGTTCACATGGGGTACTAGAGATCCGCCTGCAATGAAGCAAACGACAAATACGAGCGCAATTTCCAGCCAACGCTGCCGCTGTTTTACGTTTTCGATCGGCTGCAGCAAGGTCAACTCGATACGCCTCGCTTTAGAGTGACTGGAAATGGGGGGACCCAGGAATCAGACCTGGGAGTGTGGTCTATGGTGGCAATGAAAAAGCAGATGATTCTCGTATCTGCCTGAATAATTAGATTAACCTTCGGTGTGCCAAGAGCCTACCCGAGAATTATAAATTTGACACGTTTACACCGCCACGGATTCCTTCTCTGGCGTGAATGGATTTTCTACTGTGCCAGTCTGAATTAGTTTTTACAGAAGATGGGTAAAAGAAGGTCTGGATTAGCGTACTTCAACCCACTCTAAAAGCGACTTCAAAAAAGTGTAAGCCTGGGTGAGGGTGCCCAGCTGGCGACAATTCGTGTCTCGACAAAAACCCTAAGGGGGGCATGATCCATACGGTTCGTATTTTTGTGTCCTGTAGGATAACCGTTGCAAGTGTTTTTCTATTCTTTCTTGCTGTGTGTTTTCATCACCTCCCGGCACGGAGCAACCTATCCTTGCGAAGATGTCAAGTCGTTTTTATGTATCAATTACACCCAGGCCAGCCAGTATGAACAGCGAACAGCGTGAGCAGAATGCAATGCGCGACTTGCACTCTCATGAAAGTCTGACAGGGCTACCTACTAAATCTGAATTCCTTTCAGATCTGGAATCGGCATTAAATATGACGGCTCAAGGTAGGGCCTCATTCATTGTGTTGTTTATCAATCTGGATGGGTTTCGATCAGTTAACGAAAGCCTTGGTTACGAAATAGGGGACCAGCTTTTATATGAAGTTGGTCATCGACTTCGTTCTGCAATGAGGCCTCAGGATATTGTTGCTCATTTTGGAGCAGATGAGTTCATGGTTCTTGCTCACAACGTCAGTAGTTTGCA
>CAWWCC010000312.1:0-3126 GCA_963935315.1 uncultured Planctomycetaceae bacterium | reverse complement strand
CACTGCTGCGCCGCCTTGCCTGGGCTCTTTCTCGGAACCTAATAGGTCCCCGAGGCAATTTGCAATGGCCTCTTTGCATGAGTCTTTATATTCCATGAATAATATTCTTGTTTGTCTTGATACCGATTCGCATCCAAGCGTTTTTGATAGCGTTGTGGCAGTCGATTCTGGGGTAGACCATCTCTTTCGATATCATGAGGTATCTCCCCAGGATGTGCGCGATTTAGTGCATGGCGCTATGTTTACTCGCGGCGGGAGTGCGCTCAAACATACGGCAATTTTTATTGGTGGATCCAACGTTCAATTGGGCGAAAAAGTGCTGGCAGCTGTCCAAGAAACTTTTTTTGGCGAAGTACGAGTCTCAGTCATGCTTGACAGCAATGGCTCCAATACCACGGCTGCGGCAGCCGTGGTAGCAGCACGCCGGCATCTGCCATTTGGCCCTGAAACAATTGCCACCGTGCTCGGAACTGGGCCTGTAGGCCAACGGGCTGCCCGTATGCTGGCTCGTGAGGGTGTGGAAGTTCGCATCGCTTCCCGACGCATGTCACGTGCTGAGGCCGAGTGCCACCATATCGCACAAGCCGTTGAGGGTGCCCACCTGACCCCATGTGCCACCGAAGGAGGCAACGTAGCCAAAGTGCTGGATGGTGCCCATCTGGTCCTGTCTGCCGGGGCGGCTGGAATCGAACTCGTGGATGTGCCGACGCGACAAGCCGTTCGATCCTTGCGTGTCGCCATCGACCTGAATGCTGTCCCTCCTCTGGGCTTAGCTGGAATCGAGGCATTCGACAAAGCGGCCCAACGAGAAAACCAGATCTGTTATGGGGCACTAGGAATTGGCAGTTTGAAAATGAAAATTCACAAGGAGGCCATCGCCCGGTTGTTTCAAACACACGACGCCACGCTCGATGCCGACTCAATCTATGAATTGGCTAAGAAAATGGGTGCCTGAGCAGACCCGATTGAACCTTTGGTGCTCAACCTCAAGTGTTTCATATTGGCAAGCATTGGTCAGGCCTTTCGGTGTTCAAAACCATCACTTGGCGAGTGGTTATTTCATGGAATCGACGTACTGCTATTTAGCATGCCCCCTTGGTGCTTCGACTGGCTGACGTACTTTGCATCCAAGAAGTTTAGGTCAGGGAGATTACTGTTACGGCAAGGGTATCTCTTTGAGTTCGAAGGATACGGGCATCCTTACGATTGCCGTAGGGGTACGATAGCCCCAGGTATCGATGCCGATCTTGTCATCCGGTAAATAAAAAAAGGCCAGACCAATTTCGCGCTGCGACTGCATGGTTGTCTCCAGACCTGCGTGGTCTACAATTTTGCCTTCTGGGTCAAGTAGATAGGTAAAATTCTGGAATACCCAACCGCGGTGTGATTTGAGCCCTGCTTCTTCGCTGTCAACACGTAGACGCATATGAACTTCCCATAATTACTGATTCTTTCGTACCGAATGAAGCGTCACGTGTACCCCACTGTGCTGTTGTTCTTGAGTGATCCCTTGAACCGGAAATTTTTCTCGATCCTTCGCCTTCAGACGGGTGCTGGCACGTCGTTTCGGCAGAAAATTGTTGCGCTGATGGCCAAAGCGACAAACCCCAAACCAACGAGTATGCCCGTGTAGAGCCAAAACAAAGGGAGATAGCTGGCAGGATCGGACAGACAGCCAAGCGTGAGTTTTGTGGGTTCATAAGCTGACAAAAAAGTCATCTTTTTAAGCCAGGCCAAGTTAGGAGCCATCAGCCCCATGATCTTAAGCGTAATTTCAAAGACATAAAAACCTACAAAAAAAGCAACTGCCTGGGCTCGTGATCGTGCAATGGCCGAAACCAGGGTGGCAGCACCTGTCATAAAAACTCCAATTGCGAACAGGTTGATCGAAGCAGGCAAATAAGTCCTGGGGAATGTTTCTGCTTCAAATCCCACAGTTAATATTCCCGTAGCCGTTCCCAACCAGGCAGCTAAAGCCATTGCGACCACCCCCAACAACGTAACTCCCGTGTGAGAAGTCACCAGTGCCAGGCGCTTGATCGGTTGGGCCAATAGCATCTCGAGCGTGCCATCCCACAATCGACCTGCCAAACATTCTGTACCACGGGTGACGGTCCATAGTGCCATCAATAACCCCACTGGTAATTCCTCATACCCCATGACCACACGGCCTTCCAGGGTGGCTATCATGTCAATGGGCACTGGCAGCAACTTATGAAAAAAATCAGGCAGCATCTTGTTGAACAGACCAACTGCTTCAGCAAAATTTATTTGAGAAACAATCCAGAGCCGAAACCAAATGAATCCAAACAAAAGAGAGCAGCATCCACAAAGTAACAAAGCAGAATCTCGCAAGGATTGTACCCAGAGCGCACGGATCATGACGCACCTACCGTGTGGTGTCGCTCATAAATTGCACGTAGCCCCAAAGGCTCGATACGCAATTCTTCCAACGGTTGACTGGCCAACCAACCCAGCAGTGGCTCCAGCGGGCGTGCAGTCTGGATTGTCATGCACCCTTCTTGGTCGTGTTCGATGTGCAAATGTTCGGCCAGGGCATTTTGTGGTGGCGTGAAAGGCCCTGTCAGTTTGGCTCGAATACGATGCTGCAGTCTTACGTCGACCATCCTGAGCGTTTCTACCAACTGTCCCTGTCGCAGGAGAATGACTCGGTCACTGATCTCTTCGACTTCTGAAAGGACATGCGACGAGAAGAGCACTCCTTTTTGAGCAGCCTTTGCTTCACGCAGGATTTGGAGAACGACGCTGCGAACACTGGGGTCGAGATTCGAGGTAGGCTCGTCAAGCACAATCAAAGGCACATCAGGTGCCAATTGGATTGCTAAAGCCAGTTTTTGTCGCATACCCGACGACATGTGCTTGACTGGACATGCATCATCCAACTCGAGTCGTTGGGCCATCTCCAGGGCAGATTGCTCCGAAGAGGCCGGATGGAGCCTGGCAAAAAACTTTAATATCTGTCGGCCAGTAAGATTCCGCGGCAATCGAGGGTCACCTGGCAAGTAACTCACCCTTTTGTGGACTTCAACCGCTTGATGGTAACAATCAAACCCATCCAAGGCTGTCTCTTATACACATCTGACGCTGCCGACGATACTCCTTGTG
>CAWWCC010000311.1:0-3137 GCA_963935315.1 uncultured Planctomycetaceae bacterium | reverse complement strand
TAAGAGACAGACCCATATTTCATCCAGGACGCTCATGTGCTGGCTAAACAGAAAACGATACGAGTTGTAGAATCCGAGTTCAAAAGTTTGTTCAATGGCACGGACTTGACGGGCTGGGACGGTGATCCACGACTTTGGTCCGTCTAAGAGGGGGCTATTCACGGTGAAACGACAAAATAAAATGCAGCCGATAGAAATACATTCTTGATTTAGCAAGACGGTGGCAAAGATAGAGTTGTAAAGAACTTTGAACTGCGGTTCACATTTCGCTGCAACGCCTTCAATAATTCAGGAGTCCAATATCGCTCGAGGCGCCTGGAGAAAAAAAGAGACAATGCCTGGATTGTTAAAGGCTACCAGCATGAAATGCGTAACGAGTACAAGCTTCCCAACGTTCCCGGTTTCATCTGCGACGAGCGAGGAGAGCATGGGCGCCTTTGTCTCGTCCGTCAAATAGCAGAGCGTAAAGCAGAGAAAATAACAATAACTGCCAAGTCTTTGATAGACCAAAAGAAATTCACCAAATTCATGAAGGTAGACGCCTGGGATGAAGTGGTGATTGTCGCGCAAGACAACCGTATCCAACATTATCTTAATGGTACACGGATCCTTAACTTCACAGATAACCATCCTGAGTTAGCGTTGGCCGAAGGCATCATTGCTTTGCAGCTGCATGCGGGCAAACCCATGTGGGCAGAATTCAAAGACATTAAAATAAGAGAATTGGACTTAAATGCTGCCTGCTCAGAAGCAGCTTGATTTGCAGACCAGCGATAATCCTAGATATCAGACTTTTTGAAATCATGCTCGTTGAAAGTCGGCTCTTTCATCTTATGGAGATCGTTTTATCTGCCCTAGTTTCCTTTGATCTTTGGCAGCTTGCGAGCGACGGCAATGCGCTTGTGTAGTTGTTGAGCCAATTGGTCAATCAAATGCGAGTGTTCTGGTAGTTTGGCCAGGTTTCTCATCTCGTTGGGGTCGTGTTGGTGGTCGTAGAGTTCGATTCCTTGAACTCCTTGTTCGCCCCATTCGGTGTAACGATACCTGGCTGTGCGCAGGCTGTACCCATTCGCATACTGTGTGAGCGCTGCTTGCCGGGGTTGATGTTGGAGGTCGCTCAGCACGGGTGCCAGGCTGACACCAGCAAGGACGGCCGGCCGATCGATGCTGCAGAGATCAGCCAAAGTAGGATAGATGTCGATCATTTCGGCCAGAGCCGTCGTGGTTGTCCCAGCGTTTGTTGCATTGGGTGTGGCAAGGATCAGCGGTACACGAGCAGCATTTTCGAAGAGTGTGGTCTTCTGCCAATGTCCATGCTCGCCCATGTGATAACCGTGGTCTGACGTGAAAACAACGATTGTGTTTTTGGTCAAACCCGTTTGTTCAAGAGTGTCGAGTATGCGTCCTACTTGAGCGTCAGCAAAAGTGATGGAGGAGTAGTAAGCTTGAATTGCCTGACGAGCCAGGTCCTCGGGAAGATTGCGTTGCGCTTTGCGATGCGTAAGTGATTTCCGTGCAGGTAGAGGTAACGAGTCGAGGTAACCAGGGGGTACTGTGGGGAGCTTGATTTGGTCGAGGGGGTACAGGTCAAAGTATTTTTTAGGAGCCACATACGGAGTGTGTGGACGGTAGAGCCCAACCGCTAAAAAAAAGTGCTTGCCTTGTTCAGCGTACTGTTCCAATAACTTACCAGCTTCGGTCGCGGCGATGCCGTCCGTTTGTTGCTCGTCGGTACCGTCAGCGGCAAGCCAACTGAGAGTGCCACCAAACTTCCCGGGTTCCAACGAAAAGATTAAGTCTTCGTCGTCCTTGTCGCGACCTCGTGGGTTGATCGTGTAGTCCCAGGAGAACGGATCATCGTGTCCACTGGTGCCAATGTGTTTGGGGACTCCATAGTGAAATATTTTTCCGATCCTGGTGGCAAAATAACCTTGCTTGCGAAACATTTGTGGCATCGTTTGCACATGAGTCAGATGTTTGCGAACGTAAACGGCATTCTGGAGGATGCCTGTTTGATCAGGGTACAACCCCGTCATGAAAGATGCACGACTTGGACCACAGAGTGGAAACTGACAGTAGGCGTTCTCAAAACGAACACCACGACGAGCAAGGTGATCTATATGAGGCGATTGCACAAGGGGATGTCCATAGCAGCCAAGATCGCAGTTTAGATCGTCGCAGATAAGAAATAAAACATTTGGCTTGTTGGTTTCTGTTGCGGAGCAGAAGCTAATGCAGTCAAGCTGAAGGCAAAAGAAAATAAGTGTAATGGTGAAATGGTAGCGCATGGAAATTGAATACTGTCCGAGGATTTTATTGGTTGGAGCGGTCACCTAAGATACCATATGCGGGTTAGTCCGAACATCCAAAGGACTTTAGGATTAGATGCAATCTTTTACAAAACAAAATTTTTGTAGAAATGTTTTATGCTTCGATGGTCGCCAAGGCCGATTCAGGTGATGCTACAGCGCGACGACTAGTGGATGCCTATTCGCGCCGTCCCTCTGTGGAGCTGTACGATCTCGAAACGGATCCACTGGAAATGAACAATCTTGCTGACAATCCAGGCCAATCTGCCAGAATCAATGCCCTGCAGCATCAATTAACAACTTGGATGTCCGAGCAGGGAGATATGGGCATGCCGACCGAAAAAACGGCCCATCTGAGGCAAATGAAAAACATTAAAAACAACCATCCATTTGACGCTATGAAAGTGTTAGCAGAAGAGGCTCGAAGCGTTAGTAACTAACAGAGTTGAAAATCATCAAGTAGCTACCAAGCCACCCATGATGCTCATGAAGGACGGCTAGTTCTGCTGACGCACCAGCAATTGCCATTACGAGCAAGATTCAATTCGCCAGCAGATTTGCCTGACTTTGTCGGTTCACAGCTTGGCTCATTACATTAGTCGTCCCTGATGAATCTTCTATTACCTTGAAATAGCGGTTGGCTTAGCCGTTTGTAGTTCGCTGAGCACTTGCTTGGTGATTTTCCGAACCAAGGCTTCCACATCGATCGATGCAGGTGGAGTCGAGTTGACGGGACTCCCATTTTCACGGGGCGCCTGTGGGGTAGGGAAACCGCGCCGTTCAACGCCAGCTTCTTCCCAGCGGTCTCGAAAGATATCGTTGGAGCAG
>CAWWCC010000310.1:0-3160 GCA_963935315.1 uncultured Planctomycetaceae bacterium | reverse complement strand
TACGCGATAGGAGGCCGTCTCGTGGGCTCGGAGATGTGTATAAGAGACAGCAACTGAAAAATCCCCCTATCCCCCCCCAGTCCTCGCGCAATTTTATCGACTGCCCACACTTTAACAACTCGCCTACAGACTACGAGGGCCCCTGTTGCCTTCCCAGTCAACGAGCAACAATAGGCCAGGTAAAGATGGTCGGTCCCCCCTGCCAATCCTGATAATCAAGAACCCGGCTGCAGTTTAAAACCATCGACACTACAAGTAACAACAACGTTCCTGGGAACATCGATTTGAGCGTCCGGCTAGGAAGGCTCCAATTAGCCAATCCCGTGCTTGTCGCTTCGGGTACCTTTGGCTATGCCCGCGAGATGGAGTCTCTTGTTGATCTATCTCAATTGGGCGGAATCCTACCCAAAACTATTACCAAAGAGCTGCGTAAAGGAAATGCTCCCTGGCGAACCATTGAAACCGCAGCCGGCATGCTGAATTCTATCGGTTTGGACAATGACGGGATCGACGCCTTTGTGGACCATCATTTGCCCTATCTGGCCAAGCTGAACACTGCCATCGTGGTCAGTATTGCTGGACGCAACCACGATGAATTCGTCAAGATGTGTCAGCAGCTTGATTCAGCTCCAGGTGTCACCGCAATAGAGCTCAACATTTCCTGCCCGAATGTAAGTGGTGGAGTCGACTTTGGCACCGATGCCACCCTGTGCGAAAATCTCGTAGCGGCTTGCCGCCAGAACTGCAAGCAGCCGATTATCGCCAAACTCACACCCAATGTGACAAGCATTGCCAACATGGCCGTGGCAGCTGCAGCTGGGGGAGCCGATGCGATTTCACTCATCAACACCTGCCAGGGGATGGCAATCGACTGGCGACGACAACGGCCTCTGCTCGGCAACATTATTGGTGGGCTCAGCGGACCGGCTATAAAACCGATCGCCTTACGAGCCGTTTATCAGGCCGCCGAAGCCGTCGACACCCCAATTATTGGTATCGGTGGCATTTCCACGATCGACGACGTGATGGAATTTCTGGTGGCCGGCGCATCCGCAGTTCAACTGGGCACCGTAAACTTCTACAATCCAACTGCCTCAATCGAAATCCTGAGAGCTTTGCCCTCTGCCCTTGCAGAATTGGGAGCCAACAATCTCTCTGATGTGATTGGGACTTTACGCTGCGAAATGTAAGCTGTTGCGAGATTCAAACGACTGGATGTAAGTTGCTGCATATTCAGCCCCCCAGCAATCCCTAAAATGATGTCCCAAAAACTGATGCAGGAGACAAAAACGAGGCCACTCTGCAGCCGGCATGAGTGTCTAAGGAAATAGGTTTCCCAACAGAATATGGGAAGGCATGATTTACCCCACAACCCCAGACCCCAAAAACTCATGAAAGTTCTCAGCGGCATCCAACCTACAGGCCGACCCCATTGGGGAAACTATTTTGGAGCAATCACACAATATATCGCTCTCCAAAATGCGGATCAGGCGTTCTACTTTATAGCCAATCTTCATGCCCTCACTACAATTCGAGATCGGGATCTGATGGCGGGCTACACCTTGGACTCCGCCATGGATCTACTGGCGCTCGGACTCGATCCACGCGAAGCGGTACTCTTCGTGCAATCGGATGTTCCGGAGGTGAGTGAACTCTGCTGGTTGCTGATGACTGGGACTCCGATGGGCTTGCTGGAACGCTGCCATGCTTACAAGGACAAGAAACAAAAAGGGATTCCAGCCCATACAGGGCTATTTACCTACCCGGTTCTTCAAGCCGCCGATATTCTGGCCTACGACAGCGATACGGTGCCCGTCGGTGAAGATCAAGTACAACACATCGAAGTTTGCCGTGATATTGCTGGAAGTTTCAATCACCAGTTTGGCGATGTATTTGTACTCCCCAAAGCCAAAGTATTGGACAGCTCAGCACGTGTCCCGGGGACAGACGGCGAAAAAATGTCAAAGAGCTATGACAACACGCTCGATGTCTTCGAAAACCCCAAAGTACAACGCAAACAAATCATGAAAATTGCGACGGATTCGCGCCCCATGGATGAACCGAAAGATCCTGAATCAGACATCCTGTACCAACTCTATGCTCTCGTGTCCGAAGAATCGCAGCGTGCCGAAATGGCTGCTATGTACCAGCAAGGCGGTTTCGGCTATGGCGACGTCAAAAAAGCCTTGGCTGATGCAGCAGAAACTTTTTTTGCCGAAGCCCGTTCCCAACGCGACGATTGGGCATCCAGACCCGATGACGTACGAGATATTCTGCAAACGGGAGCTGCCTGGGCACGAAAAAAAGCTGGCGAAGTTCTCCATCGAGCCCAAGAAGCATGCGGACTCCAAGGGCACTAGCAGTTAGACTATCCTGGAGGGATGCCAGAGTAGAAAGATTGGCTACGACAACTTTCGAAAAGGGTCCATTACAAAACAGACCCCATCTCCATAATTCTTCCTCAACCTCGAGTTCAAATTCGAATTCATTCCGCCGACATGAACCACCATATTTTTGGCATTGGCACCGATATCATTGAATGCTTGCGCATTGCGAATATGATCGAAAGGCATGGCGAGTTATTCATTCGCAGAGTCTATACCGATCATGAAATCGAGTATTGCTCTACAAAAAAATCGGCCACGCAGCATTATGCTGGTCGCTGGGCAGCCAAAGAAGCGGTCCTCAAGGCTTTGGGCACCGGTTGGCGACGCGGAATCAGTTGGCGCGACATCGAAGTTCGCAATCTCCGTAGCGGTGCCCCAACTATCGTACTCAGTGGGGGTGCTCGCGAAGTTTGTGAGGAGGCCGGCATACAAAAAATGCTGATCAGCATCTCCCATTGTCGTAGCCATGCGACTGCCTATGCGATTGCCCTGGGTTTCGAATCCACCTAGCCTTCTCAAACTCAGTCGAACTCCACGACTGGATAATCAAACGTGGAGCAATGACTTGGAGTATCTGGCCTGCGAGGGCCCCCCCAAAGGCCTCAAATGGTGTACTAGGTTCCGAACCGATGTTTACCGGTTGTCCCGTAAAGCTGCGTGCTGCAATGGATCGAGACACATCGTAAACAGCCGTTCCGAGGGTGTAGGTAAAACGACAGAATCGGTTAGGACACTACGCATCCGCTATTTTTTCTTGGCCGCTTTTTTCTTGG
>CAWWCC010000309.1:0-3214 GCA_963935315.1 uncultured Planctomycetaceae bacterium | reverse complement strand
AAATGCCTATCCGAAGAATCCTGACAGCTTGAACTCAATTGTCATCAAGGAGACTACGCAATTTTTGGCGACGTTCTTTTTTAGTGAGCTCCTTCAGTTTCTCGTGATCTTTTACAATACCTCGTAGCAATTCTACGATCTCATTATAACTTTCCAACTCCAGCATGCGATCAAGCACTTGCTTCATAGCTTCCAAAACGACTTCACCTTCAGCGACAGTTCGTAGCTGGGATTCTTCAACCGACTGCTGATTTCTATAGGCAACTTCCAGCAACTGAATCCTGGCTTCCAGTGCCGGTAACATTTTATCGCCAATATTACGCAATGGTTCTGCAATCCCTCCTACCAGTCGACGCTTGAGCTCTTCGGTATCGACGCGATTATTGATAAGCTCCTCAACAATATCTTCAAACCCTTCTGACACACCAAGAGTTTCATAAGCAATCTGGGTTACATTTTGCAAAGCCCCGCGGATACGCAATCGATCACGCTCTTGGATACGCTCTAATTCGCTCTGGCCCATTGTATCTTCG
The DNA here is from genome assembly GCA_963935315.1 of uncultured Planctomycetaceae bacterium. Classification (GTDB taxonomy): domain Bacteria; phylum Planctomycetota; class Planctomycetia; order Pirellulales; family Lacipirellulaceae; genus Bythopirellula. Next base: position 2,681 of record CAWWCC010000309.1, on the reverse strand, counting down.
TCAGCCATTTCATGATCCGCTGTCTCAGAACCAGTGATTTGTCTGGAAGGAGTATCGATCAGGGGCAAGGGTTGAACTTGAATCCGAGTCAACAAGTCCTGAATCCCGGTCATCTTTTCGTAAATCGATTCAAAGCGTTGCCGCAAACTGAGTTCACGCTTCTCTAATTGTGCGCGCAACTCTGATTCTGTCACGATATCCAACAGAAAACGTTGGCTGGAGCCAATGTGCGGCTTTCCGCTCAAGTCATAAGCATCCCGGGCCTGGACTGCCAAAGTCAGTTTTTGACCAGGCTGCAAATCGAGTCTCTCGTGTTGGCTCCCTGTATCTGCTTCCGCCAAATCAAAGGGATCAAATTGCAAAACTTCTAGCCTGCCTTGTGGCTGCTGGGAAGGGAACCGTCGCTCTGGCGCATCCTGGTCAATCTGATACTCATACCACATTTCTTCTACACCATATTGATCCACCAAACTGCCCATAAAAGGCATTCTGGCCTGAGCCGTAACCGCAGAACTGATGCCGCGAACACGCACCGTAACTTCCGGTGGCAGATCTTGGACAGCTGATAGAACAATGCGGTACGGTTCACGGTTTTCAACATCGTCTTCGCTTGTCATTGTGAGCAGTAACACTCTGTCTTCGGTGGCTACATCAATATCAAATTCAAACTCCCGTTTATTGTCACTATGAATACTGACCGGCAAATCCACCTGGGCAACAGGTTCATGAACGGTGACATGAGTCAAATTTTTGTTGGATTCGACACGACAGACTGCATGAGCGCCTTCGGGTAATTCCACACGACTACTAAAAGGAATCGAACGTGATGGTTTTTGCATATACTTTGGATACTCGCATTCTACGACAGTGCGAATAATCTGCGGTCTCTCAACCACTTGCAAACGAAGCGAACGTATTCGATCATCACCCCCCACCAGGTCAAACCAAACATCTTCAGCTACATTATTGAATTGAAACTCAAAGGCCTGCCACTTGTCACGACCTGGCAGGGCTTCGCCGATTCGAGTCATTGTGTGTCGTCCGCGTCTGCCGTCAGACAACCGATAACGAATCTCCACCGATTCGGGGGCAGTATGCTCGTCTTCAATTGAAGCAAAGGCGCGCAGTTCAAAATCATCATCTCGCGCCACATTGGCAACAAGTTCACTCCCACGCTCTTCAAAGCCAGCTACGGACAACTCCACCAAACGAGGCCATGGCGTCTCGCTAAGTTGGAGACGATCCATCCAAAAACCAAAAACTGGGGACTGCAGCCAGGCAAAAAGTACTATGGAACCAACCAACACAACTGCCAGACTTAATTTCCAAAGGAGTGGACGCAAGCGGAAGATGCCGCTCAGACGTATGTCCTTCATGGCACTGGAAGCTTCCTGGCTTGTCTGTTCAAGCAGAGCCCAATTGCCCTCAGGTGCCACGCTGCCGGCACGCCCCTGATTGTCTTGGGGTCTCGATCGACTGCGATCGGCTGCTTCCACCGTGGTGACCAAGCTCTCTTTGAGTTCTGGGAAATTACGCTCAACAAGAAGAGCCAGACTCGTATCGGGTAGTCGCACAAAGGCACGCGAAAAAAAATAACGTACCGATACATAGAATGCCACCAATAGGGCTATACCCCAAAGTAGCATTCGCAATTCGCGTACGGGCTCAAAAGTCCAGTCAATCCAAAGTCCCACCCAAAATGCAATACCACTCACCAACACGATGGCAGCTAACCCCTCCAAGCCTACATAAAGACGAACCATCCAGCGCAATAACCACATCTTGCGGTTCACGCGCTTGGGCATCTTCAAGGGGAGGGCGACATTCGACATCGTTTACCTGCTAAAGGTTTGCATCTCGTGGGATCTGTATTGCACGTCTTACTTTGAATTGTGTTCTTTTCTTATCTCGGCTTCAGCTTGTCACACCAGCAGTGTTTTAGCTTAAGCTAGTCGCACCAGTCTTCTCAAAAACCATTCGAGTCCCAGGGATCCGGCCAGGACAGCCAGCAGGATGCCGTGGAGCCATTCGGTAAATTCTATGTCAGGGGTACCTCGTAATGTTTTCATTTCTGCACGACTTGGAATCAACTGAGTAACCGCCGACAAATCCTTGTTGCCAAGGATCGCTGCCTCCAGATTGGCATAGTACTTGCCACCTGAACGGTTTGCCAAAGACGCCAGCAGCCCTTCATCACGTCGCGTTTTGTCAAATTCCAGGTCCGGTAAGACCACCTGTATTCGCTTGACCAGTTGCTCATCCAGGGAGTCCGGGACAGGCAGTTCGACTCGGTAAGATCCTTCGGAACGCACACTAAACTGACCCACAAAGTTTCCAACTCGATCTTTATCCGTATGCAGTATTACACTGAGACTCTTTCCCTCCGGTGTAACGACGTGTGCTGTTACGCGGTCAGCAATCAGAGGCTCCCGACTTGTGGTGAGTAATTGTGCTCGCAATACGACATCGTCACCAATTGAATAATGGTCACGTTCTGTGAGCAAATGCCCGTGAGAAGAACCTCTCAACAAACGTCCCTGGCTGACATGACGGATGAGACTCGTGTAGAGGATCTCAAAATAACCAATATCCAAATTACGCAAACGCCTGAGTTCGCCAATTCCCATATAAAAAACCCGACCACTCCCATAAAAGTGTTCGGCCAGGTAGATAGGGCGCTC
>CAWWCC010000308.1:0-3257 GCA_963935315.1 uncultured Planctomycetaceae bacterium | reverse complement strand
TGGTGATCTTTGGCATGGTGATCTTTGGCATGGTGATCTTTGGCATGGTTATTTTGGGCCAGCTTGTCTGCTCCACTTCGACTGTAGACTGCCCTGCTGTGACATCACCTCCAGCTTGCTGAACACCATTTGCGGGAGATGGCGGCAGCGCCGGAAGTATCTGTGCATCGACTGGAGCGGATTGAACTACCAGCAAACAACAGCTAACAACCATGCCAAATAAAACTTGTGAGGACACCATTTTTTGCCTCTCATCCTTGGGGTACAGAAAACGCACGGATTCAAACAGTCTCATTTTTCTTGATCCTACGACTCATTGGGGGGCAGAGTGTTTCAAATCTGATGACCAGAGTCCAGAGTAGTTTTTGTTAGTATTGCTGTCATATTTGGCTCTGATATTTTGCCTGAGGAGCTGATTGTTACCCGAGTCACGATTGAATAGTATATTGGACGTCGCCACGAACCCCACTTATGGCTATCGAAGAGGACAACCATTGGCATCTTTCGAGCAAAAAATCGGTTTTATCGGCTCCGGCCGTATGGCAACTGCCCTGGCGCGCGGCTGCGTACAGTCTGGGCTAGTTGCTGGTGAAGATGTGCTAGCAGCCGATCCCCACGAAGAGGCCAAACAAGCTTTTGCCGAACAGGTTGCCGGTGCGCAATTGGTAGATCATCGAGAGGTGCTCGCAAAAGCAAATTTAATCGTCTTAGCTGTCAAACCACAGGTGATGCCTGAGGTTCTTACACAAATTGCTGGCGATGTTGCTGAACGCCACATATTCGTGTCGATTGCCGCTGGAGTGACCCTGGAAAAAATTGCGTCACAACTGCCACCCCAAACAAGATTAGTGCGCGTGATGCCCAATACGCCTTGTCTTATTGGTATGGGGGTAAGCTGCTATAGTCTTGGCCCCACTGCCTTACCGGATGATGGCAAAGCCGTTCAGAAAATCCTGGAAAGCGTGGGACAAGCCTATGCCGTTGAAGAAAATAAATTGGACGCCGTAACGGGTCTCTCGGGTTCCGGGCCGGCATTTGTCTATACGTTAATCGAAGCACTTGCCGAGGGCGGCGAATCCTCAGGATTGCCTGCTGACCTGGCAGGAGAATTGGCTGCTCAAACCGTACGCGGGGCAGCCGAGATGGTACTCACAACCAGAAAGTCTCCATCCGAACTACGTAATCAAGTCACTAGTCCTGGCGGTACGACTTTGGCTGGTCTGGAAACGCTGAAAGAGCAACAGGGTGCTGAGGCATTTCGTGCGGCTGTTACGGCCGCAACCAAACGATCCAGGGAACTTGGAAAATCCTAGAGAGAAGAAGCATGTCGATTCTTTGTCGTGTCGATGATAAGCTGGTACCCCTTTATCGGGTGATGTGGGTTGCGGCAACGCCCCATTTCTGCGGTGAGGAAGACTGCCAGCGCGAAGGCTGCTATGAGGTGCGTCTCGAACATGGAGAATCTGTTTGGGCAAATGACAACGATCGCAGCAATATGCAAGAACAACTAGAACTATGGCAAGGAGGCTTGGGACCCACCGATCCGGATGATTCTTCAGAAGGTCAATGGTAGGCAATAATACACGCAAGCGTTTAAAGCAGGGAGACCAAGGCAATGGACAAAAGTTCTGATGAACTGCATTGGCGGGAAACGTACTTCATACTCTTCCCACAAGACTGCAGACCCACGATTCAACAAGTGCAAAAAGCACTCGCTGCCGCAAACGCGAGGTATCAAATTAAAAACCCGGCAGCTGACGAAACGGGCCTATTGCAATCTGTCTTTGTCGAATCCGCAGAAGACCATGCAGCAGTCGAAATCAGTTACGAAGTGGGAGATGCGGTCATCGAACAGAATCTCACCTGGGCCAAAGAGCTGCAATCACAAATACCGGCAGAGAAATTACAACAAATGATGATTGCTGATGCCCGCTTGGATTTGGCCCATTATGAGCGTGTGCCTTCCGCAAATGCCGATTCCCCGGTTGATACGGCTGCTTTTGGTGGTGAATTTGATGACGAATTTGGCGCCGAAGAGGATGTCTTTGATATGCTTGACCCCACTTGTCTGCTGACCGTTGTTGATACTCTGGCCGAATTAACGGGCGGCTTGACCATTGACCCTGCATCCGGCGAAATTTTGAACTAAGATTACTTGAAGGCAACAATCCAATCGTCTGGCCGTTGCCGGGATAGAAGAGGTGCAATCGCAATTCTGCGACACCTTTCCTCATCACGTACCTTTATCCGATAATAGATTCTTCATGCTTGCTAAAGAACTGAAACCGGGCGGCATCGTGCTGCACAACGACTCCCCACATATGGTGGAAAATGTTAACGTCCAATCCCCATCCGCACGGGGCGGTGCTACGCTCTACAAGTTTCGCGCCAGGAATCTGGTCACGAAACAAAAGGCTGATTTTACTTGCAAAGGAACGGACAATTTGGACGAAGCCGATTTCCAACGTCGCGAAGTCACTCTGATGTACGCTGATGCAGATCAGGTCCATTTCCTTGACGCCGAAGATTACAACCAATACTCAATTCCCAGCAATGACATCTCCAGTGAAATGCAATACGTCACCGAAGGTCTACAAGGCATGTTGGCCCTGGTTTATAACGACGAATGCGTGGGCCTGCAACTTCCAGCCACCGTCGAATTAAAAATTGTCGAGTGCGACCCGGGTGTCAAAGGCAATTCGGCGACATCCCGTAATAAACCTGCAAAACTCGAAACGGGGCTCTCCATTCAAGTACCCGAATATCTTAAGCAAGAAGAAGTCGTTAAGGTCGACACCCGAACGGGTGATTTTCTAGGCCGCGCCTGACGCAGTGCCATTGCTGTCAATGGAACCGGGATCGTTCCGACGTTTTGTCCACCAACGAGTGTTCCCAGCAACTTGTCGGGTTTACGTATAGCATCCAGCTTTCAACAGGACGTAGCCGAACATGCCTTATTGAATAACAGCTGCGAAGAAAATCAACACGCCTTTATCCACTGTGGATAGGAAGCTACGTGAAAACCAATATTGCTCTAGAGCCCGATTATTTCTTCCGTTTCGATATCAAAGCTGTCTCAACAAAAAAATCCGGTTTCTTTGACCACATCTGCTTATCTCCATAGCGAAACTACTGCCTAGAGATTCCAGCAATCGATGGGCCCGTTATTTAGAAAGTGAGCCACTTTTGCCAAAAAAATTGCCTTAAAACAACTGCTGTCTCTTATACACATCTGACGCTGCCGACGATACTCCTTG
>CAWWCC010000307.1:0-3294 GCA_963935315.1 uncultured Planctomycetaceae bacterium | reverse complement strand
GAGCAAGACTTTTAGAAATAGGGCGCGCCCGCAGGCTGGAAGGTCGATAATGGTTTGTTACACTTGTTACGTTGGCGGATCTTTACTAATAAACGAATGAAACGATGGCAAGCGAATCTCGGTTCAGCACAGAACAGCTTGCCCCCGCTCCACGTGAGCGCAGTCTGCTTGCCAAAACCTTTGTCGGATTGCAGTTGACCCAATTTCTGGGGGCGACCAACGACAATATTCTGCGATGGCTGGTCATTGGCATCGGCAAACAGTTTGTTGAGCCAGAAAATGTGAGTTTCATACTGGCTGCTGGAAGCGCGGCCTTTGTGTTGCCTTATGTGCTGTTGGCAGCACCAGCCGGATATCTGGCTGATCGCTATAGCAAGCAGCAGGTGATCGTCCGCTGCAAAATTGCTGAAGTTGTCATCATGGTTATTGCTATGGGGGCCATTGCGTGGGGAAGTGTGCCTCTGATGCTAGTAGTGGTGACGGCTATGGGCGCTCAAAGTGCTTTGTTCGGTCCCGCCAAGCTCGGTAGCATTCCAGAGATGCTCGACAACTCGAAAATTTCTTCTGCCAACGGTGTGATGGAATTGGTTACCGTCGTTGCTGTTGCCATCGGTATGGTAGTTGGCAATCTTCTTACCGAGGCAATGGGCTATCAAGGACAGAATTCTTGGTGGCTGGGCGGATTGGTCCTGATCGGTATGGCGGTTGCCGGGCTGGCAGCCAGTTTGTTGATCTGCCCACTACCAGTCGCCAATCCGCGACGCAAGTTTCCCTGGGATGCGGTGAAGCAGACATGGCGTGATGTGCAATTGCTGACTTCCGATCGGGCCATGTTCCACATCGCCATTGGGATCATGTTTTTCTGGTCCTTGGCCATGATGGCCCAATTAAATATTGACCAATTTGCCTTTCAAGGGGGGGCGACCAAACAGACGCAAGTGGCCGCTTTGTTGGTGGCCCTGGTCGTTGGTCTTGGTCTAGGCAGTGTGCTGGCCGGAGTCTGTTCGGGAGGCCGAGTTGAGTTGGGTATCTTGCCCTTGGGTGCTGGGGGTCTTGTTTTTAGTGCGGTGATGCTTTTCACGGTAGAAGGCGAATTGTACGATCCCAGTAAGGATTGGACGCTAAGCTATGTGGCTGCGCAAATTCTTCTTTTTTTGCTGGGTTTTTTTGCTGGCTTGTTTAATGTCCCTTTGGCCGCATACATGCAGCGTTATAGCAAGGTAGAGAATCGCGGTTCCATTTTGGCTGCCTGCAATTTCTTGACCTTTGCCGGCATGCTCGTGACATCGCTTTTCTACTGGATGTCAGGCAATATTCTGCACCTAAGTGCGCGTGAGGTGTTTTTGCTTTGCGGTGTCATTACGCTCCCCGTTATGATTTATATCGTGTTTTTAATTCCACAGGCAACCATACGTTTTTTGGCCTGGCTGGTAACGCATACTGCGTACAAGGTGCGAGTTCATCAGCGTCATAACCTGCCTGAAAAGGGTGCAGCGTTGCTAGCTCCCAACCATGTCTCATGGATTGACGGGTTGCTGCTGATTGCAATTTCTCCTCGACCTATCAGAATTGTGATCAGCCAGGATTTGATTACCAGTTGGTGGACGAAACGACTGGCTCAGATTATGGGAGCCATTCCCATTCGTCGCCAAGCTCCGAAGGCCACGCGTTCTGCAATCGAGACAGCCCGTGAGGCGCTTAAAAATGGGGAATTGGTCTGCATTTTTCCAGAAGGGGGTATCACGCTTTCTGGTCAACTTCAGGCTTTTCGCCCCGGCACGCTCGATCTGCTCAAAGGTACCTCGGCACCCATTATTCCTGTCTATCTTGATGAGCTTTGGGGGAGTATCTTTACCTTCCGTGGCGGAAGATTTTTCTGGAAGTGGCCTAAACTATGGCCGCGGCAGGTATCGATTTGGTTTGGTCAGAAGCTGGAAAACCCCCATGATATTCACGAAGTTCGTCAAGCTGTACAGGATCTTGGTGCAATCGCTGTGTCTGGAAGAAAGGAACGTATGATGGTGCTACCTCGTTTAATGCTCCGCAAATGTCGTAAATCGTTGTTCCGTTTTAAACTGGCAGATTCCTTGGGGATGACGGTTACTGGTGGGACACTTTTAATGCGTGCCTTAATACTACGCCGTCTCCTATTGCGTGAAGTGCTCCAGGAGGATGAGAAGTACGTTGGTATTTTGATTCCTCCCACCGTAGGCGGTGTCATTACGAATGCGGCTGTGACATTGTCCGGACGTGTGTCTGCCAATTTGAACTACACGGTTTCCAACGACATCTTGAACGCATGCATACGCAAGGCTGGCATCCGGCACGTGCTCACGACTCGTAAAGTTCTGGAGAAATTTGATTTTGATATCGAAGCTGAAGTTGTCTTGCTCGATGACATGCGCGAAAAAGTAACGACGAGCGACAAGCTGGTTGCGGCGACAATGGCCTATGCCACGCCCTTGCCCTTGTTGGAGCGGATGCTGGGGATGCATAAGCTTACAGGTAGCGATGAATTGACGGTGATATTCACATCAGGCTCAACCGGAGACCCCAAAGGTGTCGTGCTCTCCAACCACAATATTGGTTCCAACGTCGAGGCGATTGATCAGGTCGTGCATTTGCGCAGCGACGATACATTGCTGGGGATCCTGCCATTATTCCACTCTTTTGGATACATGGTCACCTTGTGGACGGTCTTGGGACTTGATGTGCGATGCGTCTATCACACCAATCCACAGGAAGCCAAGCAAATAGGCCAGTTGTCTCGTAAGTGGGGTGTTACCGTGCTTTTGGCGACACCCACTTTCTTGCGTCTCTACTTGCGACGGTGTGAAAAAGAAGATTTTGCAAAATTAGATTTGGCGGTGGCTGGTGCAGAAAAGTTGCCCACATCACTTTGCGATGCGTTTGAAGAAAAATTTGGCGTGCGGCCGGTCGAGGGCTACGGAGCCACGGAACTTTCGCCCCTGGTTTCGGTGAATGTGCCCCCCAGTCGATCGCAAACAAGTGCTGTGGATTGCAAAGAAGGAACAGTGGGTCGTCCCGTGCCAGGGGTGTCTGCCAAGACCATGGATCCTGATTCGAAACAAGATTTGCCAACAGGGTCACCAGGGATGTTGCTGGTGAAAGGCCCCAATGTGATGCAGGGCTATCTGAACGATGAGGAAAAAACAAAAGAGGTCATGCAGGATGAGTGGTACATCACTGGGGATATTGCGCAAATAGATAAAGATGGCTTTATCCAAATTACGGGTAGGCTGAGTCGTTTTTCCAAAATTGGTGGGGAAATGG
>CAWWCC010000306.1:0-3325 GCA_963935315.1 uncultured Planctomycetaceae bacterium | reverse complement strand
ACACAAGGAGTATCGTCGGCAGCGTCAGATGTGTATAAGAGACAGGGTTAATTGTCGGTTCACTTTTGCTCTGCATGGCTTATGCGGTCAACAAGACCAGGAAGTTTAGTTCTGGAGTCGCAGATTTTCTGGTGGCCAATCGATGCGCTGATCGCTATGTGCTGGGTGTTTCTCAAGGGATTACGAATATTGGCGCGGTGAGTGTCGTTGCGTGGTTCGAGGTTTATTATGTGGCGGGATTTTCCGCTGCATGGTGGTTCTTGGTGCAATTTATTGCTCAGCTTCTCGTTTCGCTTTCCGGGTGGGTTGTTTACCGCTACCGCCAGACAAGAGCTTTGACCCTAGCGCAGTTTTTTGAGAAGCGATACTCGAGGCGATTTCGCATTTTTTCTGGGTTTGTGATATTTATTGCGGGCATACTCAATATGGGGATCTTTCCGGCGGTCGGAGCCCGGTTCTTTATCTACTTTTGTGATCTCCCAACCCACGAAGTAACGCTCCTGGGTTTTCTACATATTGAATTGACCCATGCATTGCTGATGGCTGTCCTATTGACGATAGCATTGGCTTTCACTTTTTCCGGCGGATTGGTAACCGTCATGGTTACAAACTTTATTCAGGGTACGTTTTTTAATGTTTTTCTTTGTGCTGTGACGGCGCTTATTTTCTTGAAAATTCCTTGGTCTGAATTCATCACCGCACTTTCAGATAAACCAGCTGGAAAATCGATGCTGCATCCTTTCCAAGCGGAAAATACGAAAGACTTCGACATGTGGTTTTTTTTCATCTTGGGGTTTCAATACATCTACGGGTGCATGGCCTGGCAAGGAACGCAGGGTTACCTTGGAGCGGCTACCAATGCCCATGAAGCCCGCATGGGGCAAGTCATGGGTTTCTGGAGAACTCTCACCCAGCAGTTTATGATCATGATTCTTCCCATTGGTGCTTTTGTACTCATGCAACAAGGCTACTGGAGTGCCCATGCTGCCAGTGTGGACGAGCAGCTCTCCACATTTGCCACCGAAACCATGCAAAATCAGGTTACCACCACGCTGATTTTGAATCGCTTTTTACCAACCGTCTTGATGGGTGGTTTTTGCGCCGTGATGCTCTCGGCCATGATCAGCACCCACCAGACCTACATGCATTCGTGGGGTAGTATCTTCATCCAAGATGTCGTCATGCCATTTCGAAAAAAACCCCTTGAACCTGAACAACATTTGAGATTGCTGCGATGGTCGATTGGTGGTGTAGCCGGTTTTATCTTCTTGTTCAGCCTGTTGTGGCCTCAAAACCAACCCATCATGATGTTCATTGCGATCACGGCAGCAATGTGGATGGGCGGCGCAGGTGCCGCAATCATTGGGGGTTTGTACTGGAAACGAGGGACCACGGCCGCTGCCTACACGGGCGTGATTTTCGGAATTTTCGTGTCGCTGTTTGGAGTTGTAATGCGAACAGTTTGGCCAGTTCTAAATGATGGCAAGGAATTTCCTGTCAATTCTCAATACTTGCTATTGATTGCCATGGTAGGGGCATCGGTGCTGTACATATTAGTCTCTCTGTTGGGCAAGCGGCATGTGCACAATATGGACAAACTGCTTCATCGTGGCAAATACGCGATCGCTGAGGATGCTACCGAGGTTACAGACCAAGAGCAAAAGGGTTTGGCGGCGCTGCTGGGCGTTGGAAAAGAGTTTAGCCGCAAGGATAAATTCATTTATCTCTCGATTACTGGTTGGACTATCGTCTGGTCGTTCATCTTTGTGCTTGGCTCGCTTTATAATATTGTATTTGATGTCCCCGCGGAGTCATGGACCCACTTCTGGCACTTTTATATATGGATGATTTTTATCGTTGGCATTGGCACAACCATCTGGCTCACGGCAGGTGGTATTGTGGATATCAGAAAAATGTTTGACAGATTATCTTCGCGCGAAAAAGATACACACGACGACGGTTGGGTAGACAAAAGTGAGCAAGCGAATGTCTAAACAAGATTTGTTATTGCCCGTTGGTTCTCATCCTCCGGCACTACCGACACCACACTTTCCCGATCGTTTGCACACGTTTGTATGGCGCAATTGGCAACTGGCCGAAGTCGACCGTCTGGCTGAAGTGGTTGGTACTACTCCAGAAAACATTACGCAGCTGGCATCTTCTATGGGTCTGCCAGCCAACGTCTCTACCGACCCTATTTTGCTCAGACGTGCCTACATCACGATCTTGCGCCGCAATTGGCATTTGCTACCCTACGATCAAATACTGCAACTCCTGGGCATCACTACCAACCAACTTGAGTTTTCGCTCCACGAAGACGACTTTCTGTATATCAAGTTGGGCAGTCTCAAACCACAATGCGAACCTCTTCACTACCACAAACCGGATGCTAAGGCCCAGACGCGGGCCGCTGAGATCAAGCAACTGGTAACGCATTATTTCGACGACCAACTTTCGCAGGATGGGGAACAACGCTTTGAATTCCTGGAACAACTCACCAAGCTGGACCAGCAGGATTCCAATCGCGATTGGAAAACCAACCAAACGCAACAGGGCCTGCGATTCATCTGTTCCTACTTTGGCAACTTTGGCGATCCCTTGAGCGATGGTACGGCCGATCCCTGCCCGGACGGATTGTTGGCCAAGCTGGCGAGTGTGGGAGTCAATGGAGTGTGGATGCATGTTGTACTGCGCCAATTGGCACCCGGAGGAAAGCACTTTCCAGAATTTGGTGCAGGCCATCAACAACGCCTGGAAAACTTACGCAAACTGGTCGCAAAGACAAAAAAGTTCGGTATAGGTATCTACCTGTACCTGAACGAACCACGCGCTATGCCACCTGAATTCTTTGCTGAGCGCCCAGAGATGGCTGGTGTGAAATCGCGCGATCTGGTGACCATGTGTACCAGCGATTCGCGAGTTCGCGAGTGGTTGAGTGCTTCATTGGAGTACCTGTTTCGAGAAGTTCCTGATCTGGCCGGGGTATTTACGATTACGGCTTCGGAAAATCCCACCAACTGCGCCTATGCGGCGGGACAAGCTGAGTGCCCTCATTGTCGAGAACGGAGCCAGGCTGAGATTGTTGCTGAGGTCAATAAATCCATCGTAACGGGCGTGCACCGCGGCAATCCTGACGCGCGGGTATTGGTTTACGACTGGGGCTGGAATCACCACGGTGACGCCACCGACACAATTGCCCAACTCCCTTCCCGTGTAGAACTCCTTTCGGTCAGTGAATGGGCGCTGCCGATTGAGCGGGGTGGCGTTCAAGGGAAAGTGGGCGAATACTCGATTTCGGCTGTAGGGCCTGGCCCACGCGCTCGTC
>CAWWCC010000305.1:0-3325 GCA_963935315.1 uncultured Planctomycetaceae bacterium | reverse complement strand
AAAAAACATGCCGGCACCCAGATATTCGTAATGCCCTAAGCTGGCACTCTCGGTAAGCCCCGAATCGACAAATTCCCAGTACATACGGCTGCCCGAATCGTCACCAAACATCGTAGCCAGCAGATTGGCCGCATAGCGATCGGCTGATTCTGAAGCAGGCGCGTCGGCAAGTTGCAAAAAGTACTGCTGGGTAGCAGAAGGTCGATGCACGCAAAGGAATTCGGCATGCGATTGGGGTTGCGGAAGATCGCGTCCCGTGGTTTGCGGATCCCATATCCCACAGAGTTGTTCTATTTGCTGGACCAAAGCATCAAAATCCACCCGCCCGGCAGCGGCCACAAAGATATTTTCGGGGCTATAGCGAGATTCAAAATAGTCAAACATTTGATCTGCACTCAAAGCGCTGACGGAATCCTCGGTTCCCAATACACTGCGCGCCAGAGGATGCTTGCCGTAGTGCAATTCTTTGATCTTATCGTCCATTCCAAAGGGCGGCTGGTCGGCATACATTTGTATTTCTTCAAGAATAACTTTCTTCTCCATCTCAAAGTCGTCGACACGCAGGCTGGGACGCATAATATCGGCCAATAGATCGATGCATGGCTCTTGATACTCCGGGAGAACGGCTGCGTAATAGACGGTGTTTTCTTCACTCGTGAATGCATTGTAATGCGCACCAAGTTCATCAAACTCGCGATTGACATCATCTGCCGTACGGCGGGGAGTTCCTTTAAACGCCATGTGTTCCAGAAAATGGCTGACACCAGCCAGGTCGTCTGTTTCGTCGCGTGCCCCTGTACGCACGAAGAAACCAATTCCCTGGGAATGAGCTCCCTCATTGCATTCGGCGACAATTTCCAGGCCATTGTCCAGTTTGTGGTTACAAAACTTCACTTGGCAACTCCAATGGTTTTGGTCCTAGGGTGGCAAATGTAAAGTCACCTGGTGGGTGGGAGACCAGGTATTCGTTGATGTCGTCTGCCGTCAACTCATCAATCAGCTTGCCAACTTCTTCCAAGGGCCGAACACGATCAAGATGATACCAATCACGTGCAATCGAGACGCTGCGCGCGCTGGAGGATTCCTGCTGCATAATCAGCCCACTTTTAATGCGTGCTTTCAGGCGATTCAATTCGTTACTTTCAACTCCAGCTCCCAGCTTGAGTATTTCAGAATAAGTCACATCCAGTGTTTCCTGTGCGCGATCTTCTGAAGTTCCTGCATAACAAAGCACCCGAGCACGTTCACGTTGTGTCTGCAGAGAAGCACTCACGGTGTAGCACAAGCCACGCTTTTCGCGAACTTCGCTAAATAGGCGCGAACTCATACCGCCACTAAGCACACCCACCGCAGCCCAAGCCCGCAGGTAGGCAGGATCTCGATAGGGCACACTGGGAAAGGCCAACCCAATGTGGCATTGGTTGCCCTCAAATTCGGTATGCGGATCTCCCTTTTCAGGTGGTGTTTCAATGGGCAGCTCGACATCGACTGTCTGCCAGTCGGCAAAAAGTTTTTCAACTTGTTCGACCACACGCTGCCAATCGAAATTTCCGGCGACTCCTAAGATTGCCCCATTGGGCCGATAATTCCGGGACCAGTGGTTGCTGACATCTTGCGCAATGCTGTCCATTATCCCAACTTCGGTACCATTGCTCGATCGACCCCAGGGATTGGGATAGGTGCGTCGTTTCAATGCGATCATCAACTTCTGGCTAGGATCATCCTGCGCGCCGCGAATCTCTTGGAGACATACTTGTTTGCCAGCATCAAGTTGCTCTGCCGGCAAATGCGGACGACGTAGAATATCGGCGTAGATTGCCAGTGCCTGGTCCAAATTGCTTGCTAATGTGGCCGCGCTGAAACTGGTATGAGAAACACCAACGGATTCACCACGTTCTACACCGAGAATCTCCAGGTCGTTAATAAGTGCACGGCTGTCGCGAGAGCCAGCTCCCCGCAATAGCATGTCGCACACCAGTGATGTTAATCCCAATCGGTCTTCCGGATCCATGCTGTATCCACAAGGGATCAACAGAGAGAGCGCAGCAGACTGAACTGCATCGGTTGGCTCACCCACCAAAACCATGCCATTGGACAATTGATGAATTTGAGCGGCGCGCAGCTCAACTTGGCTTGAGGAAGGCATTTTTAGGATGAAACACTGAGTGATAAAACTTGAAGATTGATGCTTCAGAGCCTAGCGGGCCGTTGCAGAGTAGGCAAGTTCAACTGCCTTGTAGAGTGTACGAGCGGTACGAAATCCTAGCTGCCGATAGAGACGGACTGCTCCGTGATTGTCCGAGGTGACTTCGAGTTGGACCTTGCGTATACCCAAATACTGCAGACCAAGCAGTGAAGCCATGATGAGAGCACTCCCTAAACCTTGGCCACGATGGGAAGGGACGACACCGATATTCTGTATGCTGGCCTTGCCTTCATGCGTTTGGACAGCTTGGATGGTACCGCAGTATTCTAAATGCAACGGCCCAGCACCAACATACTCAGCCAACCAGGTCGCTGTAGGCAAAAAACCCTTTTTTGCTTCGATTTCTGTCATCAGGCGCTCACACCCGTCCAGTTCCCCCAGGCATGGAAAAACTTGCGAGTCGACTTCTCCCCGAAAGCTGAGATATTTAACTTCGGCATGTGCTTCAACTAAGGACGTATGCCAGCCCACCAATCGATAGTCGATGGGTAATTCAAGCGATGGCTGCGCCCAACGTCCCAAGTCGAGTTGCATACGGTAGCGTTTGACGTATTGCAGATTGGTTAAACGCATCACAACTCAGTAAGGACAGCGGCAGGTCTGACGGGAAGATTGATCCCTTTCTTCTTCCCTTAAAGATACCACAAACTATCCATTCATACAGAAAAACCCTCGAATACCCTCAGTTTTTGAGGCGATTTCTCCCGCCAATCTCGAATATATCCTCCGTTTTATCGCGTTGTGGCTACCTTGTTTTTCTTGCCCCGATAACCGTCAGAATGGCCCCCAGTGACGAAATATACGGGGGTACATCGCAATGGCCCCCAGCTAGGTGGTGAGCGAGCCCAACTCGATCCACCAATCATCAATAGCCTTCTCGACTGCACCACGAACGCCAGCAATTTTTCGTATTGATACTTTCCGCAAGGGTCGTTGTCCGTACTGCATCCAAACACGTGCCGTGAATCAACACGGGCCAGGCAAAGTTTTCTCCACAAAACGGCTGATCGCTGCTCTAGTTTGAAGAGCTTGGAAGGCAGCAACTCAACCACAGGAATACCCCTTTTTCGAAAAGGGCCAGGGCATTCTAACCCTTGGCACCTGCCTGGAACCAGGGTA
>CAWWCC010000304.1:0-3345 GCA_963935315.1 uncultured Planctomycetaceae bacterium | reverse complement strand
TCGAATACGTCCTGAATGGGCAGCAAATTGCATTCGAACTCCAGGCAGGAATTTTGACAAGGAATGAAATGTCTACAACGATTGATCCCTCTGCTGAGATCCAATACAAGCAGCAATCAAATTTACCAAAAAGCCTTTCCAAACAGGAAAGTAAGGCTGGTTTTTGGCGTGCCTGTGCTCCTCAAAAAATTACAAGTACCAATGGCAAGTCATGGAAAGTCTGGTTGGAGCATCTTCAAAAAAGAAGTACCCCTCGCGGGTTTGAATCCTTATGCGATGCAAGTTCAACACCTCTCGGATGGGGGCTTTCAGAAGAGGATTTGTCTTCTGACACGAGGCAACTGCACAGTCTGGTAACCCGTCTGGAGGGCAAGTCGAAAAAGCTCTCCGAAGATGCTCACGATACGCTTGTCCGGTGGCAGGAGGGTACTCAACAATTACCCCAATCATTGGATTTTGCCTTAGAGTGTTTGGGAGTTGCCCATGTTTTGCCACGAATAGCTCATCTCGTCAGCCGAGATTTCTGGTGGAGCTTGTTCGACTCACTTTGGCAAGTTGCTCAGTCCGCGAAAGAATGGCGAAGCGACGCTGAGCTTCCTCCTGAGCAGGGGATTTCGCAACAATTGCTAGCAGGTGAATTGCCGCTTACGTTGGCCTATTTGTTTCCGGAGATTCGACCCGTATACAAATTGCGCAATAACGCTCAGGAAGCACTCTCCGAAGGACTCGTCGAGCTTTTGAATGGTGGTGGCTTGGTGCAAGGGTCCTACTTGGCATATCTGCGGCCTCTTTTAGCGGTCTGGACGCGTTGTCATTATCTGGGAGCCACCTTTAAGAAAAAGCTATGGAGTCGTAAAGCCGAAGACCAATTGCACCAGCTTACCACGCATGCGATCGGGCTTTCTTCACCGCAAGGAACTTCGTTGCTGGCCCCGTCTCACAACCAACGGTGGACTCCCGATTTTCTCAAGAATGCATTGCATATTGCCAACGACACAGCAGACATCTCAGCAACGCGGGCGATTTTCAAGAAAAAACTTACCGCAAGTCTCAAGGACAAACAGGTCCGTATCGTTCCCGAAACGTCTGAGAATTGCGAATGGTCCGGTGTGGCCTATATGCGAACCGAATGGCAACGGGGTGCCCCTTTGCTGGCCGTTGATTACAGCACGCCCGACCTGAGATTGGAATTATGGAACGGCCCCCAACGATTGATTGCTGGAAACTGGAGTTGGGAGACCACTCTCGATGGCAAGCGTCTTGAGCCCGTTGGTAGTTGGGACGAATCGTGCTGGTTCAGTGACGAAGATGTCGACTATCTCGAAGTATCGATCGATTTGGTTGGAGGTGCCAGGTTAGAACGGCAGATATTACTGGCTCGCGAAGAGTTATTTCTTCTGCTCTCAGACAATGTCGTTGATACCCGGGGAGGTAAGCTGAGCCATCGTTTCCGGTTGCCGATCGATAGCGGCATTCACTTTCAACCAGAAGAAGAAACCCGCGAAGGTCTGCTTAGTGGGGCTTCGCAGTATGCCCGAGTGTTGCCACTGGCACTTCCTGAGTGGCGTACCGATCCGCGTGTCGGGCAACTTCTGGAGTCACAAGGCAAGCTGCAACTGGAACAGGAACGAGAAGGTAGAAACCTGGCTTGTCCCTTACTCATTGACTTGAAAAAGTCGCGTAGTAGCAAGCCATGTACTTGGCGCCAGTTGACAATAGCTCAGTCGCTTGAAATCCAACCACCCGATGTAGCAGTAGGTTATCGGGCGCAATGTGGTAAGCAGCAGTGGTTGATATATCGCTCACTGGCCGAAGCCGCCAATCGCACCCTGTTGGGGCAGAATATTTCGATTGAATGTTTGGTGGCACGTTTTTTGGCTGCTTCTGGCGAAGTCGACGAATTGTTGGAAATCGAGTAGTGCATCATGAGATGCGTACCTGTTGGAAGACTTGTTGTTATCGCTGGCTTGCTAATGGTCACGGCTTGGCAAGCCATAGTCTTCTCTGAGGTTCCTTTACCTGACGGAACCGTGCCACGTAAGATTGTCGTAGCGCTTGTGCAATTTGATACTGTTCCCGAGACAACCGCTATCGAAACGAACTTGCCCGATATGATCCAGGCTCTGGCCCTAGCCTGTTTGAAATCGACGTAGTTCGCGCGGCTTGTTTTATCTGTGCTGATGCTAATGCACCACGCTGCATCGAGCGCCCGCATGACCTTGAGCCTCAAGTCGTATTCCATCCGAATAACCACATCAATCCAAAACCAGCAGACGATTGGCAGATCAAGTGCAAAAAGACCAAAGAGATCGGGGCACCTGTCCTGGTAACGAACCGAGTCGGAAGCTCCTGGATGTATCCATGTGAGGGGGGGGGCGGCGTGATTTCAGCCAGCGGCCAGCTACTGGCCCAAAGTAACACAGACGGGAAGGAGGAAATCCTGATCTACGAATTGGAGATTCCTCGTACACCTTTGTAGGAGTCGTGTATTTTGGGTGTGCTTTCCTCTGCTGGGTAACTGCACCTATGTGTGAATTGGAAGAACTCAGGGAAAGGTTCGCTGGGCTTGTCCATGAGCGCAACTCCTGTAAACTGTGTTGCTGTGGTGGGCGATTACAGTGATATGTCTGCACAATAGGCTTGTGTGCATTCGTGTCGAATTAGCAGGAAAATGGCCTTCCCAATTAGTAGTTTGGAAAGTGTAATGGCAGGTACACACTAGTGGTACTTGACAAGTACATATTGACGTAAGTTGTTACAGATAAGCTATTTGCACCCCTAGCTCAACTGGATAGAGCATCGGTCTACGAAACCGAAGGTTAGTGGTTCGAATCCACTGGGGTGTACTGGGTCTGGTCAAACAAACTTTTAAAAAGATTTGTTTGACGAAGGGGGGGGACCTGCCCCCTTCAAACGAGTCCACGTTCTGAGCCATAATCAGGGCGACTGTACTCACCCTGAAGACGCTCGATCGCCTCGTCGTGGACCGTTTTTCGTCCTGATGGCTTTCCTAGAGAGCTGACGTGATCCAGTCGAGGGTCTCAGGGTCGAACCGAAGGCTCTGAATCACCTTCCCAAATTGCTCCTCAAGAACTTCCCCTCGAACGTAGGGCTCTACGCATTTATCTTTGTAGTCGTTGCAATGGTAATAGGTATATTTCCGCTTCTTCAACTCGGCGACCAGAACGCACCCGCAGTGACGACACTTAATGAGGTTGGAAAAAGCGAAACTGTGCTTTTTCCGCTTCGGCTTTGCAGCTCCACGGTTCTTGCGAACTTCCTGGACGCGATCCCACAGTTCCCTGGTGACCAATGGAGTGTGAATGCCTCGATGAATCTTCCTGG
>CAWWCC010000303.1:0-3391 GCA_963935315.1 uncultured Planctomycetaceae bacterium | reverse complement strand
ACAAGGAGTATCGTCGGCAGCGTCAGATGTGTATAAGAGACAGTCCCTGACCCTTCTGCGATAAATTAGCACTATGGAAGCCACACTCACCGCGACACCTTTGTTTGATCAAGTCCAGATTGCTCTTAACAACAGTCCCTATCTGCCATCACGCGTTGTCAAGGTGGAAGCCGCTGACGGGCATGTCCGGCTTGAAGGCACTGTAAGTTCTTTTTATCAAAAGCAAATGGCTCAAGAGCTAGTTCGTCGTGTGGACGGAGTCGAGATGATCGAGAATCAGTTGCAAGTCAACTGGGGCTAGTGCTAGGAATCACTCAACGGGGGATGGCTACCCTAGGACTCTCTTAATCTCGCCCAAAGCAAACCAGGCACATATCGTCGCTTTGCGGGAAATTACCTGCGAATTTCCGTACGTCACTCAGCACGTGCTCACCCAGGTCGTGTGAACTTACGCTGTTGTTTCCCACGACCTCAATGAGTTTTTCGATACCGTACAGTTCACGCTCGGAATTCATTGCTTCACTAAAACCGTCGGTAAATACCGTCACAAAGTCGCCTGGTGCCATGGTGCACTGAAAGGCTTCAAACGGGTAATCGTCGATCACACCGATGGGCAAACCGGCCTCTTCGCCACCAATTTCCTTCACTTCGCCGGCCGCATTGCGCAGTAGAGGGGGCATGTGCCCCGCATTCACCAGCGTGAGCGTATGGGATTGTGGATCAACCACGGCTACCACCATTGTCACAAAACGATCATCCCATTCGTGGCGTGAAAAAGCCTCGTTGATTTTGCCCATGGCCTTGGCCGTATCGGGTTCGCTGGCCAGCCAAAAACGGACATCGCTGGACAACTTGGCCATCAAAATGGCCGCCGAAACGCCTTTTCCTGCCACGTCGCCCACCACCACTGCAAAGCGCTCGTTGGGCAACATCACATAATCATAATAGTCGCCCCCCACACGATAGGCTGCTTCGTAGAATTCGAAAAAGTGGTAGCCTGGTACTTGGGGTGAACTTGCTGGCAGCAAGGCATGCTGCATCTGATTGGCAACTTCCAAATCACGCTGCAAGGCTCGCTGTTTGACAGCTTCTTCGTGCATGTTTGCGTTGTCGAGAGCAATCGAAGCTTGATTGGAGACACCTGCCAGGATTTGCAAATCTTGATCGGTAAAACGACTCAATTGATTGAGTGTGTCAATTTGAATTACACCCAAGGATTTTCCGTCGCTGCTGATCATAGGAGCGCAGATGAGTGAGCGAATTTTGAAGTCGGCAATACTTTTTGCCATATTAAATCGTTCGTCCGCTGCTGCGTCTGCCGAGAGTATTGCTTTCTGACTCTCCATGGCTTGTTCGACGATGGTTCGGCTGATGCGCAAGTTTTCTTCTTGATCGGCCCGGCGCGCTTTCGAAGCAACAGGCACCAGAGGACCTTCAGCCTGTGGTCGCATCACCACGAACCCTCGATCGGCTTGCACAAAGATTTTGAACAAGCTGTCGAGTAGCTTGGGGAGTATTTCTTTGACAGAAAGAACGTTTCCCAAATTATTTGAGATTTCTATTAACGCTTCGAGTTGTGCCTCGGGCTTGGCCGAAGTGCTCCAGACGGCGGATGCACCAGCACGGCCCATATCAATAGTAGCCATGATGGTGGAAGTGCTCTCTGCCTGCGCATCTTCACTTAAATTTAGCAGAGAAGAGCCTTCCGGATTTATCCCACTGAGACGGGAAGCTGGGTTGTTGAATTGAAACAACACATCACAAATGAGTATCTTGTCGCCATCGCGGATGGGTGCACGGTCATTGACCCGTTCCCGATTGATATAGGTTCCATTGCGACTTCCCAAATCCTGGACAAAAAAATCTCCTCCTTCTTCATTAAGAATGACATGCCGTCGACTCACGGCGGCCACATCAAGGACCACGTCACATTCGGGACTACGCCCCACAACCCAGCGTTCGCCTTTGAGATCAAAGACCTTGTCAGGTTCGCCCCCTTGTAAGATTTTTAAACTGGCCATCGAATCATTCGTTGGTGTTAGGTATCAACGGTTGCTGGGGAGAAAAGATGCCTGGTCGTCAGGAAAGGTCAAACAAGATTCTCCCTTCTTGGGCAAGTAGCACAATTTGCAAAACTCTTTCTACAAACCTTAATTCTAAGGATCTGTAAGGACCAGCGTCAACTAATGGCCTTTTCAACTGTGAAATATGGGGCGACCTTGACGATGGTGGCAGGCAATCGTACCGTAAAGGAGTCTTAACGAATAACGCCTTAACAGATTACGGCAATATCCTCAGGCTATAGGCTTATTCGTAGGCTATAGGCATGGGTAAGTACACAAAGATGGGGAATAGTGTAACGGCAGCACTACGGACTCTGACTCCGTCAGTCTAGGTTCAAATCCTAGTTCCCCAGCTTCTTGATCCGTTTCGGATAAGCAATGATAAGACGGAGGAAGTACTTTTACGGGTAGTTGCACAAGTTTCTAACTCGCTTAATTCGACAACCCAGCGAAGCAAGTGATCCCATCCACGATATTGCAAGCGTGCATAGCGATTTTTTCGGCAAGATCTGGATAACGTTTGGGATACTCTGTCTCAATGACAGATTGCAGGTGTTCAACCGCATGGGCCAACACAATTGCTCCTGAAGCACCTTTATCACCCCCGCCAAGCATCCGCTCGCCGAGGACGCCATCAACGTCTCTAGACAACTCACACATGGCTTCCAACTCTGGTCCTGAGATTTCGTAGATGTCGCGTAAACCAATTCCATCTTGTCGAAACACATTGCCGATCGTCTGGATATCTCCTGCCCGCCACGCGTCGAGCAACACATCGAATCGTTGCTGTGCCTCATAGATATATTTCAGTCGCTTGATGAGATGGGGGTATTCAGTACCAAAGGCGGAACAAATTTGGTTGTACAGTGTGGCGTCCTTGACGTCTGCCAGGCAGTTGATGTCAAACTTCTTTTGGCATAATTCGACAAGCTGCTCACATTCGGAACGACGAATTTTATACGTTGATTTTTCCAGTCCAGGACGATCGGTTCCCGTGTCGAGGCTGACCAAACGAAAGTCGGCGGCATTTGCAGCCAATGGAAGATGCTCAACGGTTCCTAGTGCAGGTCGATAATGGGTACCCATTCCTGCTTTCGCGAACATGATCATGATCTGGTCAAGCTTTCCGCAAGGTGAACCGATGTAATCATTTTCCACGGCTTGTGCCAAATCGACAATCCGCATGCCGTCCGTTTCAGATATTCCGGAGACTTCGAGAAATGTAAGAATGAGGTTCAACGAAAGTGAGGCAGAACGTGACATCCCGCCACCAGGAATGTTGCCGTACAACACCCCATCGAAACCGCCGGTTAAAGGAAAGCCCTGAT
>CAWWCC010000302.1:0-3436 GCA_963935315.1 uncultured Planctomycetaceae bacterium | reverse complement strand
ACAAGGAGTATCGTCGGCAGCGTCAGATGTGTATAAGAGACAGCTGGTAGGTGACATGCTGGCCCATGCTGCTTTGCCGGGGGTTTGCCTGGCTTTTTTGGTCATGGGTCACCGCAGTATGCTGGGACTTTCGGTCGGAGCTCTCTTCAGTGGCCTGATCGCCATCGCAACCGTTTCGCTCCTGGTACGTTGGACGCGCACCAAAGAAGACGCTGCGATCGGTATCGTTTTGAGTACTTTTTTTGGCTTGGGCGTCGTTCTACTTTCGATCATTCAAAAACCGCATATCGGTGGTAGCAAGGCAGGATTGGATTCCTACCTATTCGGTGAACCCGGCAACATGTTGTCCAGCGACCTGGTGCTACTATCCATTGTGGCAACCATCATCCTGCTTGTGGTAACCGTTTTCTTTAAAGAATTTCAGCTGGTGAGTTTTGACAATGACTTTGCGCAGTCTCAAGGTTGGCCCACACTTCTCTTGGATCTGGTTATGATGGCGTCCCTGGCAATAGTAACCGTTGTTGGTCTGCCAATTGTGGGAGTCATTCTAATGGCCGCCATGATCATACTACCCGCGTCGGCAGCTAGACTCTGGACCAATCGGTTGTATGTCATGTTGTTACTGGCCGGAGCGATTGGCATGGCAGCCGGTTTACTTGGTACAAAGCTTGGCAAAGGCTACCCAGCAGGTGCTGTCATCGTGCTAACGGCATCAGGATTCTTTTTAATCTCTTTGCTATTCGCACCCGGGCGCGGAATCCTGATGCGCTTATTTGCGGAATATCAATTGCGCAAAAGGATTGCCCGTGAGCATTTGCTCCGCTCTCTCTACGAATTGAGCGAATCCAATCTTCCCGAACGGATTTGGCTACCGATTCAAAAACTCCACGAATACCGCTATTGGCGATCACTCACCAAGCTCATTGCCAAAGCAAAGGAGTCCGAATTCGTTGAAATTACCAAGAATACGATTCGTCTCACACCAATTGGGCTCCAACGATCAGCAGAACTTACTAAAGCACACCGACTGTGGGAAATGTATCTTGTGCAGCACGCGGGGATCGCTAGCGACCATGTAGACCGGGACGCCGATGACGTCGAACATTTACTCTCTGCATCCTTGTTATTAGAACTAGAACAACAGCTTGCATCCGAAGGTCGACTGCCCAAGCTAACCACCGATGTGCCTGATTCGCCACACGAATTAGGAACCGAGCCGAAAACATCGTCCTAGAAACCATGTTGCCACCAAATTTTAAACACATGGCTGAGCGGACACGGTAGAAACATGGATTTTGAACTACAAAATACCTTCCCGCCAACACTCCTCGGCGTGCTGGGTCTTTCGCCTGCAGATTGGACCATCATCTGGACGGGAGCAGCCACCAATGTGGCGTGTGCCTTGGTTGGCTGTTTTTTGGTTCTGCGACGCATGAGCATGATGGGCGATGCGCTCTCACACGCCGTTTTGCCCGGATTGGTAATGGCGTACTTGCTTTCACACACCCTGGATATCGTCCCACTATTCTTAGGGGCTACCGCGGTTGGATTGCTTACGACTTTTTTGATCCAGACATTACACCAATACGCTCGAGTCGCTAGCGACGCAAGCATGGGGGTGGTGTTCACATCCCTCTTTGCACTGGGTGTGGTGATGCTCAAAAAATATGTTACTGGCCATTTTGATTTAGCATGCGTCTACGAAGGTTCTCTGGAATTGGTCATTCTGGCCGACACGGTGGCTGGCTTACCCCGCCCTTTATTTACGACTCTCATTGTTTTGCTCGTCAATACGGCCATTTTGTTTCTGTTGTGGAAAGAGTTGAAACTCAGTTCCTTCGACCCAGCTTTGGCAACGACCATGGGGCTGTCGGCAACCACGATGCACTACCTGCTGATGACCCTGGTTGCCATCACAACAGTTGCTTCCTTTGAGGCCGTGGGATCCATACTGGTTGTTGCCATGCTAATCGTGCCTGCGGCGACCGCCCATTTGCTTACCAATCGCCTGGCACTTATGGTAATTATCTCCGCCGGGATAGGCATCGCATCGGCATTCCTGGGCTGTGTCGCTGCCAAGTACTGGGATACCAATATTGCAGGCATGATGACTGTTGCGGCGGGCGCATTGTATGGATTGGCAGTCTTTTTTTCTCCCCGTTATGGTGTGTGCAGCAAGCTGTTCGGCAATCTGCAGATGTCGCTGCGTGTGCTGCGTGAAGATCTGCTGGCCATGCTCTATCGAGTGGAGGAGTTGGACGAAACCAAGTGGCTCACAATTGCAGAGGCCCGCGAAGCTGTGGGCGGCGGTTGGCTATCGCGCTGGAGTGTGAGAACCCTCCTGGGCGACCGGCAACTCAGCCTGACAGGTGAGCAACTTCAGCTTACCGATCTTGGTCGACAAAACGCGCGCAAAATGGTGCGCACACACCGTCTCTGGGAAACCTATCTGGTCCAACATTTGGGCATGCCCCTCGATCACGTCCATGAACCGGCTCATCGTGTGGAGCATTTTATCGGCGAACAATTGCAGCAGGAACTCGAAGTAAAACTCGACACCATGAGACAAGACCCCCACGGGCGCGACATTCCAGAATAACCCCATTCTTATGCAAAAACCGCTGTTCCGCCATCTCTAGTTAAATCACTAATTTACTATCTTACCAATTGGCCAAAGCATAGTCTTTAAGAAACTTCCCCCAGACATGTTCACCTGAATTAAAACCCGAAAAAATAGGATCACAGATTCGCGCGGCTGCATCTACGAGATCTAAGGGAGGATGAAAATCCAACTCGGAGCGTTTGCGCACGGTAATATGCTGCGGGTCTTCGTCAGTAATCCAGCCCGTATCAACGCTGTTCATGTGGATACCGTCACGCGCATAATCCTGAGCTGAGGTGCGAGTCAACATATTCAGAGCAGCCTTGGCCATGTTGGTATGAGGATGCTTGTCTGTTTTGTACGCCCGGTAAAACACGCCTTCCATCGCGGATACGTTGACAATGTGCTTGTCTGGCGTGGACACCCGCAGCATTAGAGGCTTTAAACGCGCATTGAGGATAAAGGGGGCAATCGCATTCACGAGCTGCGTTTCTAGTAGCTCAACCGTTGAAACATCGGCCAATCGCAGTCGCCAGCTATTGACATCCCGCAAGTCAATTTGTTGCTGATCCTGATCGTATTGTCCCGCCGGAAATATCTCGCCACCACTTCTTGCATCCTCCGGGGTCAAGGGAAGCTGAGAAAGTTCGGCAGCCCCTCCGGGACCCTGCAGACCGATACCGGCAATACTGCTTGCGGCCAATCCATGCTCTTGATCCAGGTTCCCTTCAGCAGAAAGTGATTTCGTTTTGCCAACCTGCAAAGTCGTAGCACGCAGAGCTTCGTGAGATGCCAACAAAGGCTGAGCTTCGGTTTGTAATTCCTGGGCCAACC
>CAWWCC010000301.1:0-3442 GCA_963935315.1 uncultured Planctomycetaceae bacterium | reverse complement strand
GTGCGTTTGCCCGCGTTCAGCGCGTTGATTGCGGCATTGGTGGCCAGTGCTGCCAGGACTGCGATAATGGCGATCACAACCAGGAGCTCGGTGAGTGTGAAGGCTGAGGTGCCAGGCGTGGTGCTTAGCTTGGGCCTGGACGCATGCCCCTCACCACTGACTTTGGGCTGTTCGCTTTTCGTCTCATTTTGATTCAAAACCATGATCTCTCTCCTGACGGTATCCTGACACGTATTAGTCGCAAATCCTGTGCGCAAAAGGGGGTTCATTAATCGGGTACGTTTTAATCCGTTACTCTACGGGCTTCTTTTGGCCTGAAACGGCTGTAGGAACGGTTTTATTAGTTTTCCCACTCTGCAGGGGGGCGTAAAAAAACCCGCCAACATGGGTCGTTACCCCATTTTGTGCGGCTGACAGTGTATCACAATTGCACAGAAAAGTGGTGAAATTAGGGTCGAGGATCGAGTGTCCTTTGTAGAGCCAATGGCTGATTGACATTGCTGCTATTGGGTATTTGACGCGGAGTGGGCTCCGGGTGTGTGTCCCTACGCGGGGCATGAGAAACACAGGTTGCCCTTGCTTCTCGAGCCTCAATCCTGGCCTTATCCTGACAAATTCGTGATCAAATCCACGAGCGGTACAAAGAGCGCGATGACGATGAAGCCGACGGCTCCGCCCAGGAAGATGATTAATAGTGGTTCCATGAGTTTTGTGAGTCCGTCGGTAAGAACGGCGACTTCTTCGTCGTACGTGTCTGCCACTTTATACAGCATGGTGTCGAGTTCGCCCGTTTCTTCGCCCACGTCGACCATGTTGACCACAATATCGTCGACGACGCGCTGACGGTATTTTAGCATGTAGATGAGCAGTCCGATGGGGCCGCCAATAAAACAGAACCAGAAGAATGCTGCTACGGGATGAAAACTCAGCTTGGAGTATTCTTTCATGGGCATCGCAATCGCATCGCCCTCTTTGATGCGCTCGCTGATACGTAAATAGAGAGTTTCGAAGATGGCGTTACCGCATGTTTCTCGTGTGATATTTAACGCTTCGAGAATTGGCACGCCACTGGATATGAGTGTGCCAAGCGTTCGTGAGGTGCGCGCCATAATGTTTTTTTCGACGAGCTGGCCAAAGATGGGTACCTTGATGGTGAATTGATCCCAGCCGGTTCGTCCTGCTTTGAACTTGCGGATGAGCTTGATCGTGAGCCAGATCGAAATCGGGATGCCCGGAATTAAATACCAGAATTCCTTGCACCAATTGGCTACCGCAATGAGATAGAGTGTCATGGCAGGAAGCGTGAGACCGAAATCTTCGAAGATTTTTTGGAACGAAGGTACGATGCTGATCATGATAAAGGTCAGAATACACACGGCTACCAGGATCACGACGATCGGATAGATCATCGCGCCTCGCACCTTGCGTTTGAGAGATTCAGACCGTTCTTTGAAGTCCGCCAGACGTTGGAGAATAATTTCGAGTGCACCGCCCGCTTCACCTGCTTTGATCATATTGATGTAGAGTCGATCAAAGGCTTTGGGCGCTTTGGCCATGCCTTCTGAAAGTGTGTCGCCTCCCTCAATTGCCTCGCAGGTATCTTCGAGCGAATACTTCAGTCGGCCCGGTTTGGCCTGATCGCCAAGAATGCGGAGGCTGCGGAGAATCGGCAGGCCAGCATCTTGTAGGATGGAGAGCTGGCGTGTAAATGCGGTAAGATCTTTGGAACGGACTCCCCCAAAAACGAGCCCACGTTTTTTGCCCGACCCTGCAGCATCTGCTTTTTTGCGTGCCTTTTTGACAGAGATCTTCGTGATGAAGTACCCCATCTGGCGTATGGTAGCCTGCGCATCTTCTTCGGTAGCCGCATCGATCACATCTTTGATCTCAGCACCTGTCGAATCCATCGCTTCGAATTGGAAGGTAGGCATTGCTTTGAGCTACGTGTTTCTGGTTGCGAGATAGTTTGTAGGGTAATTGTGGTGGAGCGTCTATTAAGTATTGAATTCTTGAGTTGGGTCTTTAATTGAAACCGTTATTGCTGCGTTACAGGGAATGCCTTCTTGTACTAGAGATTATTCACCCCCCCCTCCCAGGTTTTCGGGAGAGGGGGGGGGGAATTGGGTTAGGCTTTACGCATCTATTATTGTTTCTCGGATGACTTCTTCGGGGGTTGTGATTCCATCGTAGGCAGCGATCATGCCGGCGTCGCGGAGGGTGATCATGCCATATCTACGGGCCGTTTCACGCAAGTCATCGGCCGAAGCGTTTTGCATGATCTGCTCGCGCAGTTCATTGTTCATGATCATGAGTTCGAATAGACCCACACGGCCTTTGTATCCTGTATTGTTGCAAGTTTCGCAGCCGGCGCCTCGGAAGAACTTTTTGTCCTTTAAATCTTTTGCTTCAAGTTCTAAATCGTCAAGCACTTCGGCGGAGGGAGCATACTCTTCACTGCACTTGCTACAGACACGCCGAACTAGACGTTGTGCCAAAATGGCTTCGACGGTGGCTGTAATCAAAAACGTGGGAACCCCCATGTCTTTCATGCGGGTGATCGTGCTGGGAGCGTCGTTGGTATGTAAGGTGCTAAATACCATGTGACCCGTGAGCGAAGCTTGCACGGCTATTTCGGCCGTTTCGAGATCACGAATTTCGCCGACCAGGATTTTGTCAGGATCCTGACGGAGAATGGAGCGCAGGCATTGCGCAAAGGTGTTACCAATCGAGGCATCAATGGGCACCTGGATGATGCCCTCCATGTCGTATTCGACTGGATCTTCGGTGGTGATGAGTTTGTCTTCTATCGTATTGAGTTCGTTCAAGGCCGAATAAAGTGTGGTGGTTTTGCCGGAACCTGTGGGGCCGGTAACCAGTACGATACCGTTGGGCTTGGAAATAACGTCACGGAAAGTCGCCATCAATTCATCGTCCATCCCGACGTTTTTGAGATCCAGCGACACGACGGAACGGTCCAGGACTCGCATCACGACGCTTTCGCCAAACATGGTGGGCAGTACGCTGACACGCAAATCGACCGGGTGGCCCCCCACATTGAGCTCAATACGGCCGTCCTGCGGAAGGCGACGTTCGGCAATATCCAGATCGGCCATCACTTTGATACGTGTGGTAATCGCAAAAGCGAGATGGCGTGGAGGCGGTACCATTTCATACAAAACGCCATCGGCCTTGATGCGGATCCGAAATTCATCTTCAAAGGGTTCGAAGTGCAAGTCACTCGCGTGATCTTTGATGGCAAGCAGGAGCACCATGTTGAGTAGCTTGCGGACGGGGGCACTGTCGGCAAGTGCTTCAACACTTGTGAGATCTACGCTGCCGCCCTCTGCGGCAGCAACAGCAGCCGCCAGGTCGGCATCTGATTCCAGGTCAGAGACAATACTTTCGACACTCTCGGTACTCTCACCATAGTAGCGCTCTAGCG
>CAWWCC010000300.1:0-3548 GCA_963935315.1 uncultured Planctomycetaceae bacterium | reverse complement strand
ACCCCACATCAAACATCAACCACCGGGTAGTGCTAGCAGCCTTCCCATCTGGGTTGCGTCTCTAGAGCCAGATTGCTAATTTTCTGCCGCAATCAGAAGACCGCATCCATCGAATCTGGCTCTCCCCACGGACCTGAGAGGAACGCGACAAACGAGCGTTAGCCCCATGCAAGTTCAGTATCCGTTTAAGATCATTCCGCTCTGCCTGGCGACGCTATGCGGCTTTTCATTGTTTGGCTGCAGCAATATGACCACTCAGTCACTCAATTCTGAGGGAGTTCGTCTCTATAAGATGGGTAGCTACCAACAGGCTGCATCGCAATTCGAGCGAGCCATCGCCAGCAACCCAAGTTATCCGAATAGCTATTACAATTTAGCCTCAGCGCTCCATAAGAGTGGTAAGCTCGCCAATCGACAGGAAGATTACCTGCAAGCCGAGCAACTTTATAACCAATGCTTAGAATACGATGCAAACCACGCTGAATGTTATCGGGGACTGGCCGTTCTATTAACAGAAACCAATCGAGAAGCTGCCGCCTTCAGGTTACTGGAAGGCTGGGCTTCACGGAGCCCTCAGCTGGCAGATCCTCGCATTGAACTCGCCCGCTTACTGGAAGAAACCAACAATCTACCTCAAGCCGAAACACGTTTGGTTGAGGCCCTCGCAATTAATCCGAATAACAGCCGCGCACTCACTGCTTTAGGGCGATTGCGAGAAGTTTCGGGAGATCCAGCCCAGGCACTGGCCAACTACGAGCGTTCATTACAAATCAATCGCTTCCAACCTGCCATCGAGGCTCGCGTTGCTTCTCTGCGTGCAATAACATCAACGCCAATTGTCACAACTCCCACAAACGGTACGCGTACAGTAAAACAATGGCAACCCAACGTTCGCTACTGATGCGCTTTAGAGCAACTCACATTCGGGTATTCCACACGTGCCCAAAAGCAATTCTCAAACAAACATAGACGCGGATTAAAAGAGGAGCAGAATCAACACCGCCTGCGGTCGCAATCAAAAATTTTTGAACATAAGAAAACGAAGTAAACAAAGATCTTTTATGCCTAGTGTCACAGCTTCTTCGTTTCCTTTGTTACCTTCTGTAAAATAATCTCACGATGTGCGGTTTTCTAACAGGAGATCGCTGAGGAAACAGAGATCTTATGTAGTCGTCCCTGATAAATCTTCCATACCTTGAAATAGCGGTTGGCTTAGCCGTTTGTTGGCGCTAAAATTTGCCAGGTTTTGATCCGTATGGTCCCAAAAACTGGCAAAAAACGAAACCGAAAAAGCAGACTCCCCTGCGCGAACTCTTTGGTGCTCATTTCTCAGAGACGCTCAACCCCGAACATCCGCTTTATGTTTTGGCAGAGCGCATCGATTGGCAGCAATTCAACATCACAATCGACGCTTGTTATGCCGAGGAGCTTGGCCGCTGCCGGTTACAATCTTCGAAAGCTGCTGCGCTGGATCGTTTTTTCGCCCGCTTTGGTACTGTTGCAGTGGCTGGAGGAGGTGCTGCACTTCAAATCGCACCTCAAGCGGCATCCGCTGAGCCCCTGACTGACAAAAGCAAGTTTACGCAAATTGCCATTGAACAATCGGCAGGGGGTTTTTCAGGGACGACTATGTAGAGAGCCTTGACTGGTTAAATTCTTCAAGCAATTTGCAAGTCTCTTCAAGTGCCATTTGTGGATTGCATTTTTTCGCCCAGTGGAGACAACTCTCGTGTGTTGCCGGGTCTTTTAATAGTGCCTCCAAGGTGGATACTACCTTAGCACTGCGAAAATGCTTGGGACGTATACTCTTCGCAACCCCTAAACGCCTGAGTCTCTCGGCATTGTCAAATTGGTCAAAGGCCATTGGCATCAGCAATTGCGGCAAAGCAGCTGCCAGACCTTGTGCGCATGTGCCGATACCTCCGTGATGAACCAGAGCAGCCACTCTTGGTAACAACTGACTGAAAGGCACAAAAGGAAAATGGCGCACACCCTCTGGCAAATTGGACGGAATCTGTTGCGGGTACTTGGTGAGGAAAAGGCCCCTGCATTGCAATTGCCGGCAAACATCGGCAGCGGTGCGAAAAAAATCTTCTCCGTGCGCCATTGCTGAACCGGGTGTAAATACGATCGGTGGATCACCACCCATAAGAAAATCCGAAACCTCCTCAGACATCCCACCTGGGTCGGCCTCATCCCATTGTGGAAAACCAGTTACACACGTTTGAGGAGGCCAATCCGACTGGGGTGGAGCAAACCATTTTGGAAACAGCCCCAGTACGAGCTGAGGTGAATAATACCAGTCTCGAAAGATCCCCTTGACTGCAGGCAAGCCCAATTCTTTTCGCAACCCGTTGAGCTCGAGGCCGATAATTTTATCGACAACTAATCGATCTGCCACCCAAAACTGCATGTGTCGAAACCAGCCAGGCACCCGACCGTCCATCATCTGCGGTCCCATTTTGGGCGGAAGCATGGAGCTGCGAAACGGCATGGGCGCTAAAAACACACTTGCCAACATGCCTCCATTTTTTTCCTGGTACACGCGACTCGCCAAATCAAGGCAAGACGCCACCAAAACTGATTCTCCCTTACGAACGTTTTGGGAAATGGTTTCGTAAAGGCACCTCATTTGGTCGGCAATACCCAACTGCATGATTCGTTTTGGCCCACGAATCGGGTGCCAGATATCAGGAGAGTCCGCCAATTTGTCGTAGTCTTCTTCTGTCCCGAGCCGAACAAATTCCAGCCCTGCAGCTTCCACCACACTCCGAAAATGGGGATTGGTAACAATCGAAACCTGGTGCCCTCGACCGCGTAACGCCTGGCCCAAACCGACGACAGGATAGACATCGCCGTAACTTCCTAGAGCTGTCATCAAAAAATGCATTTCACGTCCTCAAAGACACCTAGCTTGAAATCCTCTTGTCAGATATTTGCATGCCAAGATTATCTCGACAAGACCTCTCCATCCGCGGATTGGTAATCCAGTCCCAGGAGACATTGCATGACCTTCCGGGGACGATCACAATGGGATAGCCCTTACCATTCGCAAATGTCCTTTCTCCATTGGACGACAACTCCTATGACGGACAATCCCCCCACCAACGACCACGATTTCGAAGATCCCGGCGACGAGTTGGAATTGGAGCCCATCGATCCGGAGATCCTGCAGCACGAACGTCAACGCATAAAACAAAAAATCCGTGACGTTGAAGATCGGATTGATATCGACGAATTAATCACACCAGACGAGCCAACGGATCCCTTTACTTTCGACGATCTCAAAAGATTTCGATTTAGCATCCGTCACTTGTTGATTGCAACGGCCGTCTGTGCACTTTTGCTAACCATGTCTACTCAAATGGGATTATGCATGAGCCAATTTGTTGGTGGATGTGGGGCACTAGCCGTCGGTTGGTGGTTGGTGATTCATAAGGAACGGCAGCAGGCACGAGCACGCCAACTGCTACGCGAGCAAATGAAGGCCCGCATTGCGGCCCCTGTCTCTTATACACATCTGACGCTGCCGACGATACTCCTTGTGT
>CAWWCC010000299.1:0-3574 GCA_963935315.1 uncultured Planctomycetaceae bacterium | reverse complement strand
GATAGGAGTCCGTCTCGTGGGCTCGGAGATGTGTATAAGAGACAGCCTATGGCAGTCTCGGCAATGAGGCGAATGTCGTCCGTCACATGAAACACGGCCTGTCCGCCGCGTTTGAGATTTTGGTAGGTGGTTGAAGATTGATAGGGACGAAGTACGAAACGACGGAAATTCTTATCGACGATGGGCCCCATGGGGGAGATATTCACCGTTCCATCCTTGTTCAGGGTTGTGATGAGTCCTTCAATGATTCTGCCATCGGCACCAAGTTGGGGGACATGTGAGTCTGCCATGAAATTTGCTGCTGGCTAAAACGTGACAGGAAGTTTTGGTAGAGGGGATATCGAACGTTGTGCTTGTTGCACTTCTGTGGCCATTAATTCATTCCCATTTGCTGTGCAATCTATGCCTGCCAAATGCAGGAAGTTCTTCAGTAACTGATATCCGTACCTGGTGAGAGCGGACTCAGGATGAAATTGAACTCCATAAACGGGGAAAACGTCATGGGCTATGGCCATTATCGTATCTATATCTATCGTGGCAATGCTCCGTAACGAAGGAGGTAATGATCCTGGTTGGACGACTAACGAGTGGTACCTGCAAACTTGGAATGGGCTGGGGATATTATCGAATAATCTGGATTGATCGTGCTTGACCTCTGATGTGCGGCCATGCATGGGGGATTCGGCGCGGACAATTGTTGCCCCCATGGCTGCTGCAATCGTTTGGTGCCCCAGGCAAATACCGAGCATGGGGTACTCGGTATGCAGGCTGCGTACGATATCCAGGGAGTTGCCCGCTTCGTTTGGTGTGCAGGGACCTGGCGAGAGAATAATCGCCTGGGGCGCCATGCGGCGTATTGAATCAACATGGATTGCATCATTGCGCACAACGATGGTTTCCTGACCCAATCGCTGAAAATAGCGGGCCAGGTTGTGTACAAAACTGTCGTAATTATCAATGAGTAAAATCATTATTAAGAAAATAGGACCCTAGGATATTCTGCATTGGGTCATGGTGATTGAGGCGGATGCACCCCTCTATCAACACACCCTAAGAGCTGAGCTGTGGCTCGACGGCTTTTAACATGCCCCGTGCTTTATGCCAGGTTTCGCGGTATTCATCTTCGGGATTCGATTGGGCTACGATACCACCTCCTACCGGCAGTTGCCACCAGCCTGCGCCTGCTGTGATTGTTCTGATCAGGATATTGCTATCCATTTGCCCATCAAAGCCCAGATAGCCCAACGACCCACAGTAGGCTCCTCGAGCAGTGGGTTCTAACTCGGCAATAATTTCCTGGGCACGTATTTTGGGAGCCCCGGTGATCGATCCGCCAGGAAAACATGCTTTCAATAAATCGTAGGGGCTGGCTTCCGGGCGGAGTCGTCCTTGGACGGTCGAAACGAGGTGCTTCACACAAGCATACTTTTCCAATTGGAAAAGTTGTGTGACCTGCACGCTATCGGGAAGGCAAACTTGCGACAGGTCGTTGCGTAGCAGATCAACAATCATGACATTCTCGGCCCGATCTTTCTCGCTGAGTTGTAATTCGTCCCCCACAAAGAGATCGGCTTCAGCAGAGCCATGCCGTCCACGGGTGCCTTTTATGGGGCGTGTTTCTACCTGGCCAGCACGGTGTGTGATAAAACATTCAGGAGACGTGCTGCAAATTTGCCAATTGCCCAAGTCAAAAAATCCTGAGTAGGGAGCAGGATTGCTTTGGCGTAGCTTCAAATACAGTTCTTGCGAACAGGAGCGGGCAGGGCAGAGTAAGCGTTGCGCGAGGTTGACCTGAAAAATATCACCGGCATGGATATATTCAACGGCCTTATCAATCATCTTTCGATAACTTCTGGCGGTGAGATTGCTGGTAACGCCCTCGAGACCAATGTCGTATTGGGGCGCTAATTCTTCCAGTCGTTTTGAAGGGCGGGGCGGCGGGGCCTGGGCCGCTGGTTCACTGGTCAGCCAGGATTGCATCTGAGCCAGTCGTGCTTGGGCACGGTCCTGTCTGGCCTGTACCTCCGTTTCGGGAAAACCCTGAGAGATGATCCAGCTTTGTTCTGTTGCATGGTCAAATGCAACCACCACGTCATAGAAACCGATTGCCATGGCTGGGATCGGAAAATCAGTGATGCTTGCAGCGGGTATGTCTTCCAGGCAGCGCGATAAGTCGTACCCCCACAAACCGGCTGATCCTCCCTGGAAAGGCGGCAGGTCCGGGCAGGTTGAAGTGTGAAATTGCTGTTGGATACGTACCAGTTTATCCCAGGCATCGGGCTCGTCGGCATTGCAGGTAAGCCACTGGAATGGATCGACGGCGAGAAAGGAATAACGTCCCTGAGATTCCTCATGGCTGGAGCTGTCAAGAAACAAGAGATGGGGCAAATGTGCCAGACGGCTGAAGGCAGCAGTCGGCGATAACTGGGTTGCCAGCGGCTTTACGAGTGGCAAAGCTCTTGGGGCGGTCGAGTCGTCATTCATTGCGTTTGCTACTTCGCCTGTCTTTGAGTCGATGTTTCGTTTCGGGTTGCGTGGCCAATCCCCAATTGAGAGCCTCGTCTTGTTGGTAAGTCTTCCCGAGGGTCAATGCGGTGCGCGCTTTGCACATTTCGTATCCCAGGTAAAAAGCATGTCCTTCATCGAGATTCTCAGGCAGGTTTCCCTGGGGGCCATTTTGGCGAAGTTGCTCCATCACAACAAATGGGTCCTCGTCATGAAGATGTAAATTGCGGCTGACCAAATGGATTTCGCCATCCGTGGCAAAAATGCGGTAGTTGTTGTCGCGTATTTCTGCTGCCAGCTGTGCATTCTGTTCGTGAGACGACTCCAGGACCTCTTCGTCACGGAGCATCAAAAGGTTTGTTTCTAAATGTTTGGGAAGCACTTGATTGTGCCAAGCATGGTACATGAGGCGACGTGCCACATCACATTCGCGAACGCTACTGCGCGCCCAATTGATTACTTGCGTTGTAAGTACGCTGCGAATTCCCAGTTCCTGACAGAAACCGAGCAGCAATGTATTCATGCCTGCTGAATCGACATCCGTCAATTCCGTAAGATTGCCGATGCCCATCATCATTTCAGCATCCGGGTATTGTTTCCTGATGTCGGAATAACGCGCCAGACTGGCTGCAAATCCAAAAGAGATGGGCTCCAGAATTGGATCGATACGCAAGCGCACACCGGCTTGGGCCAACGTATCAATTGTCGTGTCCAAACCGGCAAGCGTTTGTGGGTCGTCTGGAATTGCAACGACCTCAACTCCCCAATCCAGTGCAGCCTCGAGGTTGGAGCTGTTGACGCTCAAAACCAACTCGGCCCCGGCTTGGACAGCCGCCTCAATTTCAATCGGATTGAGACTGTCGATGGATACCCTGTGCCCTGCTTCACGTAAGGCGCTAACAGTTTCTCCGACTGCCGGCCAGGGGTCACCCGGTTCGCAACCAACGTCAATCCAGTCGGCACCCGCTTGTGCCAAGGTGGCTGCCTGCTGAAGAATATCATCGAGGGAGAGACGCGGGGGCAGGGTGTGATACTCAACATGGGTTGGGACCAGGTCGAAACTGGCATG
>CAWWCC010000298.1:0-3611 GCA_963935315.1 uncultured Planctomycetaceae bacterium | reverse complement strand
ATTATGAGCAATTCGATTTACACAAAGTAATTGATGGTATCGGGACTGCTGATGAAGTATTTGATCGACTCCAGCGAATTGTAGATAGTATAGAATGCACGAAAGATCGATAGCTTGGACAGTGTGACAGTATTGATATTTTCAACTGGGGATGCGTGACATCCCTGGCAGTTCTCAAAAGATTTCAAGGCATCTTGCTTTCAAAATTAAAAGTATCAGAGCACTTGGCGAAAAAATACTTAAGCAAAAAACAATATGAAACGCGATAGAAACCATCGTATCGAATTAAAATCTAAGCGAGAGATAGGGTTGATGCGCCAATCAGGATTGGCCGTTTGGAAAGCACACCAAATTGCCGCTGAGATGATGCAACCTGGCAGGAATACCGCCGAGATAGATGCTGAAGTTGAATCGCATTTTATTCGTCTGGGTGCCGAGCCACTATTTAAAAACTATCCGAATTCGGTGCGCAATAAGCCATCTTTTCCAGCAGTGACTTGTATGTCAGTCAACGAGGCGGTTGTGCATGGTATTCCCGACAAGCGGCCTCTAGAAGAAGGGGACATCGTTAGTATTGACACGGGCTGTCGTTTGAATGGTTGGTGCGGAGATGCGGCGCTCACGCATCCAATCGGAAAAGTCGAACCAGAAATCCAAAAATTACTGGATGTGACCCAAGGGGTCCTGAATCTTGCAATAGAACTACTGGCGCATAAAAGCCATTGGAGCTTAGTTGCTGAGCAGATGGCTCAGTATGTAGCAGATCATAAATTTTCTACAGTGGAGTGCTTTGTGGGGCACGGCATAGGTCGTGAGATGCACGAGGATCCTCAGGTCCCGAATTTTCGAAGCAGGTCATTAAGTGGAAGTAATGACTTTGCCATCCGCCCAGGCCTGGTAATTGCGATTGAGCCCATGGTTAATATGGGTACGAAGAATGTAAAAATGCTGCAGGACCAATGGACTCAGGTTACCGCAGATGGACTGGCCAGTGCCCATTTCGAGCATACGGTAGCGATCACCGATGATGGACCAATGGCCCTGACCTCAGCTCCGACGCCTGCAGAAGCTGCAGAAATGGCTCTATGAGGGATTGTGCCGGAGAGTCCTCAGATTTTCTTCTCTGCTGCTGCAGGTGTTCCTTCCCTGGGCTGCTCCAGACGCCCCATAACAGCCTCTGATTGTACGTTCTCTGAGCCCTGCACGGACGAAATGGGTGGAAATTATCTGGGACAAGCCATTTTGGGTTCCCCAGTGGTTTGGGATCCAAGGGCTCCATTTTACCCGAAACGTACGAACCAACCCCGCAAGACCCCCAAAAGACTCCCAAAGACTACGGATGCCAAGAAAGCAAGGGCAGAAGAGTCGGTTGAGCCCTTGAAATGAAGGCCTCCGAGCGGTTATATTGCTACGTTTCGCCTGAGGTCATGGTCCCCATGTGGGTGAGGCCTAAATGGGAGAGTTCAGATGAAGGTTCGAGCCAGCGTAAAAAGAATTTGTGACAAATGCCAGGTGGTGCGCCGCCGTGGTGTTGTATACGTCGTATGCAGCAACCCTCGCCATAAGCAGCGTCAGGGTTAAATATTAAATTGTAATTGGGTTAGAGTTTCCAGTTTTAGAGACGCAAGCATAACTTGTTGCTGGCAACATGCTGCTGGTGCTGGCGGCCAGAGGGTAGCGGCTCAGGATCATGAAGCTCAAGTGTTTTAGAAGTTTTCCAACGACTATTGTTTTGGAGTAATACCGAATGCCACGTTTGTTAGGTGTCGATATACCGACCGACCGCCCAACGGCAATCTCGCTAACGTATCTTTATGGCGTTGGCCCACAAACGGCCCGTGAACTTTGCCATAAAGCTGGCATTGATCCGCAGGTTCGTGCTCGCGAGTTGGGCGAAGATGAGGTTGCACGGTTGGCTGCTCTGCTTGACAAAGATTATGTCGTAGAAGGGCAATTGCGTCGACAGACAAGTCAAAACATATCGCGTCTACGTGACATTGCCTGTTATAGAGGGTTACGCCATCGTCGTGGTTTGCCCGTTCGTGGTCAACGTACCAAAACCAATGCTCGCACCCGCAAGGGACCGAAAAAGACGGTTGCCGGCAAGAAGGGTGTGAAGGATCTTAGATAAGAGGATCCATGATAAGAGGGAATCCAAGGCGGCACACTTCAATTTTTTGCGTGGCGAATTTTTCGCTTGCAGCCCAACCCTGATACTACCAATTCAAATTATCATTACAGAATGCGGAGTCCCTAGTGGCTAAGGATAACAAAAAGTCCAAATCAAAAAAGAAGACGGTACGCCGTAATGTTACGGTTGCCATAGCGCACATATCTGCAACTTTTAATAACACCCAGGTGACGATCACAGACACCAAGGGGGACACTTTGTGCTGGGCAAGTGCTGGTACAAGTGGTTTTAAAGGCAGTCGCAAGAGCACACCTTTTGCTGGTCAGAGTGCAGCACAGCAGGCAGCAGAGAAAGCGCGGAAGTTTGGTGTTAAGGATGTCCAAGTTCAGGTCAAGGGACCCGGCAGTGGTCGTGAAAGTGCGATCACCGCACTAGAAGCAGCGGGGCTCAAGGTCAAGTCTATTGAGGATGTCACGCCCCTTCCGCATAACGGTTGTCGGCCTCGCAAGAAGCGTCGCGTATAGCAGCGTCTGTTCAATTGATAGATCGACTTGTAGTTCAAGGTTTGTGATTGGATTTTTCACTTAAGCATTTCAAAACAATAGAAAAACTATGGCTCACTATACTGGTCCAAGAGCACGCATTAATCGTCGATTGGGTGCTGTAATATTTGAAAACGCCGGCGCCTCGCGTGCCATGGAGCGCAAGCCCAATCCGCCAGGTATGGCAGTGCGACCACGCAAGCTTTCCACATATGGTGAAGCGATGCGTGAGAAGCAAAAAATCAAATACTACTACGGGCTTGGAGAGCGCCAGTTGCGCAAGTTATTCCAGAAAGCCAAGCACACGGCAGGGAATTCGGGTGAAAACCTCCTGTTGCTATGCGAAAAACGACTCGATAGCGTTGTGCGGTTGGCCGGTTTTGCCAAAACGCGCTCCCAAGCGCGGCAGGGTGTGGCGCATGGTCATTTTTTGGTGAACGGTAGGCGTACCGATGTTGCCTCGTATCAAGTGCGTGTAGGCGACGTGATTCATGTCAAGCGTCGCGCCAATCTATCGGATGTGTACCGTGGTAATATTGAGATGGCGGATGGACAGGCTGCAGATTGGCTGACCGTCGACAATGGTCAGCAGGAAATCATCGTTAGTCGCATGCCTACAGCGGAAGACATTACCTTGCCCGTGGATGTTGGTATGGTGATCGAATTGCTATCGCGCTAAATTGCGCTGGCAGGGGAGGGGTTGGCTAGCAAGTTGGGCTATGTTGAAACGTTTTATGCCCCGAAGTTTATATCATCGAAGTTGATGCCTTAGGCAGTAGAGGGCCTGGGGACTTGGCTTCGCCCAAAAAATTGCAAGACACGAAACGGTTGAGCCTTTTTAAAGAATTGCAAGTGTAGTTAAAGCTGGGGTGGTCTCTGCTTTGAGTTGTCGCACAACTATGAAGCCACAAGGACACGGCCCCCTGTAATACGGCCCC
>CAWWCC010000297.1:0-3661 GCA_963935315.1 uncultured Planctomycetaceae bacterium | reverse complement strand
TCAGTCATGCGTTTCGTGTAGACGAATAGTATACGCACCCATTGGGTTTTCTACCAGACTCTTCTCCTTGATGAGGATCTCGTTTAGTTGAGGGTGCTGCTGAGTATTGTCCATGTACTGCACAGCGATCCAAAGCACCAGATAAACTAGCTGGAACAAGACGACAAAACTACCAAACTCTACAGGCGCTCTATTGCCAACCACGATTGCAGCAACAGTGGAAATCAATACCCAGACGACTACGCGCATAGGCTTCATCTCGCAAACGTTGCGTTGGAAAAATAGGGGTACGCAAATGGGCACAGCCAGGAGTGCTGCTAAGAGAACGACATTGTTTAGATGAAAGAAACCGAAATTCATATCCCGAACTCCGTAACTAATTATTGCAACAACAATTGTCCATCCAAAGCATTCTATCAACGATACCTGCCAACGCTTGGCTGAAGGACCATCTTGATTATCATCTCCAATTCGATGTCCCACATAATCACAAAGGCCTGTACCCATAACAACCAACAGCGCATACACTGCATGAAAAGTTACCCAGATTGACTTTGGACTTGGGTCGATGTCGATCATCGAAGTCAATAATCCAACTGCAACAACTAGACAACTTATGCGCGCTAGCCGATGCATGTGCCCTCGAATAGCCCAGATCGCCAGAGCAGCCAGTTGGCCCAGTATCAGACCCAGCTTCATTATTGAAACAAAATCAGAAACCTCATTGGCAATCGAAAACACGAGATCGAGTGCGAGGGTCGCCATCAGAAAAAGCTGTATTAATGGTCGTCCGCTTGCCATAGTGTAATCGTTGTCAAATAGGCGCTGACATTTCAATGGTGAATCGCATATTTTGAAGGTAGTTATACAATAGCATGCCTGGTCACCACGGCCTGAGATCAGTTTTTCAGTTGGCGTTGAAAACTAAGGCTGCGGTGGTCAGAATGGTGGCATAGGCCGGTCATTCGTCATATTACTTCCCACACCCTATCCATTGCCCACATCATGACCAGCCACCCTCAGCAAGACGTATGTTGTTTGATGGGCGACCCGATTGCCGGCAATCCTACACAGTACATGCTGGAAAAGGCCTTCGCTGCTGCTCAACTCGACTGGCGTTTTCTTACTTTCGAAGTACCTTCCATCAACTTTGAAGGGGCTTTACGAGGGGCTCGTATCTTTTGCTTTGATGGCGTCATGCTGGCCCCACCTCACCGATCTCAGGTTATGCCCTACTTAGAAAAAGTCGGGGACGCGGCGCGGATCAGCGGTCAGGTCAATTGCATCAAACAAGTGGGAGGCCAACTTACTGGCTACAACACGGAAGGGCGAGCCCTTAGACAACTCCTCGAACAGGCAGGAGCTGTCAATAATGCCAAAGTAACCATTCTCGGAGCTGGACGCCTGGCACGGGCCATTGGGGCGGAGCTTGCACTTGCGGGTGCCGGCGAAATCGTGTTCGCCTGCCGACGACCAGCAGCTGGCCAAGAATTGCAAAAAACGCTCCTTGAACAAACGCCTCTTACACAATGCCATATCGAAACGATTACAACAGAGTGTCCATTGACTCTTGATGAAGACTGTCAAGCAATCGTCAATGCAACCCCTGCGAGTGAACCCTTGCCAGTTGTCATTGATAGTTTACCTAGACGGGCAGTTGTAGCTGACGTAGTCTATAATCCCCCCACAACCTGGCTCATGCGCCAAGCTGAAGAAT
Source organism: uncultured Planctomycetaceae bacterium (assembly GCA_963935315.1). Taxonomy (GTDB): domain Bacteria; phylum Planctomycetota; class Planctomycetia; order Pirellulales; family Lacipirellulaceae; genus Bythopirellula. The sequence continues at coordinate 1,944 of CAWWCC010000297.1, read as the reverse complement.
GCGATTGCCCAACAATTGATGGGCTTACGTTATTGATAGAACAGGCAGCACTCGCTTTCGAGATCTGGACTGGCGTCTCAGCAGATCGTCAAGCAATGCGTGACGCAGTGGAAGAGTTCCTGATTTTATAATTGTTGAATGGTATCATGACGTGATTTCATGCTATTCGGCATGGTGCTGTCCCATTTAAATTCTATTTTTCTTACGCCTCTAGGAGAGTCTATCTGTGGGTGGCCTATTCATCACGGGGACCAATACCGGAGTGGGCAAGACCTACGTGGGCGCAATGATTGCTCAAGCCTTGCTAAAATCTGGCCAGCGCGTGGGTGTCTACAAGCCGGTCGAAAGCGGTTGTCGACGTGAAGAGGACTCCTTGTTTGCGGCTGATGCCAACCTGCTATGGCATGCAGCGGGCCAGCCTGGGACCCTTCAAAATGTTTGTCCACAATGCTTTGAAGCCGCACTCGCTCCACCCCTGGCAGCTGCACAAGAAGGTAAAACGGTTGATCATCACCTCTTGCGTTCTGGTTTTGAATACTGGCGCGAGCGCAGTGATATTGTTCTTGTGGAAGGCGCAGGGGGACTGATGTCGCCACTCAGCGATAGCGACTACAATATTGGGATTGCTAAGGATCTAGGTTTGCCATTGGTCGTTGTTGCTGCCAATGAATTGGGAACAATCAATGCCACACTGCAAACACTTATTACCGCTCGAAGCCTTGCCCCAGAATTATCTATAGCAGGAGTCGTACTGAATCAGACCCAGGTGCTTTCTGAAGATCAAAGCACGACCAGTAATGCAAAGGAATTAAGATCGCACCTGGAAGTACCGCTGCTAGCTACAGTAGATCACCAGCAGCAAACCCTTGTCTCAGGCATCGATTGGCTAGCGATTGCGTTGCACGGATCAATCGACTGAATTTGTCACGAGCGAATAGCCCTGATCCACAGAACGCATAGCGAATCTTGGGTAACCCTAGGTCCCATTTCAACCTAGCGGAGTGGTGCACCCGAAGGCCACTTGGTTTGGGGTTCAAACTGTTTCCGAACAAACGCCTCAGCAAACACAAGATGTCTGAGGATCCGTTTTGGAGACGCTGTGTTCCACTCCCTCAACAATGACGAGCTCCACAGCAACCCCTGCACCTTTGATCCGCTCTTGCATCCTGAAAGCATGCTCCACAGGCACGATGTTATCCTGGTCGCCATGCACTAACAAAACTGGTGGATCGTCCTTACTGACAAAGCTGATCGGCGACACGTCGATCTTAAGCTTAAAATCAATTTCATCGAGCGGAGTCCCCGGTTCATATACCTAGCAACTGAAAATAGGCCGGGTGTGTTTTCTTGTGTACTCCCGTCACCGACCAGTCTGTCGGACCTGAAATACTGATTGCGAATGCGACACGCAACGATAGTTTCGTCAGTGTATCTTCCGACTTTCTGTTGCCCACATCATCATGCATTGCAACCCAAAGTGACAAATGACCACCAGCCGATACACTGGCAACCCCAATACGTTGGGGATCCATGTTCCAATTGGATGCCTGGTGACAAACATATTGAATCGCTCGCTAGCACTCATTGCCACTTTGCCTATTTCAAGTTTGTAGAAGATACTTAGGGGCTTTGCAGCAATCAGGGAATCCGTTAAAAAATATCAAGCGGATACATGATAGTACACGGATATTAGATTGTAACGAATAATGGATTGCAGCGGATATAGGATTGCGACGAAGTCGGCGTCTTTCTGCAGCTTGCCAACCGTGTGCAGGAAAACCATGCTCGAAATGGCATTCTAGCCGAGAACGTTTTTCCACATAAGAATGGATTCATCATGGCAATACTCGATGTGGTTCTGTTTCAAGCTCTCCTCTTGCTTGGTGCTAGCAGTATTACCCCAAACAGTATTGCTAACACTCATATTGCTGACACGCGTATTGC
>CAWWCC010000296.1:0-3689 GCA_963935315.1 uncultured Planctomycetaceae bacterium | reverse complement strand
AGATAGGAGTCCGTCTCGTGGGCTCGGAGATGTGTATAAGAGACAGGGTTTTACCGTCATCCTTATTGCAGACATCAAAAAAGAAAGTCCTAAAGGTCCGGGCGCTATAGCTGTAGGGGAATTGCGAAGTCAGGTAGTCCTTTTCGGTAAGATCCTCAATGCCCGGCTTAGCATAGTAGTGGATCTGGCCATTTGGGGTGACCGACATGCCAAGAGTCCACCAGCCAAATTGATCGGCTGGAATTTCTTTGTATCGTACGTCTTGCCCTCGGGAATTACCACGTACCGTAAGAAATGCGGAGTCTTCCTCAACCTTGCGATTGGTTTTGCTCCGAAAATGTATCCAGATCCCAGGCCAATAAGGTTCGGCCGTTTCGCTACGTGATCCGAAGAATCCCTTCGAAGTCCGTTCGTTGGTAACCGTCGAAGCACTGATTCTAAATCCAAAGTGGGGTCCCGATCGATCTTCCCACTGGTCGGCTGGTGGTAAAAAGACGCGCGTGACAACATTGGGAATATCACTGGGCGAAATGCTCGTTCCCAGACGACTAATGCAATTGGCGATCAAATCGTCTTGCTGGACCGTGTGGGTTCGCATACTCGGAATACCAGAATTCATGGTACGCATAAGTAGTGAATATTGACTTCCCGGCAGACCACCCTCCGGGGTAGGAATAACTTTCATCTGATCAGGCTGGCCACGTTCAGGACCTTCTTTCCAGCGGCCGTTGGTGGATTTGCCCGTAGGCGCTCTTAATCGTTCGTCCTGTTCGCGAGAACTTTTCGGGAAGTTGTTGATAAAAGTCCAGTTGGTGTCTTCAAAATCATCGCCTACATAGTCGATGTGGGTGCCAGTTCCAGGGACTACCGAACCACCTGGCGCCGCATGGAGTGGAGTTGTTATTGAAACAATACCTGCAGATAAAAGCGCCAGGGTGAGGTGACGAAGCGAATGATTCATTTGATTTGATCCCACAAAGACTCAATTGGAAGTACGGCCCACTCGGGGCGCATACCAAGCTTATCGGGAAAAAAAGCAGTGAGATTCGTCCAGCCATCCCGCACTACGCACAGATTACCCAGAAGGACGACTCGTGTTCTCACTTTTCAACCGCTGCTGACTGGATTCAATAAGATGCTGGCTTGCTAGCAGGGGCTAGTGGGAAGCGACGTGAATCATTAGGGCAGGAAAACAGTGCGCCCTGAGTTACGGTATCAATGCCCCTTCAGGAAAAGCTGTGAAGGATTCTGGTTCCCAGGCTACAGCCTACAGATTCGAGGCAGAGCCTCAAGTGCGGTGCGTCCCCAGGCAGGACAGCTTTATGCAGTTGCTGTCTTAGGAGAGAAGTTGGGTGAGGGGGAGTCTTGGGTACCAACGATTAGAGATGAGGCAGAGCCACAATAACCTGTAGAAAATTAGCCAAAATGTGCATTAAATTATTTCTTGGTGCCACTGCTGGCTTGTCCAGCAGTGCCAAGCGGGTACCCGGAGCCACATTAGATGTCCCTCTCCGTCTTGTAGCTTCATGCAGGTGCTAGCAGCTGCATGAGGCTGTTGGGCGGGGGGGGTGACCTCGTTCATGCTCCTGGCTGACCAGAGCATCAACGCAACATGGTATTCTTGCTCCGTGTGTCGTAGACGCTAGTCCGCGTTTCCTGTTGGGGTGTCCCATTTCCAGCAGGCCAATTCTGGGCCTGCCGTGGTGGGGGTGTTGACCTCGTGCCAGGGTTTTGTCCGCGCACAATAGTTCCGGCGGGTACTTCCAAGGAGACGGTCCGGATGTTTTCGGATTGGACATTTGCTGCGAGTTGCAGAGGGGGACGTCCTGCACGGATCCAGTTCATCCATGAATCCTGCATGGTATGTAGATTTTTATATCCAAAATTCTGTTGCACAGCACGTGGCCAGTTTTCATCACGCAATCCATCTTCCAGAAACTTTATAAATTGGCTTTTACCATACTGTGCAATTAGGAATTTGGCGACGGAATGGCCTTGTGCATAGAGGGGCAAAACATCACGTGGGTATTCTTTCATGGCAAACAGACTGCTGAAGGGAATCCCTTTGCGCGTTTGTAAGAAATGGATCAGCATCTTTTCTTGTTTCGAAACTTCGCTCACATGCTCTACGGTGGTACAAGCTCCTTCATCTGCCCAACGTGGCAATGGTTGGCGAAAATGGCTGGCAAAAAGAGTGTGTGTTACTTCATGCGGCAACACAGAGTCAAGAATTCGTTCACGTGAACCCTGGATTTGCATGCGCCAGCCAAACACTTCGCCATGGTCAAACACAAAGCTGGTTTCTCCACCCGCGCCCATGCGAGGACCAACCAGGGCTTTGATGGGACATGGTTTTGACCAGTTGGGTAGTTGCTTGCCCAGCCACTCCTGAGCCAATTCTCGGCGCCAATGCTCCGCCATGTTGCCAATCTCTTTGGCCAGCTCTGGCGTTGGCGCATCGACCGTGAAGTTAGCCGTACGGTATCCAGCGCCCTGAACTGCAGGGCCGATTAGAGAAAATAGCGCCCATGCGCAGAGAGCCGTTGCCACGACTCGAATGTTGCGAGCTTCCATGCTCTTCACCTTTTATGAAAATGGACGATCCTTGTCCTAGCTATGCAGCATCCCAAGAATCTCTTCTCTTAGGCCGCATCGCTAACTATCACACAAGCGAGCAAATCGCAGGCCAATCCATGGCCTCAATCTTTGGGTTCAGGCGATAAATGCTCGCAAACTCTTTAATCAGTACGCCTTGGCAAAAAAGCAAAACGACTGCCAGGGATACCCAAGTGTTTGTGTGCGTTGCAAAATCTACCAGTACTCGCGTAGTTTTACCTAGGGCGATTTGCAAAAAAACGCGCAGTGCTAGCGTTTGAATTTGTCGAGCAACCGCCCGGGGGATCCCATGGCATTGTAGCCGCCATCGAGATGTAAGATTTCGCCAGTAATTCCCGAAGAATTTGGCGAAAGCAAAAAGCTTCCACTCTGGCCTGCTTCCTCGTGAGTAATATTGCGACCCAATGGAGCCATGCCTTCATAAAGTCCCAGCATTTCGTCAACACCAGCGCCTCGACCTGAAATGGTCTGTAGCGGTCCCGCACTCAAGGCATTCACGCGAATGCCCCGTGGGCCTAAATCAAAAGCCAGGTATTTCACAGTTGCGTCCAGAGCCGCTTTGCAAATGCCCATCACGTTGTAGCCGGGAACGGCCTTTTCTCCGCCAAAGTAAGTTAACGTCAGGATGCTAGCATTGTCGTTAAGGACTTCTTGCGCTCCATTTGCCAGGGCTATCAGGCTGTGCACACTGATTTCCATGGCCAGTTTGAAGCCATCTCGGCTGGTAGCAATCGTATCGCCGCGCAGGTCGTCAGGTAAAGCAAAGGCTATGGAGTGCAAAAGGAAATCGATTTTACCAAGTTCTTCATGGCAGCGCCCCATCACGGCCTGGATGTGTTCGTCTTTGGTGACATCCATGGGCTGCAGGAATTTAACTTGTGGATTTTCAGCGGTGAGCTTTGTGATCCGTCCCAGGTTTTTTTGACGGGCATCATCAGCTTTGTCGGGCATATAAGAGAAGCCGCATTCTCCTCCCTCATTCATGATCTGATCCGCAATTGCCCAAGCAATCGATTGTTTATTGAAAACCCTGTCTCTTATACACATCTCCGAGCCCACGAGACGGACTCCTA
>CAWWCC010000295.1:0-3695 GCA_963935315.1 uncultured Planctomycetaceae bacterium | reverse complement strand
ACACAAGGAGTATCGTCGGCAGCGTCAGATGTGTATAAGAGACAGCAATTCTTGGTGCGCGTTTTTCTGGGAGGTGCTTTACAACCTGAAATATTACAATTGCAGGATGACCAGATTGTTGAATTGGCTCGTTCAGAACTTTCAGAATTACTGAATATCCAAGGCATTCCGTTGCACACGGATTTGGTGCGTTGGCAGGAAAAGATGCCGCAGTATCACGTAGGGCATGTGCAGTTGGTGGCTGAGATAGAACAGCAAGTTGAGAAACTGGCGGGACTCGAACTGGCGGGCAACGCTTACCACGGCGTTGGGATACCTCAATGTGTGGATAGTGGCAATAAGGCCGCCAGGCGGATGGCTGACTATTGCACGAAGTTAAACCATTGACGTCACATGGCGGGCTTACGATCCTATGCGTGTATTGGCACAACAGAGGATCGCGAGCAGTAGGTGAACTCGTCGAGTCGTACTCATACTTCGAGTGGATTGTTTGGGTTAAGAACCAACAAAGCATCCCGGTCCGTAGTGAAGTATCCTGCGATAGCTGAGTACTTCTGGAAATCTCTAATAAGATTGCTGTCTTTGTTAATTGTAGCTTCTAAAAGAGCCCTTTCGGGATGCGGATCAACAACTTCGATCTGATTATCAAAAGCTGAAAGACGAAGACGAATCGGCTCATCAAGTTGGATGCCAGACGCCTGAAGCACGTTCTGGAGGCGGCTATGGAGCTCGGCTGCTAGTTCAGAAGATTGATGGGAGAGCTCTTGAAGAGCTTCTGCATAGGCATCTGTTTCTTGGCTCGACTTGTTCTGTGCGGACTGCAGTACGGCTGCAAAGGGTTCGACCGCAACTGAAGTCAGTTGACGGACCCCTTGGATTGCCGTTCCCAAAACAGGAGCTGCGAGTGCAAAAATAGAATGATCCATTGCCGATATCCTGATGAGCACAGACATAGCCAATTTTTGCCTGTTACAGCTAGAAATCGACCAATGTTCTGTGACAAATGAGGAAATCTACAAGGACTTTTGTGTTGCTAGCAAAAACCGATCAGTTGGCAGCAAACCTTTTGGTAGTTGCCTGCTGTGCCAGCATTTCTCGCTTGGCGTTTACCTGCTGACGCACAAATTGAAGATCACCGTCACTTAACCGCACCAGGGGAACAACTGCCTGGTATCCATTGGGTTTGATCAAAACGATGCCATTGGAGTGTGTGGTTAGCAGGCGTGCTTCGCATTGATAGCGTCCGGTATCATCTGTCCAGACTCTTACCAATTCACTTTCCAGACCGCCATTCTGGGTGAGAATATCCAGGGCACCACGCTGGCCAAAGAGATCGTCAAGTTCTGAAGAATCGCTTTCGTCCTCTTCGGTAGATTCTGTTTCAGTAGAATCTGCTTCGGTCGTATCCGATTCTTCTAAATCGAATACGGCATCAGCTTCTGACGATGATGAATCTTCATCACTTTCATCTACAGGTGGTTCGGTATCGAAAGAACCAAACAGGTCGTCTGTTTCATCCGAAACTTCTTCAGCTGATTCTTCAGCTGATTCTTCAGCCGATTCTTCTTCTGGGGCTGTTGTTTCAATAGGAGCAAAGAGGTCATCCGTTTCTTCGGGAATTGTTACTGCTTGTTCTTCTACGGGTGCTGGAGAGGGATCCACGGCAGTTTCTGCTTGGGGTGTTGCATAGTTTGTCGTTACTTGATTGTCCACCTTGGTGGTAGTAGGGGAGTCGATTCCCCCTGTATCTTCAGTTATCGTGGGAGTAGCGTTGGATTGGGGAACCATGGACTCGTTGGCAACGGTTGGCACTTGATCGCCTGTCGATGGTACGCTATCAGGCTGCTCATGATTCGCAGCATCTCCCTCACAACAGCTATCCTCACAACAACCTTGCTGGCAACAGTCCATTGCACAATTGGATGGGCAGGACGTTTTACAGCAAGAAACTTTACAGCAGCTGACGACGTAGCTTGTAGTACAGCAACGACCCGACCACCCACAGTCGGCTTGACTAATGTTGATAGCAAGTGGGGATGCGACCAGATTGGTGGTCAACATTCCAATTAACAAACAACGAGAGTACCACATAGCAACACCTTTCTTATCTTTGATGGAATTATAATTTCTGAGTATAAACAACAGGCAATTCTAATTTGACCAGCTGGGAGAAGCAACGGTTGAAATGTTAAGGCTAGGGAATTGCCGGTTTGAATGGGGCCAATGATTCATAGGTATGATTGAGATAGCTGACGGTCACATGGTGTTTTTTACGCACCAACTTTTCTTCCATCCGATGCTGCGTGGCAGCACTTTGCCAGCTTTGGGCGAAGGGGCCTGTTAATTGTGAACGAGGTCCATTGGGCAGCAGATTGACGGCCTCGCTGAATAGCTCTTCTCCTAATCGATGCCAATCTAAGAGGTTTTCTGAATGGGTGAGCAAACGTGCGTCGACACCCTGGCCGTCCAACTGTTGCAATGTTTTGAGTGCTATTTCAGGACCCTGTTGGCGATGGATTAGATAATCAAGAAGCTGCCAATTTTCTTGAGGTGTTTTTGGTCTGCGATCCTGAATCTCAGTTCTTATACATCGGACGACTGCGTCCCAATAAGCTTTGGTTACAGCTTCTCGCTGTGCTAGAGTCATCTCAAAAGGTTGGACAGTTTCAGTTGCATGCTGGTTGGAAGTTTCGAGGCCACTTGAAGTATTTACAGAGTTCGAAGATTCAATCGACGTTGAATCGGACCCTGCCGAATCGTTTGCTGAGAGGATATTTATCAGGCCAGATTCTTTTGCAGTTGGTGATGGTTGAGTTTCCAGTGGGGGAGATTCAGGATCGGCAGTTGATTTTTGAGTAGATGTTTCCCATCCCAACAGACTTAGAGCCACCAGTTGAGATTGCTCTAAGGCTCTCGAGGCTAACTGTTTCAGATCAACACCTAAGTACATCGATCCAATGACGACTCCACCAAGGACAGCTACCAGACAACCTAAGAATTCTATAAATGAAAGTCCGGATCTTTGATTTATAACTATTTCCTGAATAAAGGTTCTAAATCTCTTTGCTATTTCTCCTCGCACACAACTCTAGCTTGTGATGGACGGATTGCCTGCAGAACCGATACAGAATTCGCCTAGGGCGGAATTTGTCGACTAGGGGTGGGGGGGTGTACCAAGAGCGGCCTATTTGCAGGCATACGCATCATCCAGCCATTTACGAAAGGTTGGGGTAGGGGAAATCAACAAAAGGGACATGCAGGCTCTGTAGAAAACCCTTTCCTTCTATTGAAACCACAGACACGGAAGGCCCAGCGCGGCCTCTGGCCACAATCAAAATCCCCCTCCCCATGTATGGGGAGGGGGATTTAGCGAGGAAGATTTGCGCAGTGTCAGAAGACGAAAACTAAGACCGTTCGTAGTACGGAGAAATATTCTTATTGAAAGAATAGCAGGTATCATTTGCCTCAGTGATCCCACTGTCTCCGTGATTAGCACCTAGCCCGGATATTTCATGCGTTCGGGCACCGAAGCGCAGCTTTGGTCGGCGAAGGAGTTTAATGTCTGCAAACCAACGCCTGCTAGTCGTTGTCGTAGACAGCCCCCGTGTGATCGATGGGAGCCCGTGTGATCGATGGGAGCCCGTGTGATCGATGGGCTGTCTCTTATACACATCTCCGAGCCCACGAGACGGACT
>CAWWCC010000294.1:0-3716 GCA_963935315.1 uncultured Planctomycetaceae bacterium | reverse complement strand
GCTCTTCTGGGGTCACGCACTCAAGAGCAGAGTAGTAACTCGTGATGTAGGTGTTGCCCAATAGTAATTCGCGCAGACCTGCGAACAATTGTTCTACTTGTTGCTGTTGGTTGGTTTTGTTCCCCCGCGTAAGCAGGTTGATAATTTGGCCGTCTGAGAGCTGGCCAAAACTTAATGCTTCTAGGTAATCGTTGATCTGGCCATTACTGATGGAGATTCCCGCATCTTTTGCCAGTTGCGAAAGAATGCGTGTGTTTATGCACCCGCCGCTGACTTGAAGCATATTGAGGTTTTGTGAGAGTATTAAATTAGGGACTTGAGGTTGCATGGGCGTGCCGCCACTGTCCCTAACCTTTTGAGCACCCGTCTGTTGCAATCTAGCTAGAAAGTTGCTTATCCAGGTACGTCTTTGAGTCAGAGACTCCATTTCATGTCCCGTCATCGAGCCACCGTCCCAGCTCGCAACAGTCATTCCCCGCCGTTTGCCTTCACCGCGAGAAGAAAAAACGGCACTTGTCAGTAAATCTGCAAACACAAAAATTACCATTGCCAGCACGGCAGCGATTGCCAAAAAGGCCTTCTGATACTTGCGAAAAATGCGAAATGGACTGGCCATAGAAATTTCCTGGAAAGTTTTTTGTCAACTGGTAGCACTTGACAGCTTAACCAGTACGGCATTAATGAATGACGTGCGCAGGACCGGTTTCAAAACCCAATTTTTGTTGGCACCCTCTTCACGAGGCCAGATGCGTTTTGGAGCCAGTTCTTGGCAAGGTGCGTAATGCGGTCCGTGATTCTATGGCAGATTGACGTAAATGCAATCCCAATCGGTAGTGTGGGCGATTCCTCGAGAGTTCTCACACCTTAGAGAAGGATTGATTCTGGATAGAATTTATGGCCTTTGGGTACCCCGTCGCAGATCGCCCAGGTGAACTACCTCCTTGGGGGGGGGTAGCCAAGGCAGGTGTAGCACCTAGGTGCAAATGTAGGGTGCACGTAGCGATTGATCTGGTAAAGTGGGCTGACTCATATCGTCTCACGACCATCCAGTTCGACTGCGGATAATCAAAACAAGTAAGTAATTCGTCTGATAAGGCAATAAGGCTACCTTTCCAACCTCCTGTTGAGCGAAGTGACCTAGGAACATGGCAAAGAAGAAATCGGCAAAAACGGAACAGGCATTGGTAATCGTCGAATCCCCGGCCAAAGCAAAGACGATCGCCAAATACTTGGGCAAAGGATTTTGTGTGGAAGCAAGTATTGGCCATATTCGCGACTTGCCCCAAGGTGCCAAGCAGATTCCTGCTAAATACAAAGGTGAAAAATGGTCAAATCTAGGGGTGAATGTGAATGAACAATTTGCCCCCATTTATGTGATTCCTCCAGGGAAAACGAAGCAAATCAATTTGCTCAAGGACCGGCTCAAGAGTGCAAACGCACTTTATCTTGCGACAGACGAAGATCGTGAGGGAGAGGCGATCAGCTGGCATTTGCTGGAAGTACTCAAACCGAAGGTTCCAGTGCACCGACTCGTCTTCCATGAGATTACCAAAGAGGCAATACAGGAGGCGATGGCTGGACCTCGTGATGTCGACCAGGGCATGGTTCGAGCTCAGGAAACACGTCGCATTCTTGATCGATTGTTCGGCTATGAAGTTTCACCTCTTCTGTGGCGAAAAGTGCGTCCAAAATTATCTGCTGGACGTGTGCAAAGTGTTGCCGTCAGGCTCATCGTACAACGTGAGCGCGAGCGTATGGCCTTTGTGTCTGGCAGTTGGTGGGATTTGTTAGGGACTTTTGCAAAAGATAGTGGTCAAAAGTTGGAAGCGCCTCTCTTGACGGTTGAGGGTCGTAAGATACCCAGTGGTAAGGATTTTGATTCAACCAACGGCAAGCTTAAAAATCCAGAACTCATGCACCTGGATGAAGAGGCAGCACGAAACCTGGCCGAACGAATTCGCAGTGGCAAATTTTGTGTGACTTCCATTGAGGACAAACCTTACACCACCAAGCCCTATCCGCCCTTTACGACAAGTACGCTGCAGCAGGAAGCCAACCGCAAGCTGGGTTTTACAGCGCGTCGCACAATGCAAATTGCTCAGAGTCTCTACGAAAATGGCCACATTACTTACATGCGAACAGATTCGACGAATTTGGCCAAGGCTGCTGTCGAAGATGCACGCAAACTCGTGGACGCCAATTATGGTGAAGACTTTTTGCCTGCCGAACCGCGCAGCTACAAATCAAAAGTGAAGAATGCGCAAGAAGCGCATGAAGCGATACGCCCCGCCGGTCATCCGTTTGAATTGCCGGATTTAATGCGTAAGGAACTCAATAAGGATGAGTTCCGTCTCTTTGACCTGATCTGGAAACGTACGATTGCCAGCCAAATGGCGGATGCGCGCGGTCGACGAATTGTGGTTAGTATTGAGGGAGAGGGTTGTGCATTCCAAGTGAGTGGAAAAACGATTGATTTTCCTGGCTATCTACGGGCCTATGTCGAAGGATCGGACGACCCGAATGCCGAATTGGCAGACCAGGAGAAGGCACTTCCTCAATTAGAAGTTGGAGAAATGCTCACCTGCACGGAACTTGAATCGAAAGAGCATAGTACACAACCTCCTGGACGATTCAGCGAAGCTTCGCTCACCAAAGCATTGGAGGAACGTGGCATTGGTCGTCCCAGTACGTATGCGAGTATCATCGATACGATTTTAGCCCGGAATTACGTGTTCAAAAAAGCCACTGCTTTGGTGCCAACATGGGTGGCATTTGCTGTGGTTAAGCTGCTGGAAGAAAACCTGGGTGGTCTGGTCGATTACCAGTTTACAGCCCAGATGGAAGATGACCTCGATTCCATTAGTCGTGGTGAGCAGGGGCACGTGGAGTATCTCGATAAATTTTATTTTGGCAATGGTGCGCCGGGACTTAAAAAGCAGCTTGAGAATAAGATTGATGAGATAGACCCTGCTGCAATCAGTCGCATCCATATTGGTAAACCGGAAGATGGCCCAGATATCTTCGTGAGGGTTGGACGCTATTCACCATTCATTGAACAGGGAGACCGTACAGCCTCACTGAAAGATGAAACTCCGCCTGACGAAGTTACCATGGAAATGGCCCTCAAATTACTGGCACAAGCACAGCTGGCCGATGAGCCTTTGGGATCTTGTCCCGATACGGGTAAACCGGTCTATCTTAAAACGGGTCGCTTCGGGCCTTATATTCAACGTGGATCGACGGACGACGAAGAGAAGCCGCAAAACGCGGGTTTGCTCAAGGGCATGAACCCAGAAGAGATCGATTTTGAAACGGCACTTCAGTTGCTAACGTTGCCCCGGAATCTGGGGGACCACGCACCCATGGCACCAACCAAAGACAAAGATGGCAACGAAAAAGAGGACCCTCGCAGCGGCCAGCCCGTGATGGCATACAATGGCCGCTATGGACCCTACGTAAAATGTGGTACCGAAACACGCTCGTTGCCGGCAGAGATTTCGCCTCTGGACGTAACTTTAGAACAAGCCGTTCAGCTTCTTGCTCAACCCAAAACCCGTGGCCGTGGTGCGAGTAAGAAACCACCCCTCAAGACCTTTGACATATCTCCAGTAACCGAAAAGCCCGTGCAAATTCTAGATGGCCGTTATGGTCCCTACATCACGGATGGCACGACAAACATGTCGCTTCGCAAGGGAATGGTAGTCGAGGAAATTACC
>CAWWCC010000293.1:0-3728 GCA_963935315.1 uncultured Planctomycetaceae bacterium | reverse complement strand
ACATAACAGTGATGCACAATGGTGTTTTGATTCTTAATCACTTCGAGCTGCAAGGCGACACTCCTTACAATCGTCCACCTTCCTACACACAGCACGAGGATAAAGGCCCCATTTCACTACAGTATCATGGGAATCCTGTTCGTTTCCGTAACATCTGGGTTCGCGAGATCAAGCCACTCGTTGGTAAGAGAGTCCACCCGCCAAAAGTAGTAAATCCTGAGGAATGAGAAGATTCTTTGTCTGCTAAGGGGTGTGCAATCCTTTGGGGAGTCTCAAAAGGAATGGCGTCTCAAGCAGAAATTTGGGTCCACACAGCATAACTCCATTGTAGTGTGGCAGGTAGATTATCTGAAATTTGGCGAAGAGGTTCGATACAGAGATAATTCTTCTTGGCTTGGGTGAGTGAGAATTGGCAGTTTGGCTCTGGATGGCAAGAGCTTGGCTGCCCGAACCCTCTACTGCTAAGATGAACCTGCACAGGGTTGTAGGGTGAAAGATCCTTAATCGTGACTTCCGAATTCTTTTCTAAGAGTGAATTCTCAAATTCTTTGACAAGGTAGTACTGGCACCCGAGATCGGGTTTAAGAACCGGGTCCCATTTTTTTACCCGACAGGCGATGTCAAAAGACAAATATTGTAGTGGAAACCGTATTCCCTGTTGTGCTTTCCGTTCGCAGGGATCGCTGTGCTTTCGCATTGAGGGTGAAAGTAAATCGTGCTTTTGGGTAGAATCGGCTTCGCACTTTTCAACACTCATGGACCAATGGCAGGTTGCCGTTGCGCCTGTAAAAAAGAGTGTGGTATCTTGTTGATGGAGCTCGGTCAGGCATGGACTCGGTGGATAAATATTGTCCGGATTTCCATTGGCAGATTCTAGCATTCGGGTTTGTTTGCCTTGCTGAATCGCAATAAGAGTGTGCACAAAGCGATCGTGAACCCATTCGAATTCGACGCGAATACCCAGTCCGAATTCGTCCAAGGTTTCAACTGCGGTACAAGGTTTTGCTAAACTCAATCTGCCACCTTATCAACGGGTTGTCCGGCGCGCCAACGTAGGACAGCGTCTAAAAAACCCTGTATGTCACCATCAAGAACCGCCTGGAAATTGCCCATTTGAAATTTTGTGCGAGCGTCTTTGACGCGCTGGTCGGGATGCAAAAAATAATTGCGAATTTGTGAACCAAAGCCCGTTTTAGCTTGCTGCTGATAACGGGCAGCATCTTCGGCTTCGCGCTGTTCCTCTTCTAATCGAGCCATGCGGGATCGCAACATTTTCCAAGCAGTGGCACGATTCTTGTGCTGACTGCGTTCATTTTGGCATTGGACGACAATGCCTGTCGGGATGTGCGTTAATCGAATAGCACTGTCTGTTTTGTTGACATGTTGCCCCCCTGCCCCACTAGCCCGATAGGTATCAACGCGGACTTCTGACTCGTTAATCTCAATTTCGATCGTGTCTGATAGTTCAGGTGAAACATCGACAGCAGCAAAGCTTGTCTGCCGCTTGCCTTCGGAGTTGAAAGGACTGATGCGTACCAGGCGGTGAATTCCCGTCTCGCCTCGCAGATAGCCATAAGCCATGGGGCCGCGAATGACAATCGTGGCGTTGTTAATGCCTGCTTCTTCGTTGTCCTGTCGATCGATGAGAGAAACGGAGTAGTCGTTTTTCTGGGACCACTGCATGTACATACGCAGCAGCATTTCTGCCCAGTCGTTGGCGTCGGTACCTCCGTCACGAGCATGGATGGTAACTATGGCACCAGCAGCATCGTGCGTACCGTTTAGTAGTGCTTGCAACTTGAGCTGTTCTACGATCGCTTCCAGCCGCTGGACCTCACCGGGGACCTCGTCGGCAAAAGATTCGTCTTCCGCTGCCATTTCGAGCATGGCAGCCAGATCTTCGCTGCTCGCCAGGGCTTCATCGAGTGGCTTGACGATCGCCAGTAGAGATTTACGTCTGGCTACGGTGTCCTGAGCCGTTTCCTGGTCATTCCAGAAGTCCGGTTGGGCCATTTTGACATCAATGGCGACTATCTGCTCAGATTTAGCAGCACAGTCAAAGAGAGTCCCGAAGTTGGAGGATGGCGGAGTGAAGCGAGGCAGCACGATCCATCCATTCTTTGTCCACTGCCATAGTTTTGGGACCCTCGTGTGTTTTGGTGTTAAAACGGGTGATTATAGCAAACTCCCGCGAATCAGCGATAGGATGAGAATGCCGCAACCTGGGAGAAATAGTTTGGAAAGTCCGCAACAATCCCCATTTGCCAGCAGCTCTCACGCGAAAACAAGTATCTTGTAGCGAACTCTCGAATCATGCTGGATCAAGTGGTGTTTTGAAGTTTGCTGCATTGTGGGGGGCTGCTTGCTTGAGTGGCTCAGCAATCTTAGACTCGGAGGGTATGGCACGTGTCGTTTTAGCAATGTCTGGAGGAGTCGATTCCAGCGTCGCGGCCCATCTGCTTCTGGAGCAGGGGCACGACGTAATTGGTGTGTTTATGCGCCATGGCCATCAATCGCCAGTTGCTTGCACATCCGAGGCCTCAGCGAGTCAAGGCCATCAAGCAACGATCGAACTTCCGATTGTCGATCGCCTGCCAGCAGGCCGTTTGGATCACAAACAAGGGTGTTGTACGGCTGCAGACGCTGAAGATGCCCGCAGAGTAGCCGATAAGCTATCGATCCCATTTTATGCTTTGAATCTCGATCAGGAATTCAGCCAGATTATTAACTACTTTGTCGATGAGTATACTCGCGGACGCACACCCAACCCCTGCGTGCAATGCAATAACTGGATTAAATTTGGTAAGTTATTCGACTACGCTGATAGTGTTTGTGCACAGTATGTTGCCACTGGCCATTATGCGCGTCTCCATTCTCAACCAGATGGCAGGCAGGCGCTCTTGCGAGGTTGTGATGATCAAAAAGATCAATCCTATGTCCTGTTTGGCATAGATCGCGCTTATTTGCAGCGAATGTTGCTGCCTGTCGGAGAATATCGTAAACCGGCAATTCGTAACCTGGCATCTCAATTAGGTATGAATGTTGCGGATAAGAAAGATAGCCAGGAGATCTGTTTTGTATCCCAAGGTCGTTACGATGAGTTTATCCGCAATCAGCGGGATCGGCTCGACACTTCAGGTGAATTGGTGCTCACCGACGGGACCGTCGTTGGAGACCATCAGGGAATTGAAGGGTTTACGGTAGGTCAGCGCAAAGGCTTGGGAGTAGCGCTGGGTGAGCCAAAGTTTGTGGTGCGAATTGAACCTGAAACTCGGCGCGTCGTGTTGGGAGATCGAGAGGAATTGGGTCGTACAGAATTGGTAGCTTCCCAGACAAATTGGCTGGTAGATCTTGGAGAGATACCTAAAGAGTGTGAAGTTCAGATACGCTATAACACGGCACCTGTGAAGGCAAAAATTGACTTAATGCCGAATAATCGCCTGCAAGTGTACTTTCAAGAGCCTCAGCGTGGCGTAGCCCCAGGACAGGCAGTCGTTTGCTACCATGGGCAGCGTACCCTCGGAGGGGGTTGGATTGAGTAAGACACACTGACCAAAGTGCGTGGCCAAGGGGATATGGGTACCAGGTGTGAGTAAAAAGTGTTTTGTGTTACGAAGTTACATCAATTTGAAACGGACATTGCGTAACTTTTGGTGTGCCTAAATTTGGGTTATGATGTTTGGGCTATGACATTTAAGCTATGGGGACATTTAAGCTATGGGATGTTT
>CAWWCC010000292.1:0-3735 GCA_963935315.1 uncultured Planctomycetaceae bacterium | reverse complement strand
AGGGGGCTAGGTCAGTTCAAAGATGCAATTCCAAGAGTCACTTACCATCGTTACCTTTCCTTTTTTCTAGCCGGTAGTAGTTTATTCGCAGCGTTCGAAAACAGTGGCGATGCCCTGGCCAATGCCAATACACATCGTGGCCAGGCCCAGCGTGGCATCCGAAGTCAACATGGCATGAATGAGTGTTGTCGAGATCCGTGCACCGCTCGCTCCCAAAGGATGTCCGATGGCGATGGAGCCACCGCGGACATTTACCTTGGATTCATCTAATTTAAGCATCCGCAAGCAGGCAAGCGATTGCGAGGCAAAGGCCTCATTGAGTTCCACCAGGTCGATATCCTCAAGCGTAAGTCCGGCACGCTGAAGCGCCTTCTGCGTGGCGGGTACAGGCCCGGTTCCCATCACAGCGGGATCCACGCCCGCAACGGCTGTGGCACGAATTTTGACCAGCGGCTTGAGGCCAAGCGAATTGGCTTTCGATTCGCTCATGATCAACATGGCTGCAGCGCCGTCGTTCAGAGGCGAACTATTGCCGGCAGTCACCGTGCCGATGCCAGGCATGAAAGCCGGCTTTAGCGCCGCCAAAGATTCGACATTGGTGTCGCCTCGAATGCATTGGTCGTTTGTGATTTGCTCGCGCGAACCTGCTTCGTCGCGTCCCCAAACGGGAATTATTTCATTGGTAAACAAACCCTCTTGGGTAGCCGCCGCCGCTTTCTGGTGACTGGCAAGTGCGAATGCATCCTGATCTTTACGACTGATACCTTGCGATTGGGCAAGAAATTCCGCAGTGAATCCCATGTGGAGCGCCCCCTTGCTCGTGACATGGAATAATTTTGGATTGAAGTCGATACCCGAATCCATGGGAATATGCTGCATGTGCTCCAAGCCACCCACAATTTGAACGTCTTCTCCACCAGCAAGAATTGCATGGCTGGCTTGATTCAGGGCCTGAAGACTACTCCCGCAGAGTCGGTTAATGGTTACCCCACCAGCCGAGCTCGGCAGGCCAGCCATGAGCGAAACGATACGGGCAATATTAAACCCTTGTTCCATTTGCTGTTGCGTGTTGCCCAGTAGCACATCTTCTATTTCAGCCGGGTCGATTCCGGTGCGCTGGATCAGTTGGCTCAAAACAGCAACGGCCAAATCGTCAGAACGCACATCACGAAAGACACCCTTTTCGGGGTGTGCGCGCCCGATCGGTGTGCGACAACAGTCAACGACTACGGCTGAATTCATAATAGGCGCCCTGAGGGGTCTGTGTTTTTCTGGGGTAAGATCTGTGGATCAGAGTAGGTCGAGGTTTCAAGTGGATTCTTTACTCATGGCATAAAACTTTTGATCCGACTTGGCGAGATCCAACAACAAATTCGTCGGCTCGTAACGCCGACCTAATGCGGCATAAGGTTTTAGTTTTTCGACCAACTTTGCGGTTCCAATCGTATCGGCCCAGTGAAATAAGCCGCCGTGGAAAGGTGGAAAGCCAATTCCATAGATCAATCCTAGGTCAACATCACGAACATCGTTAACAATACCATCTTCTAGGAGTCGTGTGGCTTCGAGCAGCATGGGTAAGAAGAGTCGATCAACAACGTCTTCATTCGCTTTGTCAAGCGATTTTGTGGACTGTTTGATAATTGTTTGCACTTCCTCACTGGGCTGCGCTTTTTGGCGTCCCTTGGAGTCCAAGTTGTAATCGAAAAAACCGCGACCGTTTTTTTTGCCCAAGCGATCGGCCTGAACCATGGCGGGTAGAATGTCGCTGGGCACCACTCGGTCAGGAAATGCTTCCCGCATCACGCTGCCAGCATGCACGGCCACATCGAGCCCCACCGTATCGTAAAGTGTGATGGGGCCCATTGGCATTCCAAAGCGGGTTGCCGTGCGATCCACGTCTTTGATGTTTGCCCCTTCCTGCAAGAGAAGGAGCGCTTCGTTCATGTAAGGCAGCAGTACACGGTTAACAAGAAAACCAGGACCGTCTCCTACCACGATGGGTGATTTGCCAATTGCTTTGGAATAGGCGACCGCAGCGGCAATCGTTTCATCCGAGGTCTTTGCTCCGCGTATTACCTCAACGAGTGGCATGCGACGTACAGGATTGAAAAAGTGCAGTCCGCAGAATCGTTCCGGATGGCGCAATTCTTCGGCCAACCTTGTGATGGGGATGGTGGAGGTATTGGAGCAAAGGATGGCCTGATCTTGAAGAAGCCCTTCCAGCCGTTCGTACAAAGCCCGCTTGGCATCCAGGTTTTCGTAGATGGCTTCGATGACGATGTCGGAAGCTGCCAATTCGGTGTCGCTCATGGAACCATTGATTAGAGTCACGTACTCCAAGGCACGTTTGATATCAGGACCACGCGTTTTCTTGTTGAAACTGACTTCACTGAGAATACCTTGCACACCCCGTGAGACAGCTTCTGCAGAGACGTCTCCTAAGGCGATGGGAATCCGCCGTTTGACATTCGCTGCAGCAATGCCTTGCCCCATGATGCCCGCTCCCATCACGGTCGCCGATTGGATCGCTGGGACATTGAGGCCAGGCGTTCCCGTTTCCTTCTTGTTTCGATCGGTTAGAAAAAAGACGTTCAGAAGTGCCCGGTTTACCGAGGAACCAAAGAGCTGGGCAAATGCATCCGCTTCCATTTGGCAGGCCGTTTCGACATCAACGCCTGCGGCTCCCAGCAGCACTTCAAGTGCAGCGAGAGGAGCGGGATAGTGCCCTTTGGTTTGTCCCTGTATGTAGGCACTGGCAGTGGCACCTAGAAAACCAAGTTCCGTTTCACTGAGATTTATTGCCGCTGCCCAACAGTCTCGATCAAGTAAATACTGCTGCGTTTTTTTTTCGTCATGCACCATCGTGATGGCAGCGTTGAGTAGAGCGTCCGGCCCTGTATCGTCAACCACATCACTGGCGAGCCCCATGGCTAGGGCGGCCTGGGTGTCTATGGATTCGCCACTCGTCACCAATTCAACGGCATTGCTGAGACCGACAATCCTGGGCGTGCGGGCTGTACCACCCCAGCCTGGAAAAAGGCCCAGTTTGACTTCTGGGAAGCCAAAACTCGTTTTCTCGTTGCGTGCCATAATGCGACGATCGCACCAGATGGCAAGTTCCGAACCACCTCCAACACAGAGGCCATCGATGGCAGCGATGGTGACGAAGGGACACTTTGCCAGACGTCCAAATAACTGTTGTCCTTGTCGGGCAAAGGCAGCAATTTTATCCGCAGGCTGGTCGATGTCTGCCACAAATTCAGTAAGATCTGCGCCAGCAATAAAATTGCCCTGTTTCTTGGAGCGAAAAATAAGCCCCGAAATATCGTCGCGTGCTTCGAGTGTATCGAGGTGTTGCTGCAGGCTGTTCAACGCAGATCGTGACAGGACGTTGACGGACTTTTGTGGGTCGTCAAGTGTCAGTACGGCAATACCCGTAAAGGGAAAATCGAGCGAAAAGAGCGAGTTATCCGGCATCCGTGAATTTCCTGGGCTTGCTTGGTAAGGCGGGTCTTGGTGAACTATCGTAGTTCCCTTAAAGTGCATTCTATGGAACTCAAGCAATCAAGCACAGACGAAGCCGTTCGAGGTTGGGTATTTCCTGCCTTGTTGGTGGGGGTGCTCTTGCTGGTGGCATTGGTTTCGCAGCGCATCCGGCAGCACGAACCGGTTGGCCCAAATGGTGCCTGGACCTGTCTCTTATACACATCTCCGAGCCCACGAGACGGACTCCTA
>CAWWCC010000291.1:0-3737 GCA_963935315.1 uncultured Planctomycetaceae bacterium | reverse complement strand
CGAGTCGTTCGGACGGTCGAGCGAACCTACACCAGGGAGCAGTTGCAGCGGCCATCGACTTGTCGACAGGTCGCACTTTTGGAGGTGTTTGTGATAGCCGGGCCATCACCCACCATCCGGATACGACACAACCCATTGCTGGGATTCAGATTCCATTGTGGCGTGATCTTTTGGATGCTGCTATGCGAACAAGTGATGCCCTGGGGATGGAATATGTAGGGGTTGATTTTATGATTGACGAAAAAGTTGGCCCTGTAGTGCTGGAGGCGAACGCGCGCCCAGGTCTGGCAATTCAATTGGCGAACCGTCAGGGTATTTTACCCAGATTGGCCTACATCGAAGCACTCACAGAGGATCAACGAAGTGGTGAGCGGCGTTGGGAGCACATCCACAGGCTCAATGAGAGCCCGCAATCGAATCGCTACATAGCTTGGGCCAAGGCTTTTGATTGAGCAAGAGAGTAACAAGTACGGATAAATACGATCCTGCACCACCAATACCGATCTATTTTAGCGTTAGCTTCGATCTGCACAGGAGCTTCTCGTAAAGGTGCCCAGGCATTGAGGCAAGGTTGCGAATTGACCCTGTTTGAAGAGAGAAGTACATTGGCACTTTCCAGTTGATTTACAAAGTTTCCATATCATTTCTACCAAGGGAGAAATAACGATGAAACGACTTTTAGTAGCTGCTGTACTGGTTGGTGCTACCGTTTTGCCAATGTCTTATTTGGCTGCCCACTGCGAGGTTCCCTGTGGTATCTACGATGATGCGGCGCGATTTACGGAGCTTAGAGAAGATCAAGCAACAATAGCTAAAGCAATTGGCCAGATCAGAGATCTGGCTGGAGAGCATGATCCAAACGGGCTGAACCAATTGTCTCGTTGGGTAGCAACCAAAGAAAGCCATGCCACCAACACCCAGCATATTGTTGCCCAATATTTTATGACGCAAAAAATAAAATCCAAGGATTCAGCTTATGTCGGCAAACTTACAGCTGCACATGGTGTGATGGTAGCCGCAATGAAATGCAAACAGTCTGCAGATCCAGCTGCTGCAGAAGCTTTAAAAAGTGCAATTGATAAATTTCAAAAAGCTTATGGTGGGGCGGGTAGTGACCATAAATAATTGAGTCAAGAATTCAATTGTGCAGGTGATTCAATTCACGCTACCATCCGCAGGTTAGAACCTTTTCAGAATCCTTTTTCCTCGCTTGAGCCGGCGTACGGAGTGGGACTGGGTATTGTTCGTTTGTTTAATGTTCCACACTTTTTTCATAGCAATCAATATCTGGTAATATACGGGAATCGATACAATACGGGGACATTCGTAAGGTATTTTTCCCATGGAGGCAGAGCAGGCAGAGCAGATTTTTTTGCTTAAAAAATAGTAGAGAAATGTTTTCTGAGTGTATGGGTAAACCTTTTTGCTGCGTGAGCGTAGAACAAACAAGTCGGTGGCGCCTCAGGGGGGCGCGCCACCACTGGTTCGGAAAACCTGCGAATGGAGTCTGCTCATGTTTGCGCACCGTCTTCCCGTCTTTATTTTTTGGTCGCCTAAAGTTTCTCTCTGGATTGGTCTCTGGATTACGGTACCCATAAATGTTACTCACGCTGGAAAACCCGTTTTGAATTTCGACTTTGCACGTCTGACAGAGTGCTACGAGAGTTCATCATTAGAGATTACAAACGTATATGACGATGAAAAGCTGGTGGAACTCAAGTTGCGTGTCTCGGTTCACCTGCTGGCGGGAGATATTAGCGATGTTGAAGAATTACGCATTGAAGTCAAGGATTGCGAAAACAAAATGAGGGTACACAGTTTCGCTCCCAATACACGACTCCAGAGTGTTTACAGTAAAGATATTCAAGTAACCAAGACAACGGAATCCGGAAAGCAAATTGGCGCAGCCTTGGGAGGTGCCATCCCAATACCAGCTGGTGATTTGGTAGCACAAGTATCACCATCTCTAAGTGGTGGGCTTTCGGAGCACGAGACGATTACCGAGGTTCAGCAGCGCGTAGCTCCCCAACAAGCGGTTGTTGCAAGTGGCACGATCAACGAAGAGCATGGTGTGTTTTTTAAGCTCCGCTCTTCACCGCAAACGTCCTTGGAAGGTGTCCATGAATTGACAGTTCGCTTTTTAGTTCCTCTCAAATGGCGTGGCGATTCCATGCGTGTATGCTGTTATGCCATGGGTCACGAGAAAATGTTATGGATGGAGCAAGAAAAAACCTGGGCTCAAAAATGTGCCCCTGTAGCTCTCTATCTGGCAGGGGATGTCGAAGCGCGTCAGATGGCACGGAAACATATTATAAAATCTGCCCTGTAAAGCGTCAGCAATTATAGCTAGAGCCGTATTGGCTTCGCTTCGGCGCAGGAATTTGACCTGCTGTCCGGAAGGATCAATCGTGATGTGAGAAGCTGTTACAAAAACTATTGTACCTACACCAGTCGTTCAACCTAGATAGACGAATTTACCTGGTTTTTGCAGCACAAATTAGGCAATTAACGACTTTTGTAGCATAACCGTAAATGCGTTACTCGAAGTGAGATTTTGGACACGTACCACAAGAGAGAGTCTCAAGGATGTTAGACATCTTTGTCGTCGATCCAGGACATGAGTTTGCGTAACTCTTTGCCGACAACTTCGACAGGGTGTTCACGTTCACGACGACGACGAGCTTTGAATCCTGGTGCGCCAGCTTTATTTTCTAGTATCCAATTGCGGGCAAACGTACCGTCTTGGATTTCTTCAAGCACGCGTCTCATTTCTTTCTTCGTTTCGTCCGTGATAATCCTGGGGCCTGTTGAATAATCTCCATATTCGGCCGTGTTCGACACGCTGTACCGCATGTAGTTCAGGCCACCTTGATAGAACAAATCGACGATCAGCTTGAGTTCATGCATGCATTCGAAATAGGCCATTTCGGGTTGATAGCCTGCCTCGACCAGGATATCGAAACCGGCTTTGACAAGTTCGGCTGCTCCGCCGCAAAGGACAGCTTGTTCGCCAAACAGGTCCGTTTCTGTCTCTTCCTCAAAAGTTGTTTGGATCACACCACCACGCGTGCAGCCAATTCCTTTGGCATAAGCCAGGCCAATTTGAAAAGTAGAGTCGCTTGCGTCATCGCTGGTGGCGATTAGACCGGGGACACCACCGCCAGAGACAAACTCACTGCGGACTAAATGGCCTGGGCCTTTGGGCGCCACGAGAAGCAACTCCACACCCGGGGGTGGTTCTATTTGCCCGAAATGAACATTAAACCCATGCGAGCACATTAACACATTCCCAGACTGCAGGTGATCGCGCACCTGGTTGCGGAAAATGTCGCCTTGTACTTCATCGGGCAATAAGATGTTTATAATGTCGGCTTGCTGTGTGGCCTCATCAATAGACATGGGTTCAAAACCATGACTGACTGCTAATTCGTAATTGGCACTGCCAGGACGTTGTCCGACGATGACTTTTGCTCCGCTATCACGCAAATTTTGCGAATGGGCGTGCCCCTGGGAGCCATAACCTAATATGGCGATGGTCTTCCCATCCAAGTGTTTGATATCTGCATCTTGGTCGTAATAGATAGTTGCGGCCATGGGTGGTTTTTTCCTGTTTTGTCTGGATACACGAAGAAATTGTGAGAGGCACTTTGTTATTCGTAGCTTGGCATATTACCAAGCCAATGCATTCTATTTCGAAGGGGTTACTTTTCAGAAGGAATTACTATTCAGAGGGAGTT
>CAWWCC010000290.1:0-3746 GCA_963935315.1 uncultured Planctomycetaceae bacterium | reverse complement strand
ACACAAGGAGTATCGTCGGCAGCGTCAGATGTGTATAAGAGACAGCGTTTACGCCATCTTTCGTTTGCTTCGGCTTCGTCCATTGCAAAGGACATCTTTTCAGGATCGCGTATCATATCTTCATCTATTTTAAAATCATGCTCGACATCCACTTGTTGCTGAGCAACCAGAATACGCTCCTGAACACGTTGCAAAAAACGGTCAAAAATACGCTTTGCCAATCGGACGTCACCTTTTTTCACGTAGTCGTCAATCTGGAATTTTTCTTTGGAAAATTCGTCAACGTCACTTTGGTAAAAGAACAACTTGACCGGATCAAGAGTGTCAATAAATTTGTCTAATGTGCGACTTGACACCTCATCGTTCACATGTATTTCTGACAGATGAAATTTATCCATCCAAGCTGACACGAGAATAGCAATCCGGTGATCGTCTCCATCCGGGGCGTTGGGTCGTGCCCATGCAACGGGCGCGAACGAACCTGCAGCAAATACTGCCAGAAGCAATGCGCCACATGGGAAGACGCGGGAGCCTCTTTGCGAGGTTTCACCCAAATGGACAGCTTTCATAACAACCCCTCTCTCTATCACTTTTTAGATCTACGATCAAAGATGAAATACTAAAACATGACTGCATAGGGCCTGTAAAAAAACCTGAATTCAAAACCTGAATTCCAGCCTTCATACTCACTTTGAACCGGGACGCACGGCAAGCCGACGTAATAGTAACGCTAGTGACCTAAAGGGGCAAGATCGACGGGCTGGTTGGAAATACGCAATTTTTTACTGGTAAACCACTTAGCTCACTACGCACCGCAATGCAAGCAAGTTCACTCACAGGCGGTTTTTCGGCTAGCGTCTCTCCTCGTCAAGCTGAGGGCTAATTGCCAGTCCGTAGGAAATCAACTCAAAAGTACTCCAACGCGTAAGTTGCCGCTGGCTATCAAAATCGGACGACCAGGCGGCCACCTCTCCCCCAGGAACTGTGGGAGCCAGGAATGTAACACGCAAGCTATTGCCTTTGGCCCGCCGTCGGGTGGTACGCTGACTACAACACATAGTCATCTTCCCTTCGATCACAAAGGGAATGGTTGATGCGATGACCTCTACCTGCTCTTCCACCGGCTGTGCCTGGCTATCATCCTGGATTTCTTTGGAATCCCTGCGAATGACAAAAGGATAGCGCTGAGGACTGTAAACAATTCGATCTACCATTTGACGTGAATCGTCAAGATAGCGTAGTTCCCAAATTTCGCATTCAACCTCTTCACCTTCGTACGAAATTATTTGGTTCTCTTTTTTTTGCATCCCCGTAATCTCACCAGCTCTATTGGTCGCAAGTTTCAATACACGCTGTTTCCAATCACCCACAATGCGTTTACCAATAAGATCAACGGTTGCTTGCAAATCCAAAGAATAGGTTTCCTCAGATTTCGCTTTGAGAATCTCTTTCTGGGTGGTAACACTACGATTTATCACCTTACCACGAGAATTAAAAGTTTCAGTTGTGATACGCACCTCACGCCAAGCGCCAGGTTGAAAATTGGCCCAGGCATGCTGTTCAGCAGGCAGCATAAAACGAGCAGGCGTTTGCTGTTGCTTCGCCCCTTCTGCAGTCGCTTCCTCACCACCTGCACTCGACTCTGAGACCGGTCGAGCATCTCCAGTCTTCGCATTTGTTGTTGACGTAACTACCGACTCTTCCTTCGACTCTTGCGCATACACAGACTGGTCAAAACATGTCGGGGCATTGCTGAACAGCAACAAGAAAACCAACAATATCAAATTGCGCAAATGCCGAAACATACAGATATTCAATCCGGAAAATTTATGGGCCACGGATAATTATATTAATTCATAATAGTTTGCAAGCGGCCGGTTGCTAGCCCACATATTGCAAAGATGATTTAAGCATTCAGAAAAGCTTCTATCAACGGTTGATCCCAGCGGGGAAAAATCGAACGCAAATCGATCCAGACCACATCGTCTTCCACACGCACCACCACCCGTGGCAAGGTTTTTTCTAAATTGCGAACGAAATGTTCAATTGTCAGGTTTGCAGGCTTCAATTGGATTGCCCAAGCAGGTCCTGCCAATTGCATTGAATCACTTGCAAACCATGTCGATTGTGCGGAAATTGGCACAGCCTCAGATACGGACGGTCCCTCAGCAATCAAGGTCGCCATTCGATGGCAGCGCTGTTTTAAGTTATCCTGAGGAGTCGACAGAAGTTGCCAGACAGGAATTTGATGAGCTACCTGGTCTGGCCTACGATACACTGCCAATGTGGCAATCAGAGCCACCAACTGCAATGCATCCGCTGCGGCGCTATCAGCCCAAGCATGGTGCCGGAGGGCTTCTACTTGTTTTTGGTGCCCTAGAAGGATTCCGCATCCCGGTCCCCCTAACAAACCGGCTCCATCGCAGACAATCAAATTAGCGCCTGCTTGGAGTCGTGAAGACAAGGTACACACGGGGAGATATCCATATTCCTTAGGATCCACCAGGCCCGCATATTCCGCCAGATCCGCCGTTGTTTCTTGAACGAGTCTGGTTGCAAACTGATAGCTGTGTACTACCCATGCAGACTCGGCTCCGGTCAAATCGCACAAGAGAGCACACGCCTGTTCCTGCAATCCCGTTCGCTCAAAGAATTCTCCGGCCAGACGAAGTTGTTCCTGCACTGCGCAATCAGCCATGGGCATCTGCCACCGTGTTGAACAGATGACTCCCGTGGCATTAATCGCAGGAGTCATGTGATCCGATCGTCCCATCAGTCGTTGGGCCAACCTTTCGGCTATCTGGCTAAGTGATGGCATCGTGGCATCTTCGGATGCTTCGCGCCAACCTGTTTGCAATTCGGTCAAAAAACCCGTCGCACGTTGTGCAATGGTACTTTGATTGACACGTTCCACAACCTTCTCGACTGCCGGATGTTGAAGCAATTCGCTGACTGAAGGCAATTTAGAGAAATTGGGATCTGATTTCATGGCAGGTCCTGAAATGTCGGTTAGCCCGCAAATTTCATTCGATTCGAAGCGAAGTGGTCTATTCCACCAACAAAGTTACCACTAAAGGGATACTCTGCACAAGAATACCAAGAGAACCGCTGTCCAGGGCGAACCCGCACAGTTTAGATGGGTGCGAGTCCCCCATCCTACGGTTTGGTTGGCTAGAACCGGCTTCTACCAGGCAGGCTTATTCCGTGCCCCGTATTCCCACATCGCCTGGTGAGGGAAAAGGATCTCGGTCTACCTGCTGCAAAATCTTTCGCTGATCGCTTGTAGTCTGCAAGCCAGGTAAGGCCGCTGCAGAGAACCAGGACTGGCAACCAGAGGTAACACATAAAGCCAGAAGAACCAACAAGTTGCCAATCCCAAACAATGTCGCTTGAGATAAAGGAATATTCTCCATGCTTATGTCCTAAGGATCAATACGAGGCTGAGACATCCACTCACCAACCGTTTGCGGTGCTGCTGGCTCGGGAGAGCGACCAATCAACTTTTGCAGAAACGATTGCTTGGGCAGCGTTGTTGTGGGTGGAGTATTCGTCGAAGGGTTACTACTCTCTCCAAAGGGAAACATTTCTTTGGTACCTTCCCATGCTTTTTTAGATCCAGCCGTAACTTTCTGGTACCCTGCATTCACGGGACTCATCATCTTCGAAAAGTCCGGCATGGTCACCTTGGGCGTGGTGATCTTTGGCATGGTGATCTTTGGCATGGTGATCTTTGGCATGGTTATTTT
>CAWWCC010000289.1:0-3747 GCA_963935315.1 uncultured Planctomycetaceae bacterium | reverse complement strand
ATAGGAGTCCGTCTCGTGGGCTCGGAGATGTGTATAAGAGACAGAATCTCTACCGATGTCGTGTTGCCACATCGAATTTGTTGAACGTATCCCGCTTTTTTACGGGCATAAACAACTGTTGCCAGATTATTTGCATTTTTATATCTGCGGCCAGGTAATCCATCAGAGAATGACTGCGTCCGACATGCTCTGAGAAGTCAACATGTCGGATTCGGTCGGCTGAGGCACCCAGCGAACTGAGGTGTGTGATGCCTTGGCGGCCCAGAGCATGGATCCTTCCTCGGCCATTGCTAAGGTGGTAGAACCGCATGGCGGGGTCCTGCTTATTGGATGAAATGATCATTCGCTCTATTTGTTGAATTGCCCGGCCATAATAGTTGCCCGGTTCGATCCACGATTCGTCATAAGCGGCAGCGATTAAAGCAGCACGATATTGCGAAGGTTCTTCGTTGGAGGGGGTATTCATCTTGAGTTTGCCTAATTGACCACCTTGGAGCAGGTGCAATGCTCCACTGACGATCCGGGCGCCATAACTGTAGCCAACCAGCGAGAGTTTGGTTTTGGCAGGAAACTGTTGGAGCAGCCAGGCAAATTGCCAGGCAACAGGGTGGGTGAGCGTGGCTTTGAGCCGAAAATCTTTGAACGGACGAGGAATGGGTGTCGATGGCCAGGACCAGATGATAAACCTCACGGGACCATTGGTTTTGCCATGCAGTTTTAGCGATCGATAAACCTCCAAACCATCCAGCAGGTCCTTGCCAGGGGCAACACGGTTGCCATGTACATAAAACACAGTGGTACGATCTGCTATGGGATCGACAAGTAAATTGCGCCAATCCGTTTTTTGCCACATGGTCTGCCCTGAAGAATTGCCGACAAACCGATGGCAACGAAGCCCCTGCTGAAGACGTTGGCTATCTACCGACGTGCCGACTTCTCGTGTACTTATCAAGAATATTTCATCTGTATTCGCAGACAGATTGGGGACAGTAAAAAGCGGTTCGGTGGCGACAGCAGTATTCTGCTCAAGGCCGCTAAGCACAACAACCATGGCCAGGACTGCTGTCAACATGGTCTGTGCAATCTGGGGACCTACGCACTGAAAACGCACAAACAGAGGCTGTCTATGGATCGAAAGCATGGCACTAAGCAACGACTTTGTCAGATTTGTCTACCGTGACACCAAAGGGTCTTTTGGGGACCCGCCAAAATGCAAAGAACCTACAGGTTCTAGAAATGGATGCAAAATGTATTTACCACGATTGCCCAGCTTCGTATTTGCACTGCGTCATTGTTACCAGTGCAAATGGGTACCAGGCATAATTTCCATGTGGTAGCGGCCCGTAGATCTCCAGTTCCTGCCCACTGCGATATGGCAATGCAAGGCAGGAAAGAGAACTCTAGGTTTAAAAACGTAGCACACTATTTAAGCACGTGTTGGAAAAATGTTGCAGAAAAAAAACAGGACGTTAAATTTGCACAACAGAAAAACGTGTTGTAGAGTTGCAGAGCCTACCGCTTTCGTATGCACGGACAACATTGGCCAACCTTTCCCACTGCAAAACAGGGCCCAGTGCAATAGGCCCATTGCAATAGGGAAAGGCCGCCTAACCGTTACCTTCGGTTGTCTTGCTACAAAGCACAAATCCCTCCCCCAACCTTGTGAGAGCATCTTACCCAACGGATGTGCTCCGTGGAGCTGAGTACGATGAGGAACAAAGCATTTCTGCTTGCGATCGTATTGATTATGATCACCACAAGTGGATGTATTCAAAGTTGCCGTAACTTTTTCCGACGTGGTGCACCGTGTGGCACAACTGCGATGGCTCCACCTATGATGGGAGCTCCCCGGGCACTAGCCAATGCGTTTGTAACGGCTCCTCAGCCTGTGCAAACGGTGGTTCCCCAAATGGTCATGCCACAACCGGGATGCTGCTGCCAACAGCCGGTGCCAGAATGCCAGTGTTGCGATCCATGCCCACCCTGCAATCCCTGCACCCCACCTTGTGACACGGGCTGTTCGATGTGTGGTCCCGGTTATGTCGATGCCAACTGTGGTTGTGGCGGTGAGACAGTCGGTCAGGGAGAATGGTTTGGTGGTTATGTCGAAGATAGAACCTCCCAAGACAAATTTGTTCCACAGGGATCTGGTGCCTCAAGCGATTATCGTAAAGACCCTAGTCCTGGAAGTGGGAATTAGAAAACGAGATAAGCCTCGCGCATAAAAGCCCCGATTTTTCATTCATTTCGTAACAGAGAAGACCTTACGCTGCCCCAGCAGAAACGGATGGAATTGATAAGCTGGCCAGAGTGGGAGGGAGTTTGCCATCCCACATCCCAAGCCCTGGGCCTGCCACCGCCAGCGTGATAAAAAAGCAACAGTCTATCTTGCCAACCACCCTATTCGTGCCATCCTGAACACGAGTAGGGTGGTTTTTTTTAGGGCTCTGCGGGGAACGTCCTTTGTGGCGTTCCGGGCGTGCCTAGGAAGCTAAAACTTATTTCGTAATTCTAAAATAAAACGGATTGGTGAATCGGTTTTTAAAGTCTCTGCGGCCTATAATTAAAGGGTTGGAACTACTTCGATGGGTGGAACATGATTCGGCTCCGATATCTGGTGACATGCTTTTGTTTTTGCACTTTTTTTCTGCTGATGGTGCGCGCATCCGCACAAATCAAAGTTGAGCAGAACCCTTATCGCAAATACGGGGAGACTCAATTGGGTCAGTATCGGGTTGGCGCTTCGATAAAAGCCACACGAGGAGCCGTGCAGAATATTAAGGCAATGGTAGCAATCCCATTCGAATGTGAAGAGCAGGATGTCAAGATTATCGAAGAAGATATCACGGCACAATGCGAACAGGTTGAATATCGTTTGCTTCGTGAAGGTGGGGCACGTCAGCTATTGATTTCGATTCCGTATTTGGGATCAGGAGAAGAGGCCCATGCCTTGATAACTTTCGAGGTAGGGACACGTATTATTCTGCCACCCGATGCGACACAGGAACTGGTCATTCCTGTCCGACCTGGCCGTGAGCTGAAGCGTTTTCTAGGCAAGAGTCCTTTCATCGATACGAATCATGCCAAGATAAAAAAAGTGGCACGTAAGATTTTTGCGGATCTCAACAAAACGAATCCAGCAACCTCACCAGCTGAATTGCCAGCCAATTCGAAAGCTGAGAAAGGTGAGAGTACGGATGCAAGTGCTGTGACTCCGATTCAGCAGAGTGAAGAGAATGCTGCAGAGAGTATCAAAGAACCCACAGATTGGCAGCGCGTTGAGGCCATTTATGACTTTGTACTCCAACACGTCGAATACGTTGAAGGTGACGACAAGTCGGCACTCCAAACCCTCCAGGATGCGGAGGGAGATTGTCAGAACATTAGTGCGCTATTCATTGCCCTCTGCCGCACCAATAAAATACCTGCACGCATTGTGTGGGTCCATGAACACAATTACGCCGAGTTTTGTCTCCAGGATGCCGCAGGTAAATTACACTGGTTTCCCGTCGAATCCGCTGGTGCGCGCGCCTTTGGCCACATGCCACTGGCACGCACCATCCTACAAAAGGGTGACAATTTCAAAGTCCCCGAGCGTCCCCGCACGCCGCTTCGTTATGCGTCCAACTTCATGACTGCTCAGGGGGTGCCAGGTAGCGGCAAACCTCGCGTGCGTTATATCCAGGATCAGCTCTAAATCAGAAGCCCAGCTTGGAATAGCAAACCAAATCGCCCCCCCAACTCCGC
>CAWWCC010000288.1:0-3778 GCA_963935315.1 uncultured Planctomycetaceae bacterium | reverse complement strand
TGCCTTCTGCAAAGACGCAACCGACAGTTTTCACGGATGGCGTTTCCAATGGGACGGTCACGGCTGCGGGTGGTTCTAGCTGCCAAAGGAGTGACTTGGTATTTGGCATGCAAAATGAGAGCCGTTGATCAGACTGGGGGTTTGCATTGTGTGAAGTTTGCGGAGGATCTGATGCTGGAACTGCGCAGAGGATATTCCAACCGTCGTACAGAGCGTCTGGTACTGTAGCAATCAGATTTAGTGTAGGCACGTTGGGTGAGCGCTTAGGCTGCGGTAGATTCATGGGTCTCATCGCCTGGTGGTGAACTGAGACGCTGGGCTTCTTGTATGGCTTCCCGAATTCTCTCAAAGGGTTCGAAAAGATCCACGTGTGTGACTAAGGATGAGAGAGAGTTTCTCAGATCATCAGGTTGCCAATCACAAGTAGAGGTTCCCCACAAACGTCGTTCGCCAAGTCGTAGTTCTGGTCCATCGTAGGACGGTTTGGCAATCTCTCCTGGGGCATGCTCTGAGGAGCCTTCGAGAGTAGATTCCTGGGTGATTCCATCAGGAATCTTCTCGATACAGACCAGGGATTCGGGACGGATCAGGGACAGGCTCATCATTTCTGCCAAATCAGTAATCACAAAATGCACTGGTAGCTGACCCTTAGCAAGCAATGCCTGCCCGATTAATTCACCTAAAACGTATGATCGTAATGTGGCCCCATAGAGAATTTTTTGGGCCTGATTGGGCCTGACCGGAGTACTGCAGTGGAATTCAAGGGGCCGGCCGAATTCTGATAGCACCAAATACCCGCCAAAATAACCATGAGATGCATCATCCAGAACGGTCAGAAAACCAAAGGCTGATAAGGGTTTAGAGGGGTTTGCTTCCATCTGTAGATTCCCACAGGAACGGTCTAAAGCGATGTTTCCAAGTGATCGGCCCATCGCCCCGGTATCCCCTCCATCGAACAAAATACGATCCTGACTTTAGCCAGGAGCGAAGCCGAATATGGCCCCCGAATGCTGGATATTCTCTCAAGTTCCATTAGAATAAGGGGGGTGAGCTTGCGGTCCCTACAACTGCTAGCACCCGAATTATTGGCTGGGGACGGTTCTAGCTTGACCGGATTAATGCCCCGGTACAAATTCATTTTCCCAGGTTCAATGGAACTACGCGTTGCACCTGCCGGCAGAAACACCACACCTTAATTATCCAACCTAGTAGGATCAGGGAGCAATCGTAGTTCGGCGTTGATTGCCTGAGCTCTTTTATTTTTGGACAGAAGACTGTATCTTCGATTTGAGTTGTGTTCATTACAGAATGAGTAATCGTGATAAGGCATTGTGGCAGCTAGGCAAGGTGACCACGGTGAGAATCATATCCATGACTTTTCGTTGAAGTCACATTGTGAAAGGAACGAAGTTTCGATGTCTCAAGGCCAACAATCCACACCACCAATGTTTTCACAAGTGGACGTATCCGCAGGAAGCGGCAACCAAGCCATTGCAAATTCCCAGGCTGAACAAACGGAGCTTCTCCGAGAAGTGTTGGCTGGCCAAGATCGCACGAATGAGATACTCGAAGAGTTAGTGGGTGTCATGGCTTCCAGCCAAAAACAGCGAGCACAAGAACTTCACCAATGGCGCCTTGCAAATCCAGGCTTGTCAGAGAATTGTCGTGAAGCAGCGGAGTCATTAAGCCGCGTACAACTTCAGTATTTGGAACGCATCACAGAGGAGATTTGTGATACGGCTGAGGACATGGAAGATGGAGAGTTCATGCTAAACGAATTTGTTGATCGCTTTGGCCCTCGTCTTGCACATCTCAACGGTGTTATTCAAGTCCTGGCACAGCTGAGCAGCGGGTCGATCCCAACGACCTCATCAACATAGAAATCACCCGTTTATTAAATCAGCTGGGCAGAGTTTAACGATGACGTTTCGCTATGTCTC
The DNA here is from genome assembly GCA_963935315.1 of uncultured Planctomycetaceae bacterium. Classification (GTDB taxonomy): domain Bacteria; phylum Planctomycetota; class Planctomycetia; order Pirellulales; family Lacipirellulaceae; genus Bythopirellula. The sequence goes on along the minus strand of CAWWCC010000288.1, from coordinate 1,838 downwards.
GTTTTCAATGGTGACGTTCTCAATTGTGTCAAGAGTGCGTAGAAGTAAAAATTCTTGCAGGTATTGGGTGTTAGGATTCTTCTGCAAAGGTACTTCAGGTAATGCTGCCTTGTGACTTGCCTGCCCGCTTACTTGCCCTCCCGAGTTGCCTGCTCGTGTTGTCTGCCCGTGTTATCTGCCCATTGTCAGAGGATGTTTGGCGCGGTATTTTCGATAGCAACTTTCTTCTGAGCATGTAGAGCATGCTCGCCGAAGCAGGCAGGGCGTTCTCCTGCTATCATGGATGGGCTTCGTGCATGGGTGTGATGGACGTCAAGGTTAGCAGAATGAACACCAGGTGGTGCCAGGGAAAGGCTGTGATAGATTGGTTTAGGTGGGTCAGCCGATGAATGCGAGTGCTTCTGATAAAGACGTCCAGGGTGCTCGCGAATTGCTCGATGCGCATGCCGTGGATATTGTTGCTTGGCATTTTCATGATTCGACAGGATGTCCTTTCTGGTTGGAAAAAAAATCGGAGCTTAAGTTTGACCCTCTTAAGGAGGTTCAATGTTTCGACGATCTAAAGAAGTTTCCGCTCTTTGAAGACGAATGGCTCCGTGGTGGTCCTGTCAGACGTTGGGTTCCCCAGGGATTGGCTAACAAGCCCGTGTATGTTTTTGAAACTGGGGGTACGACCGGTATTCCCAAGAGTCGGGTGGCAGTAGAAGACTTCCGAACAGACTATTCGCTATTCAGCGAGACCTTGCCAGAAAAGTATTTTCCGCAAGGTAGTAACTGGCTGATGCTGGGTCCTTCGGGACCGCGCCGCCTACGATTAGCCGTTGAGCATTTAGCACAGCACCGTGGTGGAATTTGTTTCTGCATTGATCTTGACCCACGTTGGGTGATCAAGCTCATTAAAAAAGGGTGGATGGAGCATCTAGAAGCGTACAAAAAACATTGCATAGATCAGGCGATCACCGTGTTGGGGGCTGGTCATGATATAAAGTGTATGTTTGGAACTCCCAAGTTAATTGAATCACTTTGCCTGGAACTTGAAGAACGTGGTACGAGTTTGGCGGAGCAAGGAATTACAGGAATCTTTTCCGGTGGTACAGAGTTTACTCCTCAATGGACGCGTTTTTGTGTGGAAGAACTTTTTGGAGGTCCGCCCGAAGTAAGTGGTATCTACATGACACCCACCTACGGAAACACACTCATGGGACTAGCTGCCTCAGCCCCCTGCACTGCTGAAAATAATTATAAGATTTCCTACTATGCACCCCAGCCACGTGCTGTTGTCGAGGTGGTTGATTTTGATGATTTCAATCAAGTCGTCGGCTATGGCGATACGGGCCGAGCCAAGTTAACGACTTTAACCCAGGAGTTTTTCGTCCCAGGCTTCCTGGAGCGAGACGAAGGCGAACGCGAAATGCCCAGCCAGGCATATCCTTGGGATGGCATGAGTGGTGTCAGGCCTTTTCATCGTCTCGCCGAAGCGACTACCGTGGGAGTTTATTAGGGAAGGGTGTGAAACCTAACAAGCCAAGCATGATCGAATTACCAGCAATACGGTGGGGCGTACCTTACGAGTCGCTCGAAGTCGACGAAGTGAACCATTTCTACACAGGTGAGCCGGTCGCTCGAGTGCACGCTATCGGTGCGGGAATTGTACGTCGGGATGCAAAAAAGGCCCGCTTGGCCAGGCAGATGTTACAGGGATTGACTCCCAGGGAATTGATTCAGAAGTGCAAAGTGGCAGGTGAATTATTTGAGAGTGGAACACTTACTGTTGGAAACTCTCGGCAGTCGCCGGAAGATTTTGTCCAGCAGCAGTCAGCCACAACGCTGTCTCTTAA
>CAWWCC010000287.1:0-3790 GCA_963935315.1 uncultured Planctomycetaceae bacterium | reverse complement strand
GGGCAGACGTAAACGCCTCGGTCTGTTACGACGCGCGAATGATTGCAAACCAACTGGCTAGTGTCATAGCCTTTCATCATTCGCGGCGTGACCCGTTCGCTATCGCGGTATCCTGAAGTACGCTCCATTTCTGCTCCAAGCTGGAGAGAAGGCAGAATTTTAAGTCGGGGTCGCTCGTAACCGGCTAATTTGAGAGTAGAAATAAACTGGCCGACTACTGCTTGCTCATTGTTATCCGACCAGGTTCTTGTCGCCGTGATGATTGGCATAAATCCATACTCGACTAGCTTTTTTACTCCTTCCATTGCCAGGTTAAAGGTACCCTTACCTCGGATGGGGTCATTCGTCGCTGCTGAGAATCCGTCAATCGAAACTCGCATTTCAAGCGAGTACAAACTAGATTGTTCGGCAGAGCGCAGTTCCTCCAGCCAAGAATCTCTGAGTACTGTTCCGTTGGTAAGCACTGTAACCGGACCATAGCGCAAAGTCTCCACCAACATAGGGACTATTTCTCGATTGAGAAAAGGCTCTCCCCCAGTAAAGTAATACTCCTTCACCCCCCAAGCAACCGACTCTTCTAATCGACTTTTTACATCTTCAAATGTAAGATGCCCGAAGGTGTCGTTCTGAGGACTGCAACTAATAAAACAATGATGGCAGGTTAAATTGCAGAGTGTGCCCGACACTTGGAACCATAAGTGATCCAAGTGAGAAAGTTCTACTGTAGGAGGAAGTTCATTTGATTTCATTGGAAACTGTTTTGTGCAGAGTCTACAGATGATTGGCGATCAGCAATTAGTTGACATCGCTTGGTTGATATCGTTTTGTCTTTATCTCCTATACTCCCTCTGCAGCCCCAAGGCTCTCAGTGTTTATTCCGCATCGAGCTGGGGCATGGTAGCATAAATATCCAGGTCTGCTCGCTCGCCAATGAGTGTAAAAACTTCTCGAATCTGCTCCAAGCCTACCGAGATCAGGAACTGGGAACCACGACCATAGCTTTTGCTGCCGAGAATGTAATAATTTGGCTCCGGAGTAATAAGACTTTGTGGACCACTGGAACTCTGGTCAAGACAATCGGCCGAGTCGTTGCCAAGCAACTGTGCTGCCAACTTCATGGGACCGTCTGTTGCATAACATGTCTGGACCTGCAATTCATTCGTTATGCTATTGTCCGGTCGATACCCTACATTTGCCACAATACGATCAAAGATCACCTCACCAGCAAGTTCACCGTCAAATAGGACCGAAAAATCATCCGTTGTATCACGATACTCCACTGCAACAATGATCTTATCGGTATGGTGTACTACCGGTCCCTCACGGGATGCCAATCGGTTCGCCTCGATGGCCAAGGCGTCACGACTTGCCAGTCGATCATCTGACAGACGTGCAATCGGACCTGCTTCGGTTGTGCTGCGTGTCAGCCAGTTGATTTGAACATCAGCCAATTGAGCCAATTGTGTTATCACAGTAGCAGCCGAATAACCGGCTCCCACTACGAGTAAACTTTTCCCTTGGTACTGTTCTCGATCACGACCGAGCACATCGGGCAATCCATACTGGATATGCGGAGAAGCTGCGACCTCTCCCACAGCAGAAATACCCCCCTGCCCCAGCCAGTTGTGGTTGCCATAGGTTCCCGTGCAATCGATGACTACATCCGCTTCGATCAGCTGTTGCATACCTGCCTTAGTATTGAGCAAGAGAACGAAAGGCGACTCGCCACGATCGGGATTCCCAACGCCTTCGTTTTTCAGCCAATCCTTGCGTCCTACAGCAAGTACCTCCGTCTCGCATTGCAGTGGACCTGCCACTAAATCGCTTTCAGCCAGCCTGAGAAGATACTCTTGTTGGAATTCTGCTCCTGTGAGCAACTGATCGGCCGCAGGTGGTTGCCAAGCGGGATCCTGTGCCTGAAGTGCCGCCATACCAAGGGGCGAAACATTCTTGGAAAAAGGTGTAAAAAGCCGCACGTGGCCCCACTGAAGCATGTTTTCGGCTGGCGAAGATCCACGCTCAATCAAATCAACTTGATAACCCAAATAGCGCGCATACAGAGTCGCTTCTAAACCAATTGGCCCAGCACCAAGAATGGCAATGCGGGGAAGTGAACTATCAGCCATAGTAATTTTAAAAAAAAGAAAACGTCCAATAAGAATCAACACCATAATCCTGGCTGATCCTCTTCACCTGGTCTGTAAACCATTTCACCCACAACCAATCACTCTAATCTTGCCATCAACAGGATTGACTAACTGCTGGCACTACGATAGCTGAGAAGCGCGCGATTGAAGACCCAACGACTAACTATTAGCGAGACTACTGTAGCAACTATCGCAAACAGAGCCAACTGCCATTGGGCATCGGCTAAGGGTTTCGCCATGAGCCTGGCCGGAACATTGATCACCACCAATATCGGTATGACAAAGGTAAACAAGTTACGCAGTGGCGTCCCCCAGGTTCCACGGTAAATCTCCATCGGATATCTGGAAAAATTTGTAATGTAGAACCAAAAATCATACAGCGATTGATTTCGCCCCAGCCATATGCTCGTGGCAGCCAATGTGATCATCACACTGTACAAGATCAACACACCCAGAAAAATATAGAGCGGATAAAGAACAAACTGCCATGAAGACAATTCCAGGCCCTCAATCTGAGGCAACGAGTAACCGAGCAATAACAGGGCCACTAAAAAGTTTCCCAGTGAAGACCAATTGACACGTCGAAATGAAATCAAAAACTGGGTGTCAATTGGCTTCAAAAGCGCAAAATCCATGCCCCCGGTACGTACCAGTTCGCTCAATTCCTGCATGTTCGGCATAAAGAATGATTGCACCAGGCTATTCACGAACATGGTGGTGGAGATAAATACAAAAAACTCGTATTTCCCCCAAGCCGCAATGTTTGGCGTGAACTTATATACTAGTGTATAGAACCCCAGATTCATGATCATCCAGGACATAGAAGAAATAATTTCAATAATAAAATTGGCACGAAAAGTCATATCTCGAATGAGACTGTTTCGTGCAAAGGTTAAAAAAACGCTCAGGTAGGAAGGGTGGTTCATAATTGGGCAAACTCGAAACGGCTCAAGGAAAACAAATGCTTCCCCAAAATGCATTACCTCACGTTTGCTTATCCTCCAAACCCGCTGTAGCGATTAAACCCGGAGTGCATTAAGCGACGACACAAAACGATAAAAAATGCAACCCATCCGGCTTGAATCCAGAGACCGTATACCAGGTCAGCCCCTTCGACCTTGCCCAGGAAAACGGCCGCCGGAAAATAGGCCATGTACTTGAATGGCATGAAATCCACGATGGCACGCCAGGGATCGGGCAAAAAATCTAGCGGAAACATGTGTCCGGAAAAAAAGAAGGTAAATAACATGTACACAAAGAGCAGCGATGTAACCTCCAAAAACCAAAATGCGATCAGGCCCATGGATGCCTCTAAAAAAAATCCCAACATGAAAGCCAGCACTAAGGACAAGACAAAAGCCGCAAACACTTCGAGGGTAGGCCATCCCGTAAAATAACTTCGGCAAAGATAGTACACGAGCGCAAACGGCCCTGCGGCGACTAGATAGTAGACCAATTTGTGAGCAATCCGGGCCAGCAACAAATAGCTCACTAAATCAATGGGCTGAATCAAAAACTTTTTGATCTCCCCATCACGCACCTGCCGTGCGATCCCGGTTGCCAAACCTGGCATACTCGAAAAAGCTCGTGCTAACATGGCTGTCTCTTATACACATCTGACGCTGCCGACGATACTCCTTGTG
>CAWWCC010000286.1:0-3817 GCA_963935315.1 uncultured Planctomycetaceae bacterium | reverse complement strand
GTCGATCACGGCCACTACGACCCCGGCACCCGTGTAGCCCAACTGCCAGGCCGGCACTACGTTAATATCCTCTCCCGGCACACCAAAAATATCCTGAAAGTCCGGGTTGCCTACCTGCTGTCCGGTATTGATCAGATGCCATTGATCGGCGACGAGAGGGTCGCTGGGAATCGAACGGCTAACGTACTCCGCCTGGGTACCGTTCGGCTGCGGGGCGTACCGCTCGAGTTCCCGTAAAAAAATCGCCCGTTGCCCCTCGGGCGTCGCACTGGAGTATGAAACCAGTTCCAGCTCAGCCAGCGGCGTCTGCGCCGACATCACACGACGGTCTTCCAGCATCTCAAAACTCAGATGCTTCTGCGAAATCTTTTTACGCTGACGTCGACTCACCCCCGCAGGGCGACGCGATTTGGGAATTCGCTGGCGACGATACGATAAGCCACGATTAAAACGCATAGACATATTCTCTATTCAAGTTTGCAAAACGCGTATTCGGATTTGCTTGCCCTGGTCTCTCTCAACTCTTTAAGACCTGGCTTCTTTCTTCTCTTTACAACTCAAGTTATTTTGCGCACTGCCAGCCCTGGACAAAACATGAGCGCAGCAGCCAGTTGGGGTGGGGAGTCTAAATCGGATGCAAACAAGGCACGCAGGGAGTATGGGCCCCCAATTCTGTTACCCGGGTTTACATCTCGGACAAGTAAGTTGCTTTTTATTTCGCTAGCTACTCCACGCCTCTGAGTGGATTCAAGCAATAAGCAGCGCTAGCAGTGCCTCAAGCTAGTGGCTGGCCAGGAGTCGTGCCGGAGCCGTCTCCTTCCAATAGCTCGACCCCTCCATGGTAGTTAGTAACTACATAAGCGTCAAACTTCTCGCGACAGGTAGAGGTCTTGCAGCCAGAAAAGTAGGGTTTTAAAGCAATTTCAATTTTTGCCGTAACGGGTGAGTCAAGCGGTATCGAGGACAATAAATGCCTGTGGAACTAGGCCGGCAATCGCTGGAGGCAAACCAGTTTCTGCAGGGCTCTTAGAGTAGCACAAAGCCATCTAGCAGGATCCAGAAGTCTGGCGACATCTGCTACGGCAGCAATGGAAGCATTATGCGTAGCCAGGTAACCCGCAGGGAATTTCTGAAAATATGCCGGTTGTAACGGAAACACTGATTATCAGCATCCTACCGATCCGATAATTCTTCCCAGTCGGGCTGCACCCGGATTTTTTGTGGTGTACTGCCTGTAGCTGGAAACCTTTAGTGCTCTGGATGCAAGGCACGGGGAGTCACTAAGGGAAGATCAGGGGGGAACTATTCGATGATTTCAAGCATTACCCGCTACCAATCCGTTTTCAGGTTGGCTATTTGTCTCACGGTTGTTGCTTTTGCAGCCGGCTCAGTTATCGCACAAGGACCACTTAGCCAAGCGATTTATCAGCAGGGATCGGGCCAGGCAGCACCAGGCATGCCACCTTTTCCGGGAGCGCTCTTGGCAGGTGGTCCGGCGGCTGCAAAAGGTGGCGCTTTTATGGACGTGGCCGGCAATCCTATTGTGGTGCAAACGGGATATTGTCAATCGGGCCCTGGCGGGATGGGCCAAGGAGGTTACGGCTGTTATGGAGGTTCCTGCCAGGGAGGCTATGGCGATCCTATGGCAGTTGATTTTGGTGGTTATAGCTGCCCCGAGCAGTGCGGCCCGCATTATTTTGATATCTCGGCAGATGTTGTGTTTATGGTGGGCGAAGAATTGTTTGACGGCTTAGCTGCCTTTGGTGCTGTGACTGCCGCCACGGATTCTCCGCAAGTATTAGATCCCAACAATAGTTCGGATGAATACGAGCCAGGCTGGCGGATTGCGGGTCGCTACGATATCGGAGCACTCGCTTTGTTAGAAGTCACTTATATGGGGCTTTATGATTTCGGCTTTATTGATAGGGTCAGCTCTACCGAAGCCAGTAACAACCCGCCCAACACGCCCTTTTCGTTGGTAAGTATATTCTCTGATTTTGGCATCACGCCCATCGACGGAATTGATCAGGGAGAAGTGTATTCATTAAATTACCAGGCTGATCTCCAGAGTACCGAGATAAGTTATCGGAGGTATTGGGTCGGCAATAATCCGAGAGTTTCGGGTACCTGGATGATGGGGGCCCGCTATTTGAGAATGACGGATACCTTGCAGTTCGATGCCGAAGCCTTTATGGCTGGATTGGTTGTCAACTCCAGACGGACTTGGGATAGCGAAAACGATCTGGTCGGCTTTCAGTTTGGCGGGGATGGTTGGCTCTGTCTCCGACAAGGATTGCGCATTGGTGGTGAAGCCAAGACAGGGATCTACAACAATCGCTTCAAATTCCGTCATATTGGTGATTTTCCGGACCCAGGTTCAGGTGCCGATCCGCCGGCAGATTTCGATGTATTGGCAGAAGGCAATCAGGTGGCCTTTGCTGCAGAGGGTGGTGTCACGATTGTGGCCGACATTTTGCCCAGCTGGTCCGTTCGCGGTGGCTATCAGGTGATGTATCTCAATAGCTTGGCGACTGCGGGTGGCAACGTCGATCAGTCCAATATCAATAACACGACCGTATTGACACAGGCACATGCCTTGTACCATGGCTTCCACGGTGGCGTTGAGTGGATTTGGTAATTGCCTCACATTGGCCGCTCTGGTTACAGTGAAAAATCGGCTGACCTCTAGCCAATGGCCGAGTCTTCAGCCTGTTTCAAAAAACGCCTTTCTCCTGAGGCGAAGACTAGGCAGCCCTAGGGAAAGTGAATCAATCTCCGCTAATCTCTGGCCTCCCTCAATCTTTTGGGTGTTTTTTACCCCATCGGTAGTCTTCAACTACAATTAGGGCTGCGCAGTTTCAGGTTAGCGGACGATTTCTCAGGGGCGAGATTCTCTGCTTCCTTCACGGCTTAAATAGTTCGTTTGCGCGCTGATGGACAGATCTAGCTTCGGCTCAAGACCTTCCACGGAACAACACGCAGGAACATTTGCAATGGCACGATACAAAAAGCGAAGAGGTCGTCATGCGCGCTCATCAAGCGCTCCATCGGCGAAGAGCCTGCAGAACTCCCAGACGCAAAGCTCCCTCTCGATGGCCTCTGTCTCACCGGTCACAAGCCGAAAACTGCGATTGGAGCCACTGGAAGATCGCCGATTGCTCGCGTGCGAGTGGCCAGCAGTTCGTGCTCAGTAGAGTGGAACTCGCGGGTGTGGCTATGCACCCCTTACGACTCGCTCCCTTGCCGAGTAGGCAGGTAGGCAAAGATTCGACCCGTTTCCAAGCGAAGGCAGACGAAGCGATCGCCCGCGATACTCTGCTAAACTCCTGGGATCCGGCTGACGACCGCGTGAAACCAAACGAAATCTCCAGGTGGCGTTTCTTGTCAGCCAAAGTGAAGGAAGGGGAAGATACGTTTGCCGCCGAAGACTACCTCTTCGAGCTCTTGGGCGATGACCTTTCATGAGAATCTAGCCAGCTAGCTGCCATTAGGACGTTGAGCTATAATTGTGTGAGCAGGTGAACCTTTTGCCAGTTTCACGCTTCCTCTCTTTACCCAAGGAGAGAAAACGTAATTTTCCGACGTCAACTTCCAGGAGAAAAAAATCACTAGTGTCATCCTATGACCAAAATCTTGGCAACCGTAAATCCGGAATGGAGAGTGAGTCTGCTGTCTTGGTAGGCGTGCAGCTACCCGAGAAAATTTTTCATGAGAATCCGCTCGAGGAACTAGCCGGGTTGGTAGAAACAGCGGGCTCGTCCGTGGCAGCCCGGATGACTCAAAAACGCGACGCGCCCGACAAGACGACATACATTGG
>CAWWCC010000285.1:0-3865 GCA_963935315.1 uncultured Planctomycetaceae bacterium | reverse complement strand
GGTGTAGATATAGTAGCAACCAAAATAATAAAAAAAAAAAGTCGGGTTTAACAATGTTGCTAAAATGCGCATGGTGGTCGTCTTACCAGCGCCGTTGGGACCAATAAATCCAAACACGTCTCCACGCTCCAACTTTAAATCAATCTTATTGATCGCATGCAGATCACCGTACTTTTTTGTCAGGTCGCGAACTTCAATCACAGAATTAGTTGGGGCTTGAGTTGATGGATAGTAAACTCTTTATTAAGAGTACGTTCTACTTCGTACTTGACTCAAATCCCCCTCACCATTTAAGGAGGGAGTGGATCAAAACTCTAGTTGCTCGTTGTGCGACTTTTGACGGGCAATACAAAACGATAATACGTCCAATGGCGGTCTTGGCCCCCACCAATGGCTTGCTCTCCGTCAAACCACTGGCTCCCTGAAGCTTGTATCCGGCACATCAGAATGGCTAAATCATCCTGCTGGAGCAAGTGACTTAGATCCAGAAAGGTTTGATATCGGTCTAGCATTCCAGTGTAGCGAGGGCCATCGATAGCCTGATAAAACATCATAACCTTCGCCAAACGTGCAATGTCCTTATTGGCATAAGAAAACGAAACGGTTCCGTCTTCGGCAGTGACTAACTCAGAGGCGTCTCCAGCAGTGGCATTGGTAAGTAACGTTTTCACACGTCGTGGTAATTTTTGTCCATCGATATTTGCCCGAGCCCCTGAGGCAATACGCCCCAGATAGTAAGCCTGCGAACCATAGAGCAAGTGACAGTCTTCAAGCACATTATCGGTTTTATTGGATAAACCCCCTTGGAGTTCATCATGGTCTCGCAACAAGTCCACTTGGAAATCCATATCGCTATTAGTAGACCAGCGTGCGGTAATTGTTTTCGTTGACCAGACTTGAACCGGTACATGATGCATGGCATCCAGCGCAGGACTGAAAGAATACCCCGAGTTAAATAGCGAATTCTGATCGCCACCAGCCCGCATGCCCCCCAGGTGATTTCCAGGCAATCCTAGCCATGAAACGATCGTTTGTGTTTCTTGCTCCAGAGGATTGCCGAACAGGGCCGGTTTCAAGCTAAGATCGAATTCATGCACCTTTGGTGTAAAAAAGTGTGTACAGGTCGTACCACGCACTTTTCCAGACAAGGTATCAATATCGACAATTTCCACCTGATTGACGCGCAGTTGATCACCTTTCATCCAATTCGCAAACCAGTAAGCCGCACCTGATACCCCCAGTACAATCAATGGAAAAGTTACCCAGGTAAGCTCCATACGCTTGAGAATTCTTTTAACAAAGAAATAGTCTCCCGGTCCAATCAACAAGATGTAGGCAACAACCAGCAGGGTAACCAGCCCGAAAGAAACGCTCTCAACACCCACAAATTTTTCATCGAGAGCACTACGTAATTGGGATATTAAATCCGCACCAATTTCGTTGCCGTAGGCCGATTCTGCTTGAGTTCTGATTGCGTCATTTTCCCAGTGCAGGGCCTTTTTCAGAAAGCTTGCACGTGCCGCCCAATCGCGCAATGGAGGTCGATCAAAATCCAGACCAATAAATAGAAGTTCTCCCAGTCCAAACCGTGATCGGATCACAAGCGGAAGACTTGTGTCTCCGCTTCCTGCATCGACCAGAACTCGACCATGGACCTCCGTCAAACGTGGGACTGCTGCAGCCAAACGGCGACTCGGAGTTACCGGTTGGCCCGCACCGCAAAAAACTTCTAAGGACCGAGATTGCCTGAGTGTAATCGTTTCGGTGTACTGACCGGGTATCAATTCTGCCAGGGGCCCGCCTGTGGACAGGAGTTCGTTACCCTCAGCTCCACAAAACACAACCAAGCGCCCTCCCTGGAGAACCCATTCTTTTAGCGCGTTCAGTCGTAATGGATTTTGCAAGAGAGGACGGTAAAGTTCTGGCTGCGATGTGTTTAGCAATATGGTATCGATACCTTCATATCCGTACCAACTCACAAGAAGATCGGCTGCCTGATCAATCTTTGCCACGTGTGTGGTCGGCTCATAACTCTCTTGCTTCTCAATGAGATCTCCCATGCCCAAATCCGGACCAAATTGCAATACGATACGATCGGTTGCCAACCTTCCCCCTGGAATAGTCCCACTCCCATACTCCAACCCCAGATAGTACGATTTTTCTGTGATGACCTTACCCTGGGCCACAAATCGTACTTGAAGTGTGCTATTCAATTGTCCGACTCGCACAAAAAGTCGCGCCTTGGCAGATTGGCCTGGCTCTATCCCGATTGGTCGTGGCGACACAACTGTGGTAGGAACTCCATCGCTATCAGAAACCGTTACCGTAACTTGTCCTGTAAAAGGAGTTACATTTCCTACTAGCTCCACTTCAACGGGTGTCCAACACCCTAGTTTATAAACCCCGTTAAAGCCGACGCGTATGCCGACAATATCTGGTTCATCGAGGGTCTGTGCAAATCCGCTTGTGGTAACTAACAGCCAACTGGCAGCAGCAAGTAAGAAAGTGCTTCGAATCACATTCATCGAGTTGTGCATCGTTGCTGCTGGTGTCACGGTTTCTCCGCATCGTCGCACTTACAAATAAGCTTGCCGCATCCAGGGCAACCAGTTCCGTATTTGTCACTTACAGCTTCTGTCAAATCAATGTCCACCACGTTGGCTATTGTCACCAGCCAGGCGAGCACATCTGCAAATTCGGCGGCTTGTTCCTGAGTTGTACCTTCGCGTAGCGAAGCCGCCAATTCGCCGACCTCTTCCATCAGCCACATAAAAGTACCATCGATACCACGGGCAATATCCTTTTCAAGATACATATCCCGTATCAATTGCTGAAAATCACGAAGTGTAATATCGGATGCCATGGCTCAAAGCTGACAAAAAAGATTGAAAACAGGAACTCTGTAAAAAGATACTATAATCCAGATACCGATCGCTAGGTGATAGCTTTGCGATGCCTTTCCAACCAGTCACTCTACCCATCCAGTCCATCTATACGGTAGATCCTCATGGAATATCCTTCGTGGAACCATTACATTGAGTGTACTCGATCTTTCCATTGACTGAACCCATGAATGTTGACTGGCTGACCATGTCTGAATTCGTAACCGTTGCCAAAGTTGGTGCTATCCCGGCAGGGCAGGGGGCAACCTTTCAAGTGGGCGACCGATTGGTGGCTATTTTTAACTATCAGGGCAAATATACGGCAATCGACGATCTCTGCCCTCATATGGGAGCTTCTCTAGGAGCAGGACAACTCGACGAAGAAGGCAAGGTAACCTGTCCCTGGCACGCATGGAGATTTGATGTTTGTGACGGGACGTGGTGTGACAACACGCGGCTCAAAATCGATACCTTTGAAGTTAAAGTCGAGGACGATCAAATCCAGGTCGCTGTCACCAAGAAAGTTCCCACAGAAGAAACCAACAACGAGTAGTTGCTTAGGGTCTCCGAACAGCCTGGGTCTCCGAACGGTCTGGAGCCGGTTACGGAAATGCTTCCGGGTAGACTCTCCATCAATTGATGGGAGAACCCTCTTGAGGGGGTGGAACTCTATTGAATTCGATTTTCAGATCTATCGTTTGTTCTACTGGCTGAGTTTCGCTGCTAAACAATTTCATGGTCTGTTCTAACTTCGACGATTCCAGCCACCCTGAAGTGCGGTTAAACAGAATATTGCCTTTTGAATCTTGTTCTTTAGCCTTCATTTGCGAAGGATTCTGTTCTTTGCTTTCACCAAAATCTAATTCTAGTTTTGGGAAAAAATTTTCGTAGACTTGCCCTGCTTCTGTGCGGTTGCCTTTGTATTGGTATGTCATGCCTGCCGTGATTTTTCCTAACTCCGGATGCAACGTTTCCCTGTCTCT
>CAWWCC010000284.1:0-3865 GCA_963935315.1 uncultured Planctomycetaceae bacterium | reverse complement strand
TTTAAGCTATGGGATGTTTTAGGATATGGAGGTAGCCGAAGCCTCTTCGCAAAATCAAGCCACCCTAGAGTAGTACTTTAAGGTAGTAAGCAATGTTAGGAATTGAAATGATGATCCAGGCAAGTATGCAAAATACAATAGGGAATAGCCAATGGATTCCTATGTTGGCAGTAGAAAATAGCGACATGTTGAAAATAGCCGCAATAGGCATCGCGGTGATCTTGTTAATCGCGATCTTTATCGTGATTGCTAAATATTTCACGCTCTGGCTGCAAGCCTACATGTCGAATGCACGCGTGAGTATGTTCAGTCTTGTAGGTATGGGTCTACGGCAAGTCCACGCACGTACCATTGTAGATGGCAAAATCATGGCCATGCAAGCAGGCGTTGGAACAGATCCCCAAACGGGAATTACCACGAAACGATTAGAAGCGCACTATCTTGCGGGCGGTGATGTTCCTCGAGTTATTAATGCCATTGTTGCAGCGCAGAGAGCAGATATTGATTTAGATTTTGACCGAGCAGCGGCTATAGATTTAGCAGGACGTGATGTATTGGATGCTGTGCGTACAAGTGTGTATCCCAAAGTCATAGATTGCCCAGACCCGGAGAAAACTGGAAAAACGGTGCTAAGTGCAGTTGCCAAAAATGGTGTTGAACTCAGGATTCGAGCGCGTGTGACCGTTCGCACAAATCTAAGCCAACTGATTGGCGGTGCAACCGAAGAAACAATTATTGCACGTGTGGGTGAAGGCATCATAACGTCCATTGGTTCAGCAGCCGGTCATTTGGAAGTCATGGAAAATCCAGACCGCATTTCCAAGGCCGTATTGGTACGTGGTCTCGATGCGCACACCGCGTTCGAAATCGTTTCGATTGATATTGCCGATATAGATATTGGCGAAAACATTGGAGCGCGTTTGCAGGCAGATCAAGCAGAAGCCGACACCCGTAAAGCACAGGCCCTGGCTGAGCAACGTCGGGCCAATGCCATTGCCCGCGAGCAAGAGATGAAAGCGAATGTTGCCGAAAACCGTGCTGGAGTTCTACTTGCTCAAGCGGAAGTACCCAAGGCGATGGCTCAGGCTTTTCGTGATGGTAACCTTGAAGCCACAGCCCACAATAATTCCGGATAATTCGGATATCGGATATGAATTGTCCTAGGAATCTCCGCAAATTTATGAGTAGGCTATTCTTGCAAGGCGTACTCAAACCATGTCCGTTCGAGCTCGGATTCAGGTAGCTTATCGAGTTGCCAAGAATTGTGTTGATAGACGAGATTAAAAGTACTAATCTCTTTCATGCTTCTCGGAGCTACTTGAGCATCGATTGCCGGTTTGCGTTTGAGAATTTTCTTGATGACTTCATCGTCAGGGGCAATGTTTGTGAAGTTTTCTGAAAAAGCATCGCTAGGATCCGCTAAAGGGTCCAGGAGATTTACTTCGGGTTTGTTCGATTCTTTGTTTTCATCGTTCTTTGACAGGTCTTCATTGTTTTTTTCTGCAAAGACCTCGGCTTTAAGTACCGTTAGCGTTTTGACATTCACAACAGCAGTAGGAACCGAGTTTGTGGAGTCAGCGGCCTTGTATTCGTAGTTCATCTCTCTCTTGATATGCAATCCGGCCTCTGTGGAGGATTGGTGGAAATCTAACGCCCGTTGCAGTCGTTTCATGGCCCATTCCAGATCGGCTTCTGCATCAGAGAGGGCTTGTGGGGCCGCTGATTCGTGCTTTGTTTCGTTTTGTCCGCACCCTGCAAAGTTTGTGAACCCAAGAAGGATTAAAAACCAAGTTAGAGAGTTCACTCGGGCAAGAATAAACTTTCTTGCGGTGGATAGGGGTATTCTTGGATAAGGAATCATTCGAATCGATCCTAGCCTGACGATCTTGTATTAGGGGGTGAAGGCAGTACTTTTATAAATCGCTAATGAGCCGGTTTCGGATAACCTGAGCACAAGATTCATCATGTTTATTCGAAATTGCGGGTGATCCGATTATCGGAAATCTTCAAAGGGATTGTCTTCTAGAGATTCATCAGGACGGGCTGCCGACGGACTGCTGGTGGAAATGTTTTCTTCGGGTGCGCCCGTTTCTTCACTGGGTGAAGCAAATAGGAGATCATCATCAGAGTGATCGGCTGTATGGATTGCAACTTCTGCAGGCCCTAATTCAAATTCGACCTGGGCGACACCCTCTGCCTGGTTCTGTGCTGGGGACCAATGTTGCAATTCGCTCCTATCGCTACGCGTGGCACCTCCTTGGCCTACCCAGAGTCCTAATTGATGAAAAATGCCTTCTGTGTTGGGCTTGGGGGCCGTGGAATCTGTCGGAAGAGAATTGTTAGTAGAAGCTACTGTAGGCTTGCTCTCCCTGGGGGGAGCGTCTGTAGGACCTCCAAATGGATTGTCGTCGAATTCTTGTTCGTCATTTTCTTCCGAGGGACTACTTTCGTCAGATGTTTCAAAATCAAACGGATTATCTTGGGGCGAATCACTTCCTTTGCCAAAGGGGTCCTCTTGCCCTGATGGGGATGCAGGATCGTCAGAAAAAAAGTCATCCTGATCATCGTCGCTTGCATTGTTTTCTACGGGAGGCACGGTTGGAGTGTCGGCGGGTGACGCGTTTGAAGGCAATGTCGGCGTGGTTGTGGCAGGAAGTGGGGCAGCTGCTCCCTCGGGTAGTGCAATATTTTCAAGTTTTATTGGGTTGTCTTGATGCAATAGCGAGTCAGCGCGTTTTTCAAGTGATTCGTAACGTTTTTTGGTTTGTGAGCGAATTAATTGAACGCGTTCGACTCTAGCCTGTCTGCGAAATGTTTCTAAGATTCGGCGATCTCTTCCTTGAACACGTTGTAGGGATTTACTGATTGCATATCGTCCACCAGGATTCCGTGCTTCGAATGAAGCTCCCAAACGCATATCGTTTTCAGATTCAAATTGTTTTTTCAACTTTAAACGCACCATTGCTCGAAAGTAATAAGTGCGAGGGTCTGTTGACCCAGCATTAATTGCTTCGGAAAGAAGTTGCTCTGCTTGAGTCATTTGACCTGAAAAAAAGGCATGAACTCCCCTGCCATAAGTTGCCCGTAATGCATGCATGTCTTGGGCATTCACGGGCAATGATATGCAAAAGAAAACACTGACAAAAGTCAAGCAGTGAATAAGCCTTTGTGACCAAAGGTATTGAAGTAAATGAATATCAACTCGAGAAGTAATCATTGGAAAATGACTCCTCTTTTGAAATGTTTAATAGGGGCAATGGGATCGTCGAGGTTAAGGCAGATGCAGATTGCAAGGGACAAATTACACTCAGATGCGCAATTCCTGGCTATCGCTTCCGAGCTTAAAGTACTAACACATGATAGCCAGCGCTCCGATCAAGAACAAGCAATCCTAACCTTAGAAAACACTTTCCCTTGGATGCCTACACCCTATTTGGCAAGGAGGATAAGGTGGGAATTCAAGTTACAATCTAGCATTTTGAGATTGCAGTTTCTCGAATTCCTTTTCGGTTTCTACGAAGCTGTCAAATTCAAGTATGTAAAGTAGCTCCTTGGCAAATCCTCGTTGCTGGGCTTGTTCCCAGGCTTTCAGTGCAGCTTGTTCATTTCCCGATAACAAGAGTGCTCTTGCCAAGTGATAGTATTTAACAGGATCTTGGCTGACGGATGTAGCAAATTGCAGATCTTCAACTGCCAAGTCGTATTCTTCACGGGCAATTCTAACGACGGCCCTTGAATCAAGCATGTCATCAATAGGGCCAATTACACTTATGGCCTGCTCGATAAGATCAGTTGCATCTTGAAGTCGCTTTCCTGAGATGGCTAGTAAATAACTGAGATTGTTTGAAATGGTTGCATTAGTAAT
>CAWWCC010000283.1:0-3868 GCA_963935315.1 uncultured Planctomycetaceae bacterium | reverse complement strand
TCTCGTGGGCTCGGAGATGTGTATAAGAGACAGATTTTCCATCGTCTCGATATCATGGCCACCCAGGTTCCAGAACAGGTCGTGAAGTTCGGCATCGGTCCACCGGTCGAGCAAGCGGCGAAGTTCCTTAGGATACCGACTTTTTTGCGGTAGCCACTCCCGGAGTTCCGCAGGTGACAAGCGCAGAAGGCGTTGGTAGGCATCGTTGGATAGTTCGTCGATGCAAATTCGGAGCAACTCGCCGTTGGGCTCCCCAAACGCTGCTTGCAGCCGTCCACCATACTTCGCGTTGATCACTTTCCAGCCGTTGGCCGCGAACATTTCCCGCCAACAGCGGACCCGAATTCCGGGAATCACCCGATCGAGGCTCTGGCGGTTCAGATCGACGACCCAGAGAATGTCATCGACTCCTTGCATTGCCGGTTCGGCGATTGCTTCCCAGACCGATCCTTCATCCAACTCGGCATCCCCCAACACGCTGACAAAACGGCGCCGTGTGTCGTGGCTAACGAGGCCATGGGTGTGGAGATAACTGTTGGCAAGCGCGGCCAGGTTAGGGGCTACTGCCCCCAGTCCTACCGACCCGGTGGAGAAATCAACTCGATCAGGGTCCTTGGTACGACTCGGATACGCCTGCAGTCCATGAAAGTCACGCAGCCCTTTTAGTTGGGACTGGTCGAGTTTTCCCAGCAGGTATTGAATGGCATGGAAGACGGGCGACGCGTGTGGCTTGATCGAGATCAGGTCGCCCTGACGCAGGTAGTTGAAGTAAAGCGTTGTGAGGATCGTCACGACCGACGCACAGGAGGTCTGATGCCCGCCAACCTTGAGCTTGTCTTTTTTAGGGCGATGATGATTTGCGTAGTGGACTTGTTGGATCGCCAGCCATAGTACCCGCTGCTCAATTTTTTCGAGCGTTGTAGTCCGATCCGATTGAGGAAGATCAAGTGTTGAAAGATCCATTAAATTCTACCGTGGTGACCTAGTGTGAGACGCAAAGTGGTTTCGGTGTGAATTATTATAACGCGTGGTAAAAGATGGTTCTACCTAGGCCGTGTCCGTTGCCGCTCATCGGAACGCCTCGGGAGAACTGCAATCTCCAGGCACTTCTCTGGTTTTCTAGCTGGAGAGGATTGTGGACGGTAGGTCATTGGTTTGGTAGTGTTTTACGCCGGCGATGTGAACCCAGCAGAGGTTATGGACATGCGCACGCTCCCCCCTCATCTTAGAAAAGTTGGTGTATTAAAAAGCCGATCGAGTCTATTCTGGTTTGCTTTAGCTGTGGATATAATTTTAGGGTATCAAAAGCTCTATCCTCTCATTGTCACCATTCCCTGAACCTTAGTAACTATTTACACCCAGTTTATTTAATACACGGGGTTTAGGTGGATTTTTATGATTGCAAGTTTTCATTGAGGTGCCTCTGATTATTGGATAGCTTAATAAACCAAATTATCCAATTAGAAATTGTAGGATGAATAGATGGAATGCTGTTTAGTATGCTGGTTTATATGCGAATGTTTTAATTCAATTGATTAGTTGTTAGCAGTCAGACTGTAACAGGTTGCTTTATTGGAAATTCGAAGGTATTGGATAATAACTATACTTACTAATGCCAATACCTAGGTTACCGTTTGTTGCTTTACATCATCGTATAAATACCGCTTTTCTTCGAGACTCATTGCTGTTATTTGCAAAGACTTGCAAACGATACACTCTCGCGTAAGATGTAATCTGTCCAAGAGTTCTGAATGTTTCAGCGTTCCCAATTGGCCTACTTTTAATAAGGACGTCGATCATCCTTCTTTTGAGTAAAGGTGGATCACGGGCCTTTGGCAAAAAACAACCAGTCGGTTCGTTTTTCGTTGATCAACTCGTTTCTGTAGGTTACGGGCACCACGGAGACCTCTTGGAACACTCTCCTGAGCGCCTCGGCAAATGGGGAGTCTTCTGCGTACGACCAAACGGCCAGGATTCCACCTGGTTGCAGGTGTTTTTGGACCGCTTGAAGTCCAGGTAGTGAATAAAAGGATATGTTCGCGTCCGCCAAACGTTCTTCAGGCGAATGGTCAACATCGATTAATATTAAGTCGAATTGTTTTGTTGGGGGATTCAGCATTCGTTGAAAGACATCACCGCAGGTTAGCGTCAGACGAGATTCGTTATTGAGTTCTGTTGAGAGAGGAATCAAGCCCTCTTGGGTCCAGCGAATAACCTGAGGCAAGAATTCAATCACTTCTAATTGGGATACACGCTCGGATTTTAGTGCTTCCTGCGCTGTATAACCCAATCCCAATCCACCAACTAAAACATTCAAGTCTTGTCCCGTATGCATCTCCAACGCATGTTCTGCCAACACCCTTTCTGATTTGGTGTAGAGGCTGCTCATTAAGAATTCGTGGTTTAAGGTCACTTCGGTAACGAACGTGCCGGGTTGAGACAATAATTCTCGTCGGCGTAAGAACAGAAGACCTAGTGGTGTGTGTTCGTAAGCCAGAATTTCTAGATTTGTTTTAGACAAGGGGGGCGCCTTTATTGGGGATGCATACTGGCCAGCCAATTTAGGGGCCCATGTTCAGGCAACCGGTTCCCACAGTCCAGGTCCAGGAATGTAGAAAAGAAGGGAACTTGATGGAGGACTTAGCTGGGTGTTCCCGCGGACTCTTGTTGTGCGGGTGCTTGGGAGGTCGACTGCGAAGCTGTATTCTTGTCGGTCGGAAAATCAACTGTGGAGAAGTAATCTTCGAGTGTTTCTGCACGACGAATCTGCCGAAAGTCACCGGCGTCATTGAACAAGAATTCAGCCGATCGGAGACGCCCATTGTATTGAAATCCCATGGCATGGCCATGCGCTCCCGCATCGTGGACGATGACATAGTCTCCTTCTTCGATTGCAGGCAGTTTGCGGTCAATGGCAAACTTGTCGTTGTTTTCGCAGAGAGAGCCAACCACATCCACTGGGGTGTTGGTTGTCTTGTCTTCTTTTCCCAGGACTGAAAGATGGTGATAGGCTCCATACATGCCGGGTCGCATAAGATTCGACATGCAAGCATCGACCCCGACATAGTTTTTGTACGATTTCTTGGTGTTAATCACGCGTGTTACCAGGTAACCAAAGGGGCCCGTCATCGCACGGCCGTTTTCCATCATGATGCGAACATTGGTTAATCCTGCGTCAACCAGAATAGACTGATAGAGTTTTTGCACACCCGCGCCAAACTCCTGTAGATCGACTTCTTTTTCACCTGGGCGATAGGGGACTCCTATTCCTCCACCTAGATTAATGAATTCAACAGGAATCCCCGTTTTTTCTTGGACGAGTCGTGCCAATTCAAACAGCATTTCCGCAGTGTCGAGAAGGGAAGCAATCTCTAATTCATTGGAAACGACCATGGCGTGCAAACCAAAGCGTTCGAATCCAAGTGCTTTGCAGCGCTGGTAGCCCTCCAGGATTTGTTCTTTGTTGCAGCCAAATTTTGATTCTTGGGGATCCCCGATAATGACATTACCACTTCGTTCTTCACCCGGATTGTAACGGAAAGAAACGACAGCAGGCAGCGTTGGTAGCTGCTGCAGTTTGTCAAGTAATTGAGGGGAATCTAAGTTGATGACCGCTCCAACCTTGGCTGCTATTGCAAATTCGCTGACTGTCGTATTGTTGGAGGTAAACATTACTGATTCGCCCGACAAGCCAATTTTTTCGCAGAGCACGAGTTCTGCTACGCTGGAACAGTCGGCCCCGCAGCCTTCTTCCTGAAGAATGGACACCACATGTGGATTGGGTGTAGCCTTGATCGCAAAAAACTGCTGGAAGCCTGGATTCCTGTCTCTTATACACATCTGACGCTGCCGACGATACTCCTTGTGT
>CAWWCC010000282.1:0-3878 GCA_963935315.1 uncultured Planctomycetaceae bacterium | reverse complement strand
AAATCACCGGCCAGCTGTCGGTGAAACAATGGCCGAAATGAGAAATCTTGAGTAAAATCGGCCTTTTGCCAGGGGTTTCCACCTTCTTTCTTCTGTTGCCCACGGCATGATCGGTGTTCCCGGAGTTCGATTTTAGCCTGTCTCCATAGGAGTCCGATGTAACGGATGGGACGTTTACACGCTTATTCTTTCAGATGATAAACCCATAAAATAGAGTACGCGAATTGACTGCGACCAGTGAACTAGTCACCATAAAGTGTTCTCTTTTGAAGGTATTTCTGCAATGACCTTAGTAAGTGGTTTTGAGAAAATTGTTCGTCAGCAAGAATCGCTGGCTGATCGCACCTGGCTCAAGCTAGGTGGACCGGCCGCATTCTACTCGGAGCCTAAGTCTGTAGACGAACTGGCCGCCCTGGTCAGACGTTGCCGTGAGGAAGAAGTCCCCGTTCGCGTATTAGGGGGCGGTTCGAATATTCTGATCCGCGACGAAGGTGTTCCGGGGATGGTCGTGAGTCTCACCAGTGGTGTTTTCACAGAGATCCAAGTGACCCAAGGCCGCTTGCAGGCGGGTGGTGGTGCGAAATTGGCGCACACAATCAGCGAAACTGTTCGTGCCGGTTTGGCTGGGCTAGAACCCTTAGTGGGTATTCCTGGTACGGTCGGTGGAGCTCTGCACGGCAATGCTGGAAGTCGTGGCGGTGATGTCGGGCAGTGGGCAGACCGGGCCACTGTGATGACACGTGCGGGCGAGATAGTGCAACGAAATCGCGAAGACCTGGTCTTTGCTTATCGACAGAGTAGTCTTGACGAGTTGGTAATTCTCAGTGCGGAATTCCAATTAGAAGAAGAGGATCCTGAACAACTGACCAAGCGGATGCAGAAGCAATGGATTGTCAAAAAAGCATCCCAGCCATTATCGCATCAGAATGTGGCGAGCGTTTTCAAAAATCCCCGTGGTATGAGTGCCGGTATGCTCATCGACCAGGCGGGTCTCAAAGGGTCACGTGTGGGAGGGGTTGAAGTTAGTCAGCGCCATGCCAACTTCATTATCGCGGAAAGTGGAGCAACCAGCCAGGATGTGCTGCGATTGATCGACATGATACGCAGCCGTGTTGTAGAGCGGCTGGGAGTTGAATTGGAGACGGAACTCGAAATTTGGTGATTCATGGCGTTGGTTGTCAGGCGCCAGGAGTCAGGTCAGGTGCCAGCCACCGCTGTTGCCAGTTGCCAAACCAACGCTTGGAGCGCAAGGCGATGGTCAAAGTCAAAAACAATGCCGCGACCTCTAAAAAGCGGCCTCAGAAACAATCGGATCCAGGCTTTTTGCACAAGCTGCTCACTCCGAGACCGCGTGTTTTAATAGCCCTCTGCGTCGTGGGATTGTTGGGTTGGGGAATCCAACGCACCTGGCAACAGGTGGCACCCGAAGTGATCCATCGTGATCGCTATGTCCTGAAGGAGGATCGCATTACCATATCTCCTCTTCCAGAATGGATTACGGGAGACGTGCGCTACGAAGTGATTGAGCAAGCGGGTCTAGAACGCCGTTTATCCATTCTTGATACGTCCTTTATGCAGGTTGTGGAAGATGCATTTGTACTGCATCCGTGGGTCGAATCCGTCGACAGGATTACCAAGAGCTATCCACCTGGCGTGCATGTGGATCTTACTTACCGACGTCCCATAGCAGTGGTCGAAATGGCAAGTCAACAAGGGGTGCAGTTTGTGCCCATTGACCGGTACGCTGTGCACTTACCTGCACACGATGTTCCCGACATTCGACGACAATATTTGCCTCGTATTGGGGGGATTGTGGCGCGCCCGCCTGCAGGGCAGCAATGGGCAGACGAACGCGTCACGGGAGCTGCAGACCTCATTGTGAAAATGGCCGAGTATTGGGAAAAGCTTCATCTGGTCGACGTACTTCCCTCGGCCCGGCCAGAACTACGAGGCGAGCATCGTTTCTATGTCTACGATTTAATATCACGTGGCGGGACGAGGATTGTGTGGGGGCCACCACCAGGAGAAAATTTGCCGGGGGAAGACAGTTTTCAACAAAAACTCGATCGGTTGCGGCAGTGCATTGCTGAATATGGTCCCTTGGATTCTGTACGTGGTCCCGCTGAAGTCAACGTGCGGCATGAACTGGCAATTAAGCTGCGTACAGTTAAAAAGCCTCAAGCGGTAAAGCAAGCCGCCAAAGAACACTCTGAAGATGCAGCTGTCGTTAAGTAGTGTCTTTAAGCAGTGACGTTTTTCGAGCGATCGATGGGGTATCGACTCCCTAGGGTTTAGCAATTCCCAAGTCGCAGCAAATCTTACGCGCTAACATGTCAGAAATCTCTTAAACAGTGGTCCCGTTTTGTGTTGGTGCGGGGGCTTGTGCTTGCCAAATTGACAACACGAACTCTACTACAAAACAGGCTGCGCTCCTTCAGGGTGACGTGTATTTGTGGATAATGACAAGTCACACACAAATAGAATAAAGAACTATTGCTTGATGGTTGCTCAAAAATTTTAACGGAAAGGCGCAAAGGACGCTGAGTACCGCAAAGAATCTGTAGCAGGTAATACGGTAACATTCGAAACAGAAGAGAATGACATTGCGCACTTTGCGCCTTTGCATTATAGATTCATCCCGCGTAGTTGAACAATTGATATTCGTAGATCCCCCCCACATGTGTCATTCCGACCGAGCGCAGCGACCGAGGAATCTGGCTCGCAGGTGAGTGGGCAGTAGGCCGGACCAATCGCAGCGCCGTTCCGGCAGCATCAGTAGCAACTGCTTTCTATTCTTTCCGCTCCGGAGCGGCATCGCTTCGCTCCTTGATCCGGCCTACTAAGGGGAGAATCGCATCTAAAAGCCCCTTGTCAATTTATCGCCTGTCGTTTTCTTGTCTTGATGAACAACTTCCGAATTTGCATTGGTCTGAATGACCGCTGGGCCGAAAACCCGGTTTTGGATTTATTCGGCAATGCAGAATAAGTGGTGTTCGCCACGGATAAAGAGTTCGTTGTCGACAGGTGCTGGTGTGGCGTCTACCGTTTCGCCAACCGAATTTCTGGCTATGACTTTGTATTCATTGGCGTCTTCCAAAACCACAGTCTCTCCATTACGGTCCGTTAAATAAACGTATCCACCGGCAGCAACAGGTGAGGCATAAATTTTACGGAGTCCGGTTCGTTGCGCAGCATAGTGGGGCTGGCCCGTGGCCGCATTAACGCAAGGCAAGATGCCCGTTTTGCCTTTGTGAAAATACAGTCTTCCGTGCGATAGCAGGAGAGAAGCAATGTCAGGTGTATCGCTCTTGGCTCCAAACGACACTGGGTGTGTTTTCGATATTTCCTCGGCCGTCTAGGCGAAAATCGCCTAAAAAAGAGCCTCGATGACCGCTTCCGACAAGTACCAGGCCATTTTCAGCAACGGGCGAATCAATAGGGAGCAGGGTTTGGCCCCCACAATGCCATAGTTCGGAACCAGTTTCCAAA
The DNA here is from genome assembly GCA_963935315.1 of uncultured Planctomycetaceae bacterium. Lineage (GTDB taxonomy): Bacteria > Planctomycetota > Planctomycetia > Pirellulales > Lacipirellulaceae > Bythopirellula. The sequence continues at coordinate 389 of CAWWCC010000282.1, read as the reverse complement.
TCGTAGGCGCGGACTTTGTTTTGTCCGTTCATGATGATTTGTTTTTGTCCAGCATGTTCGACAGCCAGGGGGGTGCCCAGCAACTGGGCTCGTCATGCTCAACTTTCCACAACGTTTTTCCGGTTAAACGACCGAGTGCAAACAAATACGATTGCCCTTTGTGATCTCATGGTACGAGGACTTTGTCGTCGACCAGGGGCGATGAACTTCCCTCACCAAAACCATGACGCATGCTCATGTGCCCAAGTTGACGACTCCAAACGTGCGTGCCGTCTAACTAATAACAGTAAATGCCACGTGAGCCAAAATGAGCATAGACATAGATTCCATCGGTACAGGGTGAAGCCTGTCTCTTATACACATCTCCGAGCCCACGAGACGGACTCCTA
>CAWWCC010000281.1:0-3887 GCA_963935315.1 uncultured Planctomycetaceae bacterium | reverse complement strand
CTCGTGGGCTCGGAGATGTGTATAAGAGACAGCACTCGTTTGACGATTTTGTTTCAAATCCTGATGGGTCTGGCGCTGCTCATGGGGCTGGTGACCCTGTTTTTGAGTTCCAAAAATTGGCATTGGACCCAGATCCTCCTGGTGACATGCATACTTTTTGCAGCCACAGTCGTGCTCTATATGGCGACTGAAACTGCGAGCATGCACCAAGAATTACGCTCAGGCATCCCCCGTCTGGAGAAACAGCTGGCAACCTTAGAGCAGCAAAATGAATTGCTTCTGAAAGGATCGGATGACCAAAAAGGGATTCGCGAACTGGACCATCGTTTACAAATTGTATTTCGCGAACGAGGGCGCGTTTGGCGCCAAGTCCAGCCTACTGGGCAGATCGACAACCAAGGCCGGATTCAGGTAGAGATTCTTAATCCGCAACCCCATGGCCTGGATCAGGATGCGATTGTTTTCGCCTTTGAGACAGGCCCACCGAATAACGATTCACCGGCCAACGGACCGCAGTACCTGGATGAGTTTCGTGTAGTCTCAGTCGAAGCAAATGGAGTGACTCTAGAATCGGTTCATTTACTCCTAGATCCTCGTAAACGAGAGCTGTTAGCTCGGAGTAAAGGTCCTTGGAGCTTGTACGAAACCATGCCAGCCGATCGGCACAAGTTATTTGCCAACTATACGGATGAAGAGCTCCAACAAATGCTCCCTGCAGCAACCGTAGAAGAGTACATCCGACACGGCAAGCCAGCAAACGATGATGACGACCAATGGCACGTAATTGGTCTCGACGAAAATGACCAACGTGTCGCCGAGAATATCGATCAAGCTGTCAAAAAATTGTACGACCGTACCTTAAGAGATTATGCCTATTTGTTTAGTGATTTGGCCAGGCAACACGTTGTCATGCGAGCCGAAATAGGCTCGGTGAGTGAAGACAATAAACGTATTGAGACAGCACTTAAAAGTGCTGAAGAACTTAGTGCATTTCGAACGGAAGAGAGCGAGAATCTTGCTCAAGATTTAAACGGCATGCAGCAAGATCGAGCGGCCATCGAAAAACACCGTGACCAACTGACACAAGTTCTTGCCCATGCCAAATCACGCATTGATGATTTGCTCACCAAAAATATTGAAATGGCAAATCAATACACGGAGATTCAATTGAGCCAGATGAAAACCATCAATGCTCTGGCACCCAAGCCAGCTGGCCCCGTCTTAACTGGCCGTTAAACATTTTTTAATAGTGCTAGCGGCTACATCCACTCCTTCTCAGGAGGGCCTAACCACATCACTTTGTCGGAAAAGGTCCCCTTCTGTGAAACTCTGCGCCATCTCGCCAACCACAGCTGCGCTTCGGTGTCCGAACATATAAAAACACTGGGTTCACCAAATTTGTGCCGGATCGGCTGATCCCTACGGACCGCCTCAAACCGTCAGTTTCCACCTTCCAGCAGATCCAACAGGCCGTTATCTTGCTGTCGCCTCAGAAGACGTTTGAGCCTAAAATTCTCATTAGGCTAAAGCTCTCGCTTGAAAATGCGCACGAACACGATCCATCCTTTATTCAGCAGATACTTATGGGACTTTATGACCGCGATTACGGCAGAGACCATCCGTCGGGCTTTATGATAAGCTCACCGAAAACAATCACTGCAAAAATTGTACTGCTAACGGCTGGCGTTTACGGATTGCAGCTTTTCATAGAACCATTTACCTCCTGGTTCGTTCTTACCGACGATTGGTTTCGACAACCCTGGAACGGTTACCGTCTCCTTAGCTATGGCTTTTTGCACTCTCCAAGAGATCTGGGGCATATCCTGATCAATATGTTTGTCTTTTGGATGTTTGGACAAGAACTGGAACGAAAATATGGTCGGCGTGAATACCTGTGGCTTTATCTTTGGGCGATTGTCTTTGCCGGACTGGTATGGTCTCTCATCGAAGTCGGCTATCCAGGTCCGCCGGTATTCCTGGTGGGTGCATCGGGCGGCGTGGCAGCTATTTTTGCCCTCTATGCACTGAATTTCCCGCGTCGGCAAATTCTGTTTATGTTTATCATTCCCATGCCCATTTGGGTGGCTGCCTTGATAGGGCTCCTCTACGACATCAATCACGCCATGAATCGTTCCGGCAATATTGCAGGTGCTGCGCATCTGGCAGGGGCCCTGGCCGGATTGTACTACTACAAATTTGGGTTTTCTCCCGGACGCTGGCTGGCCGATCGCTTGACAGGTTTCACGCCAAAATTACCACGCAGAGGACCCAAGCTCCGGATCCATGAACCGAACGATATGGACTCGACGATGACGCAACAAGTGGATGCCATCCTGAAAAAAATTAACGAACAAGGCCAGGACAGCCTCTCCGCCAAAGAGCGGAGTCTCTTAGAAAAAGCGAGTCGCGAATACCAAAAAAGAAAGTAGGTATCCAAGCTCCTTGAAGCAATAAAACCTTTCCTTCCAAACTTGCAATCCGAACAACCCAATGCACTCCCACAAACGAATCTGGTGGGCATTGCTCGTGTTGCTCCCCTGGCCTGTGGCTTGGGGAATGCAGCAGTTGCGATCGATACCCCAAAAACGTTCACCCCAGATCGAGCCCCTGCCAATGCAAACCCAGGGGAACATGGTGCGAATCCCCGCAGGACGGTTTGCGATGGGCAGTTCACAATCCTCGGACGAGGACGCCAGACCGGTCCACCAGGTACGAATTTCTGCCTTCTGGATCGACGTGGCTCTGGTCACCAACCGGGATTTTGAAAAATTTGTCAACGCCACCGGATTTCAAACCTCGGCCGAACGCCAAGGCAATTCCCTAGTTTTTGACTTGGCAGAGGGCAACTGGCTCCAGGTCTCAGGTGCCAACTGGAAACACCCGCAAGGTCCCGATAGCTCATTGGCCGGTAAAGACAACTACCCGGTGGTGCAGGTCTCCTGGTACGACGCAGTGGCCTATGCCGACTGGGCTGGCAAGCGCTTGCCAACAGAAGCAGAAATGGAATATGCCGCCCGAGGCGGTCTGGATGATTGCGCCTATCCGTGGGGGCGTACCCTGCAACTTGCCGGCCAGTACCAGACCAACTACTGGCAGGGTTCCTTTCCACAACATGACACGGGCGCAGATGGATTCAGAGGTCTTGCTCCAATTCGCCAATTTATGCCGAATCGTTTCGCCCTGTATGACATGGCAGGCAATACCTGGCAGTGGTGTGCCGACTGGTACGATGAGGATTACTATGGCAAGAGCCCAAGTGATAACCCACGGGGCCCACAAACGGGAAAAATGCGCGTACGACGTGGTGGTTGTTGGCACTCCACGGAGCACTTGCATAACCTGTGGGTCTCCCACCGGAACTACGCCCCTCCGGGTGAGAGTACCAGCCACACTAGTTTTCGCTGTGCCCAAGATATTCCCTGACAAGCCCCCACCCCTATTTCTTCTTCCGCTCCTGCTGCGTGTTCCATAGGGTCTCTTCAGTGAGATTTCCCTGGGCTGTGGTAACCTTTGGCTCGCGATTTCTTGGTTTTCCGGAGAGCTTGGGGACTTTTTCCTTCACACGATTCGTGGTCTACTCAGCATCGGAGTGCCAGTTCGATTTTATTGAGAAAACATCATGGCCAATCATCCTGCCCCAAAAACGGTCCTGGTGACCGGTTCGACTGGACTTGTAGGAACCCGACTCGTTGCTGCACTTCAGGCCGAAGGCAAGCAAGTGCTTCGTGCTGTGCGGCGTCCCGTCCGCGATGCGCAAACTGAATTGGCTTGGGACCCGATACAAGGCGAAATTGACCAAGATCGGCTGGAGGGTGTCGATGCGGTTGTGCATCTAGCTGGAGCCAATATCGCAGGACGACGCTGCTGTCTCTTATACACATCTCCGA
>CAWWCC010000280.1:0-3929 GCA_963935315.1 uncultured Planctomycetaceae bacterium | reverse complement strand
TCCGGGCACCGCGGCGTAGCCGTGGTCGCCTCGACGTGTCAAAAACACTTGGAATAGGCTGGGCCTGAAGATATTTTAAACTAGGGGCATATCTTGTTTCAGAACTACGGTAATCTATCGAACAGAAGACGCATTTCGAGGAAGATAGAATATCGATACTTTCAAGGGGACACGATACACCCAGCGAAGCATGGCTTCATGGCGTCAGAAAGAGACAAAAGGACGCAGGCTACCGCAAGGGAGCGGATGAAATGTGCGGGCCAGGTTTATTGACTAATGACGAGGCTTTCTATGATTTGTGTATTTTGTAAACGAATTGTTGTTCTCCTGACAGGACTTGTCTTATTGGGCGGTCTATGCGTCGTCAGCTATCCTTTATTGACATTGTATGCTGAAGAAGGGCATGCTGAACAAGGGAAAGGAAAAGAATTGATGGCTAGTGATCCAGTTTTATCCGCAGCCAAACTCGAACAGGCTACATTCGGCGGGGGATGTTTTTGGTGTACCGAGGCCGTCTACCGTGAGCTCAAGGGCGTTACCAAGGTGGTATCTGGGTACAGTGGCGGAAATACGGCCAACCCGACCTATAAGGAAGTCTGCACAGGATTGACTGGCCATGCTGAAGTGATCCAGATCGAATTTAATCAGCAACAAGTTTCTTTTGCAGAGATTCTGGAGGTGTTCTGGAAAACGCATGACCCGACGACGCTCAACCGACAAGGCGCTGACTCCGGAACTCAGTATCGTTCGGTGGTCTTTTACCATAACCAGGATCAACAAGAACAGGCCATAGAATACAAGAAAAAACTGGATTCTGCAGGTGTTTTTGACGGCCCTATTGTGACTGAGATCAGTCCCTACAAGAAATTTTATCCTGCTGAAGAAGAACATCAAAACTATTTTGCTCTCAACCGACGTATGCCCTATTGTTTTGGTGTGATTGGCCCCAAAGTGGCCAAGTTTCGCAAGATTTTTGCAGACAAGCTTAAATCTTCGCAGCCAGATAGTGCCGCAGTAGCCCAGAAAAATATCCACAATAAGCAAGACGAACAGCTTAGTGACAAGGAACAAACGGATTGGAGTCAGGTGAACTGGAAGGAAAAACTGACTCCTGAGCAATTTGAGGTGACACGTAAAGATGGCACCGAAAGACCATTTCAAAACGCCTACTGGGACAACAAACGTGAGGGTATTTACCAGTGTGTTTGTTGCGGTTTGCCTTTATTTGATTCTTCCACGAAGTACAAATCGGGAACGGGCTGGCCTAGCTTTTTTCAACCCATCAACCCAAAACACATAGTGGACAAGGAGGATCGCAAATTCTTTAGCGTACGTATAGAGAATCGTTGTGCACGTTGCGATGCTCACTTGGGTCATGTATTTACCGATGGCCCCCAGCCAACGGGCCTGCGTTACTGCATGAACTCTGCAGCTCTGAAGTTTATGGAGAAAGAGCCCGAAAAACAGCAATGAGAAAAGTAGCAATAAAAGGACAGGGTTTTGAACCCATGAGTCACCTGCTGAAAATTCATGGACAGAAAATCAGCCCAGATTGGACTCCAAGTCAATGTACAAGAGGGACCTTCATTGCCGATGAAATATTCCAGCCAAAAAACCTTCACTGGCTATTGAATTGGCAACTGCTTTCAACATAAGCAGATGCAGGCAACGCTTCCAAACCGTAGGGGCAGGAGGCGTTGTTTTTTTGAATTCAGATCATTGGGTTTTTATTGGCGAAAAATCCCACCCTTGTCAGTCCGTATAATTGGTATTCTTGCGCAACCCTCAGTTTTGCAGAGGAGTCGTTGGTATTGAGGGCTGTTGTCCGTTGGGCTGATTCTCAGGAAACTTCCTTTTAAGATGACCAGTGCCCGACCGTAATTGATCGGTAATTAATACTGCTGCCAATTCTCATCCTGTTACGGCCGCATCCAAGTTGCCGAACACATGGTGAGAAATAATAGCCCCCTCAAGGAGAAGAAGAAGTTTTTGATGATTCTTAGACGACACTGTACGGATAGACATAAAGTTATCGCACTACAAGTGAAAAGGTATGTGTCAGGTACATTTTTGATGAGGAAACATTCAGCGGGGGTGTTTTAACAAAATCCCTTTTTGATTGTGAGTGGAAATTCCCTATAGAAGGACTCGACTTATATTTAGCCACCTGGGGCCCATATTAGGCTAACTATGGAATTGCTATCACGTCAATGAAAAATGTGAGTGCCCGATTCTGGGAGCATTGAACCCGGACCACAGGCCTTCTCAGGCGGCGACATCTTCGAGAAACGGTTTTAGAGAGGTCGTTTAGAGAGAGGTCGTGTAAAGAGAGATAGCCGCCTGGCATGCTTAGTTGGGATCGTATCCCAAGTTGGCGCTCAACCATCGCTCGATTTCTGCCACACTCATATGCTTGCGATGTGCGTAGTCTTCGACTTGTTCTCGGGTGAGGCGGTCAACTGAAAAATAGCGCGCCTCGGGGTGTGCAAAGTAAAGACCCGAGACGCTTGCGGCAGGAAGCATCGCAAAGCTTTCGGTCAATCGGATACCCGTATGCTTCTCCACATCCAGCAATTCAAATAAAGTGCGTTTTTCGGTGTGGTCAGGTTGAGCTGGATAACCGGGCGCTGGACGGATGCCACGGTATTTTTCTGCAATGAATTCCTCATTTGTAAACTCTCCATTACGTTCGTAACCCCATTCGCTTCGTGCGCGGGCGTGAAGGCATTCGGCAAATGCTTCCGCCAGACGATCGGCTAGCGCTTTTGTCATAATCGAGTTGTAGTCGTCATGTTCCTTATCAAATTTGGCGGCCAGTGCATCGCAGCCATCCCCCGTAGTTACGGCAAAGGCTCCAAGGTAGTCATTTCGTCCAGTCTCAATGGGAGCAATAAAATCAGCAAGGCTATAAAAGACATCTTGCCCTTTACGCTCCCATTGTTGTCGTAGTCCGTGGAACCGGCAGAGCTCTTTGGAGCGGGATTCGTCCGAATAGACAAGGATGTCTTCACCATTACTTGCTGCCGGCCAGAAACCATAAACGCCATGAGCTCGTAGTAGTTTTTCGTCGATGATGCGCTGGAGCAGTTTTTGGGCGTCGTCGTAAAGCTTACGAGCTTCTGCGCCTACGAGCTCGTCCTCAAAGATACGTGGGTATTTTCCTTTTAATTCCCAGGTCTGGAAAAACGGCGACCAGTCAATTGCCTGGCTTAACTCTTCGAGTCCAAAGTCTTGGCAAACACGATACCCAGTAAAGGCAGGTTGCCGGAGATCTGCGGTCGACCAATCGCAGGTAAATTGTTTTTTTTGTGCCTCTGCGTACGGACGGAGTGTGACAGCTTGTCGTTTGGCATAAGAAGCGACTAGTTGTTTTTGCAGTTGCTGGTTCTCATCTTCGAATTGCGAACGGTTCTCATCACTAATCAAACGTTCGACGACCCCAACAGATCGAGATGCGTCCAGAACATGGGCAACGCAGTGGTCGTAACAAGGGGCAATCTTGACAGCCGTGTGCTTGGCGCTCGTAGTAGCACCACCTATCAGGAGTGGCTTGGAGACACCCGTACGTTTCATTTCTCGGGCAACATGGACCATTTCGTCAAGACTGGGTGTGATCAACCCTGAGAGGCCGATAACATCAACATTTTCGGCAGCAGCCGTTTCCAGGATTTTTTCGCAAGATACCATCACACCCAAGTCGATTACCTCAAAACTATTGCAACCCAATACCACACCGACAATATTTTTGCCAATATCGTGGACGTCACCTTTCACGGTGGCCATCAGTACCTTGGCACGGGATTGTCCTTCGCTACCCTCAGCAGCTTTCTCAGCTTCCATAAACGGAGTGAGATAAGCAACTGATTTTTTCATAACGCGGGCTGATTTAACGACCTGAGGCAAAAACATTTTGCCAGCTCCAAACAAGT
>CAWWCC010000279.1:0-3948 GCA_963935315.1 uncultured Planctomycetaceae bacterium | reverse complement strand
AAGGAGTATCGTCGGCAGCGTCAGATGTGTATAAGAGACAGGGTGATAAAGGTGCGAGTATAACGTTCGCCCACTGGGCGGATGTGAGCCACGTTGACTTCGACGTTGCAGGTGGATACTCATTCGCACCAGCGAGTGAAGATTCACCTGCCCAAAGGCACGCCGCGGGTGTCCGTAGCCGAAATACCGGCTCCAGCCATCCAGCAGACGGTTCACTTCGGCGACAACCCGTGACGCAGGCTTGAAGCAGTTCCGACTAGCGGTGAGTTCACGAAGCTTCTGGCGAACTCGCTGCATGGCCTTGCGGCTCGGACCAGTGGAGATAGATAGCCAATAGGGGCGAAATCACTCCTCCTTGAGGTGTGCCCGAGGTAGGACGGTGACGGCTGGTACGGCCGCGGTCGTCGGTTTCCTCAATCGAAGTTTTCAGCCACATCCGAATTAACTTCAGGACACTGCGGTCACTGATGCGATACTCCAGTGCAGCCTTCAACTTGTCATGAGGGATCGTATCGAAGTAGCCCTTGATGTCAGCAGCATACACTTCCCGTTTTCCACGATTTAAGTGTCCTCGAATCGCATCCAGTGCGTCGTGGGCACTTCGTCCGGGCCGAAACCCGAACGAACTGTCGCGGAATTCCGCTTCGAAGATTGGTTCCAGAATTAGCAAGACTGCCATCTGGACGACACGGATATTTGACATGATGAGATTGACTTAAAGAGCCACGAGGTCCATCACCTACAGGATATTGGCCTGGATTGTTTGAGACCACACGCTTGCGATCAAACAGTAACTCTTCGTGAACAGTAACCCCCGACTAAAGACCGTATTCTTCTTGGACTTCTGCCGAAATCTTGATACCCAGTTCCTGAGCTCGGGCTATCAACTTGCGTGCTTCTTCAAAACTACCAAGTTGATGCATTAAAAGGCCTAAGTTGTAGTTGAGCTGCCCCGAATCAGGATCGACAACAATACCGGCACGATAAAGTTCTTTGGCTTTTTCCTGATTGCCCATCACAAGATAGATTGCACCCAAACTAGCGTACAAAGAACCTTCTTCAGGCCGCAACTTGCGACAGCGCTCGTAGACTGCGATAGCCAACTCGTATTTGCGTAAAACATAATAGGTTCCGGCCAGTTGCAGCTGAGCTTTGTAATGTGTTGGATCAATTCGTATTGAATTTAACAATAAATGAATAGACTTTTCGGGCCGTCCGGACATCAAGACTGTTCTTCCTAATTGATAATAGATTTCGGCTGAAGTCGGTCTCAATTTAAGTGCTGTTTCTAACGGTTCGATGGCTGCCTCTGGATCGCCACTTTTAGTGAGGACACCCCCCAACAGTAATTGGACACGCCAATTTCCTGGATTCCCAATCGACAGGAAATAGGCCAGTTCGGTTGCCCGTTGATATTCGCCACGGTCAGCGTACTCGCTTACCTGAAGTATTTCTCCTGCGAGTGACTGAGGGAATTTCTTTCCCAACAAACGAAACTCTTCTTCAGCTTCTTTTATACGATCTTGACGCATCAAAAAATCCACTAACATTTGCCGCGGATAGAGCAATTCTGCTTGGAACTCGATAGCTTGCCGAATTTCGAATTCCGCCCTTTTGTTTTCACCAAGTCGCGACCATATGGCTGACATCTCAGCATGGTAGGATCCATTTTGTGGACTGAGGGCAATTGCCTCTTCGAAACACTGCCGGGCTTCTTCTATTTTCCCGGCAAGCAGATACGAAAGCCCTAGGTCAGCGTGAACGGCATGGGACCTTGGTCTCATGGCAATTGCTTTTAGTCCATGCTCCAATGCGGCCTTCCCATCATTGCGCTGCAACGCATCGCGACAAAGTATGGACTGGCACTCCGGCAAATCTGGCGTGAGTGATGTCAAGGCTTTGATACGTTTGGCCTTTTCTTGGGGATTCCGAGAGAGGTGGAATTGCTCCAGATAGACCAATGTCAGGACTAGTGCAATCAGCAGACCCAATTTCGCAGCATGGGCCCAACCAGGAACTTTATGTTCTGTCTCTGCTGTAGTCGTACATTGCTCTACTAGATTTTGCTGCGTTTTCTTTTCACTAACTTGCCAAATAAAACCATCAAAATAGAAATGTAGTATTGATGAAGTCACGAAGAACGCCATCAACCATTGGTAGGAATCGGTATGATCAGCAAGAAAAACATATCCACTACTATCCATCACAAAGTAACGTATTGAGCTATAAGCTGCGATTATTGCAAGATAGATTCCCAGCATCGACCATCGATCACGAAACAGAAATCCAAGCATGCCAAACTTATCACCAGCACGCTGAAACAACCGGCGGTTATAAATCCAGACAATGGCATAGTACTGGACAGCGTGAAATATCTCGAACATAGCAAGACCTATCAACACATTGGTTGAAAGTCTGCCAGTGAACCAATAGAACCAACCCGTAATGCCAATCAGCAGCATCTTAAGCCAACTAATTGGCTGCCCTTGCCTATAACGAATCAAGAGATTGATGATATAAGCAATCAATACACCCAATGCACCTATGCCAACCAACCATCTTGCATAAGTGACCCATTGGGGGCCGAAGAGGGGTAAACCAGACTGCCACATTGTGTTTGCTACAGCAAACACGCGTGCATCACTAAATACCATACCAGCAACAAAAACCACTAAACAAAGCCAATGATCTAACCGCGCCGACCAGCGATCATGAATTCCAAGTCGGACATCGTAGATGCGCATAAAACCATAAATTTGCATCAGGCCGTGCCAGGTTCCCCAAAGCAAGAGAATAAGTTCCAGGCCATGCAAATGCACCCATGGAAAATGCAATGCATTTTTGATCGATGCGGGAGGTGTAAATAACAGGGCCATGCCAAATACCAAGGGAGGCACCAGTAAAAACCGCATGCGAAAACGCATGAAAAGTTCACGATCGCCATAGGCACGCATAAAACCTGGTAAGTGATGCCCCAAGGAAGCAAAGGCAATTACTGCCAGAGAAAGGGCTTCAGGAGACAGTAGATGGCGTGCCAGTAATAGTACAACAGGCACAATCAAAACCGGAGTAATGACCACATAGGTCAGATCCCACCAGGCAGAGACTATCCATGCTTGTCGAAAAGAACTTTTTACGGGAGATAGTGTATTGGTAGACATTTGGTCTATCTTCAGCAGGTATCAAAAAGATTGCAGTGGTCTGGATGGCGTAATACCCGATGAAGCTATCTCCTGACCCTCTCGACTTCGCGCCCTCACAAACTGCATTGTTTGGCAAAATGCAAGCAGAAGACAACCTCAGAATAGCCAGTTTTATCCCAAATGGGGTCTCTCCTCCAACCACGTAAAACCTGGCGGGTTTACGCAAAGACCGCCTCACGGGTCACCTGGGGCAATGTTGGCTTATGAGTCTCTGCGATATCCAGCAGAAAGGTGATAAAAACCATATATCCATGATTTTTGTGACTTTGCAGTCTGACTGCCCTGAAATACTAATATTCTTGGCATTTGTATCCGTTCTGTTTATGCTGAATGGATGGCTGAGGGTTCTATCTATCCCAGTCGAGGATTCTGATTCGAGGCAATCATCAAGGCAAAATGGTATGAAGACCAACCGACATTGTAAGTTGATCACCCCAGTGTTTGTCGTTCTATGGGCATTGGGCACACTGTGCGTATCTTTTCTCTGCACTCCGTTAAATGCCGCAGAGGAAGTCAACCCATCGACTTCGGTGACGGGATCTCCAGAAGAATCTCCTGAAATTGCCCCCAAAAGTGAACCCGTAGACATCTTCGATGCCATGGATCAGGGTATCGTTGATGTTAAATTTATTGCCAAAAGCAGTTCGAAAGGAAGACTCGTTTTCACCAATAAAACGTAGGAACCCGTTAATATTATTGTCGCCGTAGCTTTTGCCTGCATAAGCATGGCTCAAAGGTTTTGCGG
>CAWWCC010000278.1:0-3949 GCA_963935315.1 uncultured Planctomycetaceae bacterium | reverse complement strand
GCAACGAGGTTGAGCACCTGCTATTCGCACCTTTACGGTGATATCCAAATGACGACCTACTCAATTGGTAGCAATTTCGGCGTGAAATATTCACAAGGCAAATCTATAGCGATCCTCCTTGTTTTAGCGATGGTCCCTAATAGCGGTTATTTATTCGCGGAGAATTGGCCTCAGTGGCGCGGTGCCGACTTCGCGGGAATCTGTGCAGAAAGCCCGGTTCCCATGGTATGGTCCGCCCACGAAAACATTGCTTGGCGGTTGGATTTACCGGGCCAGGCAGGTGCCACACCCGTTGTTTGGGATGATCGAATCTTTTTAACAACCGCTGCTGAAAATGAGTTGCAGCTTTGGTGCGTGTCCACTGCAGGCAAATTTCTCTGGAAGCAAACACTTTCTGCTGATGATCGGTCGGTGCGTGGTGACGAAGGCAATATGGCATCGCCCTCACCGAGTACCGATGGGAAGCATGTATGGGCTATGGTAGGGACCGGCACATTGGCTTGCTTTGACACTAATGGTAACGAAATCTGGAAATTCAACTTACAAGACCGGTATGGCGAATTCCAAATACAGTTTGGAATGGCATCAACGCCCGTCCTTTTTGACCAACGGTTGTTTTTGCAGTTAATCCATGGCGATGGAATTTCCGATACACGAGAAGCGCTCGTTGTGTGCCTTGATGCAGTCACCAGTCAGGAGATATGGCGCCAACCACGTTTTACGGAAGCCAGCAAAGAGTGCGAACACTCCTACGCTTCGCCCATTGTCTATACATTGCACGGACCTGATAAAGCATTCTTCCTCACACACGGCGCAGACTACATTATTGCCCACGATCTGGCCGATGGCCATGAACTGTGGCGCTGCGGCGGATTAAACCCTCACAGCAATTACCATCCCACATTTCGCTTTGTTGCTTCGCCTTCAGCAACCAAGAATCTGATTATCGTACCCACAGCAAAAAATGGCCCAGTGCTGGGGATTCGACCTTTCGGAAGGGGAGACATTACCGATACGGAATATGTTGCTTGGAGGTATCCTAAAAATACACCTGATGTTCCCTCACCCTTGGCCCATGATAGTCTTGTCTATCTCTGCCGTGAAAATGGCAATCTACTGTGCCTCGATGCCAATTCGGCTGAAAAAATCTATGAAGAGCGTACGGTGCGTGATCGTCATCGAGCTTCACCCGTATTTGCTGATGGAAAAATTTATCTAACGAGTCGTGGCGGCATTGTTACCGTAGTCAGGGCAGGGCGAAAGTTTGAAGTACTGGCAACTAACGAACTAGAAGAAGAAATTGCGTCTTCACCCGTATTCGCCAATGGCACCCTTTATTTGCGAACCTATAAATCCTTGATCGCCATTCAGTAAGGATACGATCGTATTTCTTACAATGGATAGCAGCGTTGAATCTGTTTCGTCGCAAAGTGGCCTGATACGGCAACAATGGATGGGTTACTGCCATTGGAGCTTACAGCTTGGAGCAGTTGGTTAAGCCAATATCCGAGCACCGAAGTACTTTCTAACGAAACGGGTTACCGTCGGAACTACGAACGAACCCCATACCAGGAATACATGCGTACCGAACGATTGATGTTTCCAGTCCCAAGCAGCAATCGTTTGCCAGCCAAGGAGCCCGTTCTGGGTGTGTTTTCGAATTCAACCCTGCGTGCCTATCCTTTGTCGGATTTTAGCGCCGAGAAACCAATCCTGGAGGATCGTATCGATGGCAAACCGTTGCGTATCGAGTTTCTGCCCTCTGCCAGAAGTCTTCGTATTGTTGAGGCCGATCAAAGTCTCAGCTGGATCTACTCCTTTTGGTTTTCCTGGTATGCCATGCATCCCGACACGGAGATCTACGCAAGCCAACCTTAACCCGGATTTGTTCATCCATTTATCCATGAAATGTGACAAGCTTTACATACTTCAGAATAAATAGAATACACATTGCTTCTGCACCGTTTTTTGATACAGGATTTTCCAATGAAGGACATGGCCCGTTTTATCGCAGTGGTACTTTTTCTGCTGTGCACCATGTATATGTGTTATGCACGTCCAACCGTTACCGTTGGCACCCAGGTTGTCCCTGCACAGCGCATACCAATTGATCAAATCAGTCACGCCACCTGGAGCAACTTGCTAAAAAAACATGTCGATTCAATGGGAATGGTGGACTACCAAACGTGGCTAGCAACCCCACTCGACTTGGAATCGCTCGACAGCTATCTCAATCACCTTTCGTCAGCAACCTTGAGTCCACAATCCGCAAAAAACATCACACTGGCCTATTGGATAAATGCCTACAATGCGGTCACTATCAAGGGCATACTTCGTGAGTACCCGACAACGAGCATCAAGAACCACGACTCAAAATTTTTTGGCTACAAGATATGGGATGACTTGCAACTCTGGGTTGCTGATGATTCGTATTCTTTGAATCACATCGAGCATAAAATCCTGCGACCCATGCAAGAACCTCGCATTCACTTTGCCATTGTCTGTGCTTCCAAAGGTTGCCCTCGCTTGTTGGATGAAGCTTATGTTGGACAAAAGCTTGATCAGCAGCTTCGAACCAATGCCGAGGTATTTTTTGCCAACAAAAATAACTTGCAATTCGATACCTCACGAAAGACCATCTTTATCTCAAAGATCCTTTCCTGGTTCGGCAACGATTTTGGCAAAACTACGGCCGATCAAATGCGACGCATCGCGCCCCTGCTTCCTGAATCTGCCAGGAAGTTGGCAGAGAGCAAAAACACACAGGTTCACTATCTTGAATACGATTGGGATTTGAATGACCAAAGCCAAACGCCCCCATAGCCCTTAGGGAGAAATGCCAGCAGCGCTTTTCTAGACAAATACTTCTCGGCAGTCCCTCCCATCCAAGATGAGTATTGCCACCATGAACTCTCCCAAGAAACAGGATTACTGGCCTGCAATTTTGCGAGGTTTCCCTGAGGGCCAAGTTGGTTCATAATTGGACAAGCATGAATACGAACACGACCAACCCTGCTAAAACCGAAAAAGTCGTCAATATTGCGGCCTACAAATTCACTCGCCTTACTAATATTGAAGAGCGTCGTGATCCGCTGCGCAGTTTTTGTCGCGACTTGGAACTCAAGGGAACGATCTTACTAAGTCCTGAGGGAATCAATCTATTTTTAGCAGGCTGTCCTTCGGCAATTGCCACGCTTATCGCGCATCTGGAAAACGACGCAGAGATAGGCCCTCTCACCGTAAAAGAAAGCCTCAGCGATTACCAACCATTCAATCGCATGCTGGTGCGGATTAAAAAGGAGATCATCGCTTTTGGTATCGAGGGCATCGATCCACAAAATGCACCTGCGCAAAAAATTACGCCTCAAGAGCTTAAAGAATGGCTTGACGAGGGTCGACCGTGCACGCTACTAGATGTGCGAAATGAATACGAAGTGCGACTCGGAACTTTTCAAAATTCGGTAACATTGCCAATCCATCACTTTCGTAATTTTCCTGAAACGGCGCGAGAAATCCCACCCCAATACAAGAATCAGCCCGTCGTCATGTTCTGCACGGGTGGTATTCGTTGCGAAAAGGCAGGGCCTTATCTAGCGCAGAATGGTTTCGATCAGGTTTACCAGCTTGATGGGGGTATCCTGAAATATTTCGAAGATTGCGGCCAGGCGCATTACGAAGGCGATTGCTTCGTTTTCGATAAGCGGACAGCCGTCGATGCCAACCTGCAAGAAACGGCAACGACTCTCTGCTATGCTTGCCAAAACCCGCTTACGGTCGACCAGCAGGCCTCTCCGCAGTATGTACCGGGCGAGTCTTGCCCGTACTGCTACGAAGAACCCTCTGCTACCTCTTAGATTGCCGCTGCCAGAGCGACTTCGTTTCGTTACACTTGTGACGACATATGGCCTGTCTCTTATACACATCTGACGCTGCCGACGATACTCCTTGT
>CAWWCC010000277.1:0-3957 GCA_963935315.1 uncultured Planctomycetaceae bacterium | reverse complement strand
GGCCCATGCTGGTCGTTAAACTTCTTGAAGTGATCGACGTCAAAAATAAGCAGACTAAAGGGCGTTTTATTGGCCTCAAAGCTGGCAAGATTTTTTAGCAGAGCGTCATCGAATGCACGCCGATTTGCGATTTGCGTAAGCGAATCGGTTCTTGCTTCAGTTTGTTGAGTACGAATCTCTTCGGCTTGGGTTTGAATTTTTTGCTCGGCATCCATCAACCGATCCTGCAATTTTTTATTGGCAGCAAGAATTTTGGACGCCGCTTCGTTGATGGTCGCCTGCGAGTTATTGGGATCTGCCGAGATTAATCCCAATTCGTCTGAAATTGTGCTGACCAAATTGTTGTGAACACCAACATCTGTGGCCACATTTTTCGCCAAGTCTTGCAGTTGCATGGCAGCCATGTTGACGCGTTCGGTGTCCTTGACATGTTGCTCATTGGAGACAGAATCCTCCGACTCCACCTCTTTGCTGACAGCATGGTCCGACTTGAATCGTACGTACCACATGGTACTGAAGAAACCTAAAACAAGTCCGCCAAAAGTTAACGGAATATCTACGAGCAAATAATTCATGGCTATCCGATGTAGCAACAGGGTCAACGGCCAAAAAAGCCACAATATAGGGGCAATTGCATCTAGCAATAATAATTTTCGTCCCTAAATCTCTCTAGGTTCTTCAAGCAAGACTAGGTCGAGCACTTGTCATGTCAAACAATAAAGGGGGGAGGGGAAAAACTTCTGCCATGTAAAAGATTTACAGTCTGCTTACAAAGAAAAAACCACCTGTAACGTATATGAGGCCCTAAGCATCTCACCCTCAACAGCGGCTAAACCAAAGCCTTGAGGCAAGAGACCAAGGCTACCCCGTGGCAAGTGTCTCAGCTAATTCGCCCACTGGCGGAGCATGAAAACTAAACAGAAAGCGAAAAGAGATCGCAGCCTATGCCGAAAGTAGCGATAAAACCAATCATGCCAGCTACAGGCAAGTCCAGTGCATCTTGCTAAGAAACAGATGAAAGATGTGAGCTAGCTACTACGTGACAGTGGAGCCGAGGGGGCTCGAACCCCTAACCCCCGGCTTGCAAAGCCGGTGCTCTCCCAATTGAGCTACGGCCCCAATCATATTTGGATTGGGGAAATTAGACCAAGAATTGAAAAACTATTTCAGAATCCTGATCCAAAAATCCAATTCATTCACCTCGTTGAAAAATCATGACCTGATAAACATGACACATAGTCGACAAGACATAGTGACAAATCCAACAAAAATCAGCAGAGGTCCCAACTCTAACCGCAACCCCTTCTGGCCAAAAACGCTCACTTCACCAATTCCGGCTTGGCCAAAACCTCACTTCGCCAAACGGATATTGGATTCCGTGCACTAGCACGCGATCCAATTCCGGCTTGGCCAAAACCTCACTTCGCCAAACGGATATTGGATTCCGTGCACTAGCACGCGATCCAATTCCGGCTTGGCCAAAAATGGGCGTGCCAAGATTCGAACTTGGGACCTCAGCCTTATCAGGGCTGCGCTCTAACCAACTGAGCTACACGCCCGAGCAAGTAGTGGACACTCTGTTAACTCGGGGACCTCAAATCCTGGAAACATGCCAGCAACTTTTTGCTGTGAACACTTTGCGCAAAGGACATCGGTCGAATCGGCCATTTTAGGATCCCGTCGGTTGCTGTCAAACGGCAAATCTATGGGCTAGCAGGGGTATTTCATCCGACTCGTCAGGCTTTTGCCCGCAGTCCTTTCTAAGAAAGGCCTGCCAGGATAGTGACTGCCAGCTGATTAATCCTAGTTGAGAATCATTGATCCAACCCTGATATGGCTCTGGCAGGGATTGGGGCATCGCTGCAGAAACTGGGTTAAATATGTGGACTAGGCCTACACTGAGGCAAAAGGCTATAAAGCTGTCCCTGGAGAACCCCCAATACGGTGTTTATAGGCCCTGTTGGATTTGGTAATTGGGGAGTCCCAACCATCCAAGGCGGACGGCCTTACGCGGGCGTGGAATTTTGGATTTTTAGAATTAGGTGCTTAGACGCTCTGAGAGGATTGGTCTAAGTGAATATTATCTTTATGGAAGGGTCCTGAAATGCTTTGTCTGCTTCGCAATTGGGGATGTATTCTTGGCTGCGTTTTTGCGCTCCTGCCACGCGCATGTCAGGCAGTTCCTTCAGTCGTCGACGCTCTCAAGCTGAAGCCAGTCCAGGATGGGATTCAAATCGATCATCCGACATCCCAGGAGTTGGGGCAATGCACGATTAAAGCTGAAAAAATAAATGGTTGCACTGCCTGGGTCGTCCGCGATCCCAAAGGAGAAATACTAAGACAGTTCTCTGATTCGAATAACGATAATATGGTCGACACTTGGGGCTACTTTCGGTCTGGTCTGGAAGTCTACCGTGACATTGACTCCAACAATAATGGCAAAGCGGACCAATATCGGTGGTTTCATTGGGCGGGAACGCGTTGGGGAATCAACACGGACGGTGATGCCAATAACATAATCGACGACTGGAAATTGATTTCGCCCGAAGAGTCTGCTGAACAGGTCATATCAGCACTGCGCAACAAAGATGTCAAACGATTTGCAACGCTTGTACTCAAGCCCGAAGAGATCGAACGATTGGGGTTGGCCCCCGCGCAAGCCGATAAGTTGGTGCAACGATCGAAGGCGGCGGTTACCACTTTTAAGAATTTACTAAATTCCGAAGAACTCGACGATGACTGTGAATTCAGTGATTTTGGCGGCTTAAAACCCGGCATGGTGCCAGCAGGCACCAATGGATCTCGTAAGGATGTGATGGTGTATGAAAACGTCTGGGCCATGGTTCGCATGGGTGAGGCACATCAACAGATCCAACTTGGCACCATGATCAGCATCAAAGGGGCCTGGAAATTCATCGATGGTCCTGCGCTTGGCAGTAATCGTGAGGGGCTAAGCTTTTTCTTCTTCCCGGATAACGGAGGCGGAGCGGGTGTTGGCGCTGTTGTCAACCTGAGCAATGAGCCCAGCGAGAAGCTGCAAGATTTGCTCGCCAAACTGGAGCAATTGGATGTAAAGATTACCGAAGCTGCCGACCAGGATAAGCCCGGCTTAAATGCCAATCGGGCCAAACTGCTCATGGCCATTGCAGAAGCCATGCCCAATGCGGCCGAACGTGAGCAATGGCTCATACAATTGGCCGACATGGTCAGCGCGTCAGCCCAAGACGGCTCTTATCCCAAAGGCATCGACTTTTTGCGGGGCATGGAGCAAAAACTACGCGACAACAAGGAGTCCATTGGGATCATCTCCTACTTTGAATTTCATCGAATGTCTGCCCAATACTATGCAGAAACTCTCGCTGATCCAGATGTGGACTACGCCAAAGCTCAGGCAAAATGGCAAGAGGATCTAGAAGCGTTTATCGAACGCTATCCTGAAAGCCCCCACGGTGCCGAAGCACTTCGTATGCTGGCCATCAATACCGAAATGGCAGGCAACAACGATGCAGCCATCCGCTGGTACCGTCAGATCTTGGAGGATTTCCCGCAAAGCCCAGCCGTGGCAATTGCCCAAGGGGCAGTCACACGCTTGACATCAGAAGGGCGTGCGATCCAGTTGAAAGGCGACGCTATCCGAGGTGGCAAAGTTGATCTAAAAAAATATCGTGGCAAAGTCGTGGTAATCCAATACTGGACGACGACAAGCCCTCTCTGCATAGCAGACCACGCAGTGCTTAGTAATCTGTACAAGAAGTATGGGGGGGCCCGGGGACTAGAAATAATCGGCGTCAATCTCGACTTCGATCAGAAAGATTTGCGGGCCTATATCAAGTCCAATCGTCTACCCTGGAAACAACTCCACGAAGAAGGTGGCTTTGACAGTCGGTTTGCCAATGAGATGGGAGTCGTGACCCTGTCTCTTATACACATCTGACGCTGCCGACGATACTCCTTGTG
>CAWWCC010000276.1:0-3963 GCA_963935315.1 uncultured Planctomycetaceae bacterium | reverse complement strand
AAGAGCTTTATTTCCATATTATGAGCAACTTATGTCCCAAAACATCAGGCTACTAACTAGCGAGCAAATTGAGGCGCATTTGTGCAAAAGGCTCGAGTCTGTTCGCCTCATGAAAAACCTCAGTCAGGCCAAGTTAGCAGAAGAGGCTGGCGTTTCTCGACGTACCATCAGTCGCATGGAGAATGGGAAAGGAGTCTCACTGGATACCTTCATCCGCATCATGATTGCCCTCAATCTTACGAATTCTTTAGAAACCCTCATCCCATCTTCCGAAATCCGCCCCATCGAAAGAGTCCAACGCAAGGGCCAACGCAAAAACGCGTCGTCACCACGTATCAAAAAAAATTCGCCACCCGAAAAGAAGTGGCAGTGGGGTAATTGATGACTGATGCACGGGTCTTGCTTTGGGGAAAAGACATTGCTGCCGTAACATGGGATGAAAACCAAGAACTTGGTATTTTCCAGTATTCGCCAGATTTTTTGAAAAGTGGAATTGAAGTTTCCCCAATCATGATGCCGCTGAAGGAAGGAAACTATCAATTTCCTTCCCTTTCCAAAGAAACCTTTAAGCGGCTCCCTGGGCTGCTGGCAGATTCGCTTCCAGACAAGTTTGGAAATGCACTCATTGACGCCTGGCTCGCGAGGCAAAGTCGAACACCCGAGTCCTTCAATCCGGTAGAAAGGCTCTGTTATATCGGGTCTCAGGGTATGGGAGCACTTGAATTTCTCCCCACGATTGCTGGGGCACCTACAACCAATCGATCCGTACAAGTTGAAGAACTGGTCCGACTATCGAACCAAGTACTCACCGAGCGAGCATCGCCAACGGGGCAATTCACGAGCGAGGACGATAAAGAAGTCATTCAGGATATTTTGCGGGTTGGCACGTCTGCAGGCGGTGCGCGCGCGAAAGCAATCCTTGCCTGGAACGAAGCAACGGGAGAATTTCGATCTGGTCAGCTCGAATCCGACAGCGGTTTCACTCAGTGGATCGTAAAATTTGATGGCATCTCAAATAACAAGGACAAAGAATTGGCCGACCCGCAAGGCTACGGATTGATTGAGTATGCCTA
The DNA here is from genome assembly GCA_963935315.1 of uncultured Planctomycetaceae bacterium. GTDB lineage: Bacteria > Planctomycetota > Planctomycetia > Pirellulales > Lacipirellulaceae > Bythopirellula. The sequence goes on along the minus strand of CAWWCC010000276.1, from coordinate 2,890 downwards.
TTCTTTGATGGCAAAAAAAGCGGGCATCAACATGACACGATGCCGCTTGCACAAAGAGGGAGGCCGCGCACATTTCATGACGCAAAGGTTCGATCGAACCGAAAAAGGTGGCAAACTTCACATGCAGTCTTTGTCTGCACTAAGGCACTACGATTTTAATCTCGCGGGTGCCTATTCCTATGAGCAAGCAATCCAAACCATGAAGCAATTGCAATTACCGTTTAAGCAAATTGAAGAGCAATTGCGTCGAGCTGTCTTTAATGTGATAGCCCGAAACCAGGATGATCATGTGAAGAATATCGCTTTTTTGATGAATCGAGACGGAGAGTGGGAGTTATCCCCTGCATTCAATGTTGCCTATTCTTACAATCCAAGTGGAGCCTGGACGAGCCAGCACCAAATGAGCATCAATGGAAAGAGGGATGACTTTGATTTAATGGACTTATTGGCACTAGCAAATATCGGCGGAATAAAAGCGAGAAGAGCGCGCGAAATTGTATCGCAGGTTGATATGGCAGTTCGGGACTGGAAAGAACATGCCAGTGAAGCCGGAGTCTCAAAAAATGTTGCCAACAAAATTGCCAAAACATTCCGTCTTCATATAACCTCGATGTCGTCGGCCAAAAGAAGACGTGATCGTTATAGTTCCCAATGATAGGCAACTGACAGATGCTCCTCCAGCTCATTTACGATCTTCTGATTATCCTAACTGCGGGTTTATTGGCAGGCTTGATATGCCGTAAGATCGGTATATCGGTGCTTGTTGGGTATCTGATTGTGGGCACACTCATTGGTGCAAGCTCTTTTGGATTGATTACAGAAAAGCAACATGATATCGAATACTTCGTAGAGACGGGTGTTTTTCTCTTACTTTTTTCTATCGGCTTAGAGTTCTCCTTGGAAGAGTTGTTGTCTTTGGGTCGCAATCTTGCCATTGGGGGATCTGTTCAAATGATCTTAGTTGCTGTTCCGGTAGCTGTCGTTTTGATGGCAGCCGACATGGACTGGCAACCTGCCCTGCTGATCGGCGCTGCCACTTCTTTCAGCTCGACCGTACTCGTATTTAAATCTCTTTCAGAATCAGGACAATCGGCACTTCCTCTGGGTCGACGTGCAATTGGCATTTTGCTCTTTCAGGATGCTGCATTAATTCCACTTTTGCTCTTGGTGCCACTTCTCACGGGCTCCAGCACAGAAGCAACAGCAAGTGTTTTTTTGCAAACAGCAATCACATCCTTGTTATTTGTTGGTGCGGTCGTTGTGATACGTCGGTTCATAGCGAGCTGGGCTATTCCGTTGCTTGCGAATCATCGCAGTCCGGACCTGGTGGTACTGTTTACTCTTGTCATTCTCGGCAGCGTGACTTTGGCCGCTTATTCCGTGCAATTACCACCAGCTATTGGAGCTTTTGCTGCAGGATTGATATTTAGCGGCAACCGCTGGACTCGACAAGTCGACGCCTTAATCCTGCCCCTCCGAGAAGTGTTCGCAGTAATTTTTTTCATTAGCCTTGGTCTTCTTGCTGACCCGAGCCTGCTTTGGAAAAATCCGTTGCTCATGTTCGGTGGACTTGCAGTACTGATTGGGGTGAAAGCGCTGGCTGCTTTCGTTGCACTTCGATTGACCCGTTTATCCTGGAAATCTTCAATGGGTATGGGTATCGGCCTGGCTCATGTCGGCGAATTTGCCTTCGTGTTGGTGCTACTTGGCTTGGAAGCCGGTGTTGTTACAGACCAGCAGTACGTACAGTTGGTGACACTTGCACTTGGGTCACTGATCCTGACACCATTGCTACTACGGTTAGGGATGCGCTGGTTACAGGACCCAACTGATTTGAGCGAGTATGCCTCTGCAGACCAATCACTACAGGAAATTGGCCAACAAGCGATAGTTATTGGAGCAGGTCCGACAGGCCGACAGGTGGCTTCACGAATCGAGATGACTGGATATGACGTTTGTGTAGTGGATCTTAGTCCGATTAATCTGCATCCATTCTCACAACAAGGTTTCCGCACGATTGCCGGCGATGCTACGCAACCAGACATTTTGGACCACGCACATCTCTCGGATGCTGCCATGGTGGTTGTCTGCGTTCCGAATGACGAGGACGCAATTTCTATAACGAAAAATGCACGCAAGAAGAACCCACATTGCTTGCTATTTGTCCGATGCCGCTATCAAGTCACGGTGACGCGATTAGCCACATTGGGTGCTAATGGGATAGTTAGTGAAGAGGCCCAGGCAAGTGAAGCACTTGTTAAAAAAATCATTCGTTCTTTTCCACCTAAAGCCTAAGGGCTTAAGCAACTAGAACCGCCAAGGTAGAGATTTCTAAGGGCCGCACTGCAGCTCTGGCAGCGAAGAAGATCGGTGTAACGGAACAGACTTATTACCGATGGCGCAAGGAATACGGTGGTCTACGTACCGACCAGGCTAAGCGCCTAAAGGCCTTGGAGAAAGAGAACGTGCGTTTCGTATGCTGACCATCATCGACGAATTCACACGGGAATGTCTGGCGATCGACGCAGCCAGGAAGCTTAAGAGTGAGGATGTATTGGAACGGCTAAGTGACCCGTTTATCTGTCGCGGAGTGCCAAAGTATCTTCGGGGTGACAGGCGGTCCGGAGTTTACAGCGAACAAGGTTCGTGATTGGTTAAAGCAAGTCGAAGTACAGACTCTGTTCATCAAGCCTGGTAGTCCTTGGGAAAACGGTTCTATCGAAAACTTCAATGGCAAACTCAGAGATGAGCTACTGAACCGCGATCTCTTTGACACCATGCTTGAGGCGAAATTGTTGATCGAGCGATGGAGAAATCATTACAACACTGCGCGGTTATCGACCCCCGGCACCCGAAGCGATTCAGCCCCGTTCGCTCGCTTCGGCTACGC